>NZ_BAAIIX010000003.1:0-328404 GCF_054589375.1 Polaribacter sp. OB-PA-B3
CATGATAACATACAGCACCGACCTATTTTAAATTTTGTAAGAATTCAAATTGTAAGTAACGGCAAGCATCCAAAAAAATGGAGTGGTCTGGATGCGATAGTGGATTACAAAGTAGAATTCAAGAAATTTAAAAGTACGTCTAGATTTTTGATTCTTTTCATCAATGAAAAAGAATGAGAGAGGAGAAAGAATTCTCGATACAATTTCTTTTAATTAGAAACCACTTTAACCGATAGCAACCAACTAATCCCTTTTACTAAAAGGATACAACTCCTGTTGTACAAACCCTTTCGGAAACTGCTCGTCACCCTCAAAACCAATTTCGATGTCTCTACCAGAATGCGGTATGTAATTCGTTTTAAAAAGATAATCCCAAATGCTTAATGTAATTCCGAAGTTTACCCCTTGTTTGCGATCTTCTGGCAATACTTTTGCATGATGCCAAATGTGCATTTTTGGGTTGTTTAAAATGTACTTTAACCAGCCATAATCCCAATTGATATTGGCATGGTTTAAGTGCCCAATGGTAATATTAAAAAAATGGACAAATGCCACATCTTGTGCGGTAAAACCACCAATAATGGCTAACGGAATGTATTTTAAAGAATTGTACACTACGGGCTCCATCCAATGGTAACGCAAATGTGCTGCAAAGCCCATTTCTTTAACCGAGTGGTGTACCTTATGAAAATTCCACAGAAACTCGAAACGATGCAATAATCTGTGCGTGCACCATTGCACAAAATCAATTACAATAAAAAAGATAAAAATGCGCAAAGCAAACGGCAAGGTATTGAGTTCTAAGACCTGAAAATTGGCAATAGACAACCCTACAACGCCTAAAATATCATTAAAAATTGCGGCAGCGGCATTCGATAAAGCAATCAATACCAGTAAGTTTAATAAAAAGAAATTAAAAAACATGTAAAACGTATCTAGCCAAAAATCTTTTCGAAACAAAGACTGGTGCTTGCGCCAAGGAAAAATTGCCTCCAAACCCCAAACAAGTAAAGAAATTAGAATCAATCCGTAGAAATAATTCTCCCAATTCAGTTCTAAAAGAACCGATTGTTTGATGTAGTTCCAATAATCGGAATACGAATTTTTAAAAATTTCTAGGTACTTGTTCATGTGTTTTTTACTTCGCTATTTGTGCTTGTAAGCAATTGGTCTGTGCTCTATAAAAGACCTTACACTTTACAAGATTACTAGCTTAAGGCATCGTTTACAAAATTAAAGTTTTTAGCGCTCAGATAAAAGCTACAAGGTGTATTTATAGTGAATTTGTACTTTTTGTTAAAAACTTCAAGGGAATTGGGAATAAGTATTTCTTTCTAAATAAGAAAAAAGTTTTAGTTTTACAACTCGTTGTAATTTAGTTTTTTAGGCTGTTTTAAAAGGAAGCAAAATTTTAAAAAAGTGAATAACTTTAAAATAAAACTTTGTATTACGAATTTTTTACATCAGAAAAAGTTTTAGTTTTACACCAAGAGCATTACAACTATGTTTTTGTCAATAAGCTGTTTATAAAATTGTTTTAACAGCAGTAACAGATGTAATATCTTTACAAAAACAAAAAAGTCTAAGAAAACTGTTGTTTCTAAGACTTTTTTAAAACGGTAACACTTTAAGAAGTATTTGTGTTTTTTTCTGCACATCAAAATTACAATTCTTCTTTAAGCTTACCAAATTTATTTTATTAAAAATAAAGCAGTACAACAGACTGCAACTTGGTAAACACATGACTTAATTTTTTAGCGTACAACTCCTGTAAGTAATTGGTTTACTTATGGTTTAACTACATCAAAACGCATGTGGTTGGGCATGCTATTGCAGAGTTTTAAAAGCGTACACAAAGAGGAATCGCCTTGCAAGTGCCTCTAAAAACAAAGGTTGTAAGAAGAATTGTAATTTTAAAATATACACTAAATGTCGATAAAATTTAAGACAATAGAGAGGAAAAATCCTCAAGATAGAACATTAGACGCAAAATATTACGCAGCTGTAGTTGCCAATGGTAGCGTAGATTTTGAAACGTTAGCAGAAATGATTTCTGAACAATCGGCACTGTCGGAAAGTGATTGTTTGTCGCTGTTAAACATCTTAGAGGTAAATATTATTAGAGAGTTAAAACAAGGACGTATTGTGCGTTTGGGTAAATTAGGAAACTTTCAAATAAGTTTAAGCTCGAAAGGATTTGAAACAGAAGGAGAAGTTTCTGCAGAAGGCATTACCAATACACGCATTCTTTTTAGACCTGCGGTAAAGTTAAGAACGATGCTTAAAAACTTAAAGTTTTCTAGAACAACCTAGTACGCTTTTGTAATTACTAGGTGTAAACATCAAGTAATTTTTAAAAATCCCAATAACTACGGTTATTGGGATTTTTTTTGCCCAAAAACAACGCTCACTGCGTACGTACGCAACTTTTATCGGAGTAGGGTGGAGTAAAAGTTGCACCCTGATGCGGTAGCAATTGCACCCTGATGCAGTGAAATTTGCGTCTAAAGGCGTTTTTAATACTTTGATAACGCGCTTTTTTATAGAGAAATAGCATTTGTTTAATGGGATTAGTAGTGTAAAAACTGCTTTTGAAAGTGGTTTTTGATGCTATAATTATGCCTGTAAATTAACAAACTATTACGTAAAACCGTAACGTTGTTTCATAATAAAAAACTATTTTTAAGGCTCAAAAAAAAAGCTATTACTATCAAAGGAAACTTTGATATTAAATATATACCCAATTTTATGAATAAATCCGTACACAATAAATTAGTATCTTTTATTTGGTCTATTGCAGACGACTGCCTTAGAGATGTTTACGTTCGTGGTAAATACCGCGACGTTATTTTACCAATGATTGTTTTACGTCGTTTAGACGCACTTTTAGAACCAACAAAAGATGCTGTTTTAGAAGAATTAGCATTCCAACGAGACGAAGCGGGTTTTACCGAATGGGATGAAACAGGTTTACGTGAAGCTTCGGGTTATGTGTTTTATAACGTAAGCACCTGGACGCTTCAAAAACTAAAAGATACCGCTACCAATAGCCAACAAATATTACAAGCCAATTTTGAAGATTATCTGAACGGTTTTAGTCCTAATGTAAAGGAAATCATCGAGAAATTTAAACTACGTAGTCAAGTGCGCCATATGGCAACCAAAGATGTATTACTTGATGTTTTAGAAAAATTTACTTCGTCTTACATCAACTTAACACCTTTTGAAAAAGAAGATCCAGAAGGCAGAAAATTACCAGCACTATCTAATTTAGGAATGGGGTATGTCTTTGAAGAACTAATCAGAAAATTCAACGAAGAAAATAACGAAGAAGCAGGAGAACACTTTACACCACGTGAGGTAATCGATTTAATGACGCACATTATCTTCGACCCTATAAAAGACAATTTGCCACCAGTAATGACTATTTACGATCCTGCGTGTGGGTCTGGTGGTATGCTTACAGAGGCACAAAACTTTATTAAAGACGAAGAAGGTGCTATTAAAGCGATGGGTGACGTGTATTTGTACGGAAAAGAAATTAACGACGAAACCTACGCCATTTGTAAGTCTGATATGATGATTAAGGGTAATAATCCTGAAAACATCAGAGTAGGTTCTACCTTATCTACAGACGAGTTTGCAGGCAAATCTTTCGATTTTATGTTATCCAATCCGCCTTACGGAAAATCATGGTCTAGTGAGCAAAAATATATCAAAGATGGTAAAGACGTCATCGACCCACGTTTTCAAATCAGTTTAAAAAACTATTGGGGAGTTGAAGAAGAAGCAGATGCCATTCCACGTTCTTCGGATGGGCAATTACTATTTTTAATGGAAATGGTTTCTAAAATGAAACCTTTACACCAAAGTACTACTGGTACACGTATTGCTTCGGTACATAATGGTAGTAGTCTGTTTACAGGAGATGCAGGTGGTGGTGAAAGCAACATCCGTAGACACATTATAGAAAACGATTGGTTAGAAGCTATTGTGCAATTACCCAACAACCTGTTTTACAATACAGGCATTACCACCTATATCTGGATTTTAAGTAACAACAAAGCTGCCAACCGTAAAGGTAAAGTGCAATTGATTGATGCAGGACAATTATATAGAAAACTGCGTAAAAATTTAGGAAACAAAAACTGTGAGTTTGCACCAAAACACATTACCAAAATTGTAAACACCTATACCAACATGAGCGTTGCCGAACGTGAAGGCGAGCAAGGTATTGCTGCGCAGGTATTCGATAATGCAGATTTTGGCTATTACAAAGCCACCATAGAACGCCCAAAACGCTTAAAAGCACAATTTACCAACGAGCGTATAGAAGCCTTACGTTACGATAGAGTGTTACAAGAACCCATGCAATATGCGTTTGAAACCTTTGGAGACAGCATATATACTAATATAAAACAACATGAAGCCGAATTATTAGCATGGTGCGAAAAAAACGAGCTCAACCTATCGTCTGCCAATAAAACCAAATTGTGTAAACCAGCTACTTGGGCAAAACATTTACGCTTAGTAACCAATGCCAAAGCCTTACAAAATGTATTTGGAGATAAATTGTACACCAATTTTAATGATTTTAAAGCCGAAGTAGATGCTGAAGTAAAAGCCCAAAAGCTAGACCTTTCTGCAGCAGATAAAAAAGCCATTTTAAATGCGGTAAGTTGGTACAGTGCTGATGCCGATAAAGTCATTAAAAAAGTAGAAAAATTATCTGGTGATAAATTAGCAAAATTACTAGCGCATTTAGATTGCGAAGAAAAAGACTTAGCCGACTTTGGGTATTATGCTACGAATAAAAAAGGAGAATACACCGTTTACGAAACCGAAAGCGACCTGCGCGACACCGAAAACGTACCATTAAAAGATAACATACATAGCTACTTTTTACGCGAAGTAAAACCACATGTTAATGAAGCTTGGATAAACCTAGACGCTACCAAAATTGGTTACGAAATTAGCTTTAACAAATACTTCTACAAACATACACCATTGCGTAACATAGAAGAGGTTACTGCAGATATTTTAGAACTAGAAAAACAAAGTGATGGTTTAATTGCAGACATTTTAAACTTGGTGTAATGGTAAATGTAGAAAATAAAATACAACGCTACGATTCTTATAAAGATTCTGGTGTAGAATGGTTGGGTGAGATTCCTGAGCATTGGGAAATTACTCGTTTAGCAAATATTGGTCGATTTTCATCAAGTGGCATAGATAAATTAATTAAAAAGAATGAATCTTTAGTGAGAATTGTTAATTACACCGATGTCTATAAAAATCTTGAGCATACCATAAATTCAAAAATGAATTTTATGGAAGTTACTACACCTGAAACTAATAGAGTAAAGAATCTAGTTAATAAAGGAGATTTAATATTTCTTCCAAGTAGCGAAACTTTAGAGGATTTAGGTTTGTCTGCCTTAGTTGATGAAGAAATTGAAAATCTATCTTTTTCATATCACGTTTTAAGATTTGAGTTTACCAAAGAGGTTTCGCATAGGTTTAAAAAGTATTTTTCCAATAATCAGGCTGTACTCAATGAATTTTCAAAAAAAGGGACAGGCTCTATTAGAAAAACTTTAGGTAGAAATGATTTTAGAAATACTATCGTAATTCTTCCACCACTTCAAGAGCAAATCAAAATTGCCCAATTTTTAGACGATAAAACCAGTAAAATAGACGCTGCTATTGACATAAAAGAGCAACAAATCAACTTGCTTAAAGAACGCAAACAAATACTCATACATAAAGCCGTAACTCGTGGACTGGATGATAGTGTTGCATTGAAAGATTCTGGTGTGGAGTGGATTGGTGAGATTCCTGCGCATTGGGAGGAGATTTGTTTAAAGCATTTAGTTTTGACAATTGGTGATATTGATCATTATATGCCTGAGACTGTTGAACAAGGCTATCCTTATGTTATGACTGGAGATTTAAAAGAACTTGCAAGTGAAATAGATTTTGCTAATTGTAAAAAAGTAAGTCAAACAGATTATAAAAAACTTTCAAAAAAAATTCGCAGCACTAAAGGTGACATTATTTTAGCTAGATATGCAACTATCGGAACTTTAACTTATGTTGATATAAATGAAAATTTTCTTGTTTCATATTCTTGTGTAACTATTAAACCTAATCAAACAAAGTTATTAGGATTGTTTTTATGTAATTATTTGAAATCTGATGTATTTGAAACGGAAGCTAAATTTCAAACAAATACAAATACTCAAGGAAATGTAGGG
Source organism: Polaribacter sp. OB-PA-B3 (assembly GCF_054589375.1). Classification (NCBI taxonomy): domain Bacteria; kingdom Pseudomonadati; phylum Bacteroidota; class Flavobacteriia; order Flavobacteriales; family Flavobacteriaceae; genus Polaribacter; species Polaribacter sp. OB-PA-B3. The sequence continues at coordinate 6,258 of NZ_BAAIIX010000003.1, forward strand.
ATTGGCGATTTAAAAAATATAAAATTATTTCTACCACCACTTTCAGAACAAAAGGAAATATCGGCATATATAGAAACTGCATCGCAAAAAATAGAAACCGCTATTAGTTTAAAACAGCAAGAAATAGCCAAGTTAAAAGAGTATAAGAGTAGTTTAATAAATAGTGTGGTAACTGGTAAAGTTAGGGTGTGTTAAAAAAATAGAGCTATGAATCAACCATTAATTAAAACCTACCTACAAGCCTATAAAGACCAATTTGCACACATTAGCAACCAAGAGTTGTACAAATGGGAGGCTGTAAAGCAATTTCAAGACCATTGGGATATTGAAGCAGAAGATTTTTACGCAATGCTACAAACGTCTTTAAGTTCAACCGAAAACTTGTTAATGTCTGGAATGTATTTTCCAAAAGGCATGCTGGTAGAAACAGCAGAAGTACAGCCAGAAGCGGTTCGTGATTTGTTTAAAACGCTTTATAGCGAAGAAGAAGATTTACTATATAGAATAGAGGCTTTTAGAGCTGGAATGAAAGAGCTTATTGCTGCTAATTTTGATGTTAAAAACGATTATCAAGACCATAGAGCAGTAGTTGTCTATTTGGTATTAAAATATCCTGAGCGTTATTATCTGTATAAATTTGGGATGTTTAAAACGTTTGCATCAAAAATAAATTACACCTATACACCTGTAAAAGGTCGCATTGAAAATGTTTCACATTTTAATAATATGTGCGATATTTTAAAACCAATTATTGTTAAAGACCAAGAGCTATTAAGGTTGCACAATGCTAGGTTAACTACAGATTGTTATATAGACGAAGACTACAATATACTCACACAAGATTTTATTTATGCTGTTGCACAGCATTTAGACACCGAAACCATTTTAGAACCTGAAGTTATTACTGAAATAGCAATCAAAACTGTTGCTACATCAGGTGTACATGTAACCACAACCAACGTTAGTTTTAATGGTAGTATTACCAACCACATACAAAACAATAAAGAAAACAAACGTATTGGCGATTTAGGGGAGTTGTTTGTAATACAGCTTGAAAAAGAAAAACTTTTACAAGCCAATAAACCAAAATTAGCCAATAAAGTAGCACACCATGCCAAAGATAAAGGTGATGGTTTAGGCTACGATGTGTTGTCTTTTGACACAGAAGGTAACAAAATGTTTATTGAGGTAAAAGCAACTAAAAGTAATAAAAACACGCCTTTTTTTATTACCAGAAACGAATTAGAGCGCAGTAAACAAGAACAAGATAATTTCTTTATTTATCGTGTGTATAATTTTAATGATGCTATTTTAAAAGGTGACGTTTTAGTGTTGCAAGGTGATGCTAGTAATTTGTGTATAGAAGCGGTTAATTATAAAGTTAAAATGAGTTAATGTATGACTAAGAATCCGCCAGAAATTGAAAAAGGAATTCAACCTGTTGTAATAACAGTGGAAGATTTACTTCAAACTAATATTACTATACCAAAATATCAAAGACCTTATAAATGGTCTACAAAAAACATACATCAATTAATAGATGATATTTTAACCTTTAAAACAAAACCTGCATATAGATTGGGTACAGTAGTTTATCATCAAGACAATGATGGCGTATTAAATATTGTTGATGGACAACAACGTACGTTAACACTTATACTTATTGCTTTGGCAATAGAGAATAATGAAACGCTTTATGGAGCAACCAAGGAGGTATATTCAAGCATACCAAAATTAGATTTAGCAACTAATTTAAAGGTGTCTAATCAAATATCAAAACGAAATTTAAGAGACAATTACAGAGAAATAGCACAAAGAATTAAAGATTTTGATGTGGAAACAACTTTGTTTTTTTATCAAAGATGTCAAGTTGTTAAAGTGGTTTTAAAAGATGTTTCTGAAGCATTTCAATTTTTTGACTCTCAAAATGCACGTGGTGTAGATTTAGCACCTCATGATTTATTAAAAGCATTTCATTTGAGAGAAATGCAAAATAATGTTAGTGAGGAAAAGCAAACCAAAATTGTTGAAACTTGGGAAAATACACCACAAAAAGAATTAGAATCTATTTTTGGCTATCATTTATATAGAATTAGAAATTGGACTAACGGTAAATCGGCTCGAAAATTCACTAAAAATGATGTATCAGTTTTTAAAGGAATAAGCCCAAATGTTGAAGAGCCATATCCATTTGCTGCAATGTATAGAATTAGTCATTTTTATATTGAAGGTTATAATAAAGATTATAATAGAAATATTGATAAAAATAATATGCCTTACCCTTTTCAATTAGATCAGATTATTATAAATGGTAAACGTTTTTTTGAACTGATAAATCATTACAAAAAAATGATAGGTACTATTAAAAGTACTATAAAACCACAAGGAACAGCAAAAACAATAATTGATGCTTTAGAAGTTTATGAAGGACGTTATAGAACTGGAGATAAATATGTTTACAATCTTTTTAAATGTGCACTTATATTTTATGTAGATAAATTTGGTTTAACAGAAGTAGATAGAGCTATAGAGAAGATTTTTTTATGGGCTTATACAATAAGATTAAAACATAAAAATGTACAACTTGCCACGATGGATAATTATGCAACAGATTATCCTTTTGTATTTAAAAGAATTAGAGAAGCTTTAAAACCAAATGATTTTTTAAACATTAGAATTGATGCTATAAAAACACAAGATATTAAGGCTACAAAAGTCACTAAGCTAATAACAATCTTTGAAAAACTTGGACTATGCTAACTAAAGACAATATACCAACATTTTCAATAAAACAGCTCTTTGAAAACAGAGATATTTATAGTATTCCTATCTATCAAAGAAATTATGCTTGGGGAGAAGGACAAGTAAATCAATTGGTTCAAGATGTTTTTGATTTTGCTTTCGATTCCAATAAGAATAAAAACAACTATTACATTGGTACTTTAGTTATAAATAAAAGACAACAAGACAATAAGATATTTTACGACACTATTGATGGACAGCAAAGATTAACGACGCTCAATTTATTGATAGCAGCTTTGCACAATACTTTTAGTGATAAAATCACTGAGGTTATAGATTATAATTTGAATCTAACATTTTATAGTAGAAAAAAATCTACTGAAACATTAGAACATATTTGTAAGCAAGATTTTAATGGAAGCTATCTTTTAAATAAAGAGTACAATACTAATATTCAACAAAGATATCAAGATGTTGTAAAAACATTAAAGACTTTATTAACTGAAGAAGAAACAGTTAATGTTTTTTATAAATATCTAACAGAACAAGTTAAAGTTGTACGTGTTGCAGTTCCGGAAGAAACAGATTTAAATCATTATTTTGAAATAATGAATAATCGTGGAGAACAACTAGAAAAGCATGAAATTTTAAAAGCTAATATGCTTGAAGTTTTAAAAGATGAAGAAGATAAAGGTTTGTCCAATGCTTTTAATACTATTTGGGAAGCTTGTTCGGATATGGAAAGATATGTTCAATATGGGTTTTCTGTAGACGAAAGACACGCAATTTTTGGAGGAAATCATTGGAATGAATTTCATTGTAAGTCTTTAGAAGAAATTGCTCAACATTTAAAGTCGAATCAAGAAAATAGTAAAGAAAACAAAGTATTATCAATCAAAGAAATCACAGAATCCAATTTTGATTTTAACTTAAATAAAAACCACGATAAAGATGCGCCAGAACGTTTCAATTCTGTAGTGAATTTTCAAAATTTCTTACTTCATGTGTTAAAAATACAAACTTGCGCAGAAGATGCATCTTCTAAGTTTAAAAATATTGGAGAAGTTAGTTTAGATGACAAAAGATTACTCGATTTTTTCAAACCTTATTATAATAAAAGCAATCCTAATAGAAAACAATTTGTTGTAGATTTTGGTTATAATTTATTAAAGTTAAAACATCTTTTTGATCAATTTATTTTAAAGCGAGAATTTAAAGGAGATAAAGAAGACTGGAGTTTAAAAAGAATGAAGTGGTATAAAGATAATAGAGTTAATTATGTAAATGCTTTTGGAGATGAAGAAGAAGATAATTTTCTAAATCAAGAAATTATTATGTTGCTTTCCATGTTTCATGTTTCTACACCAACAATGGTCTATAAACATTGGTTAAATGCAGCATTATACTACTTGTTTTATAATTCGAAAATTGATGCTGAGGATTACAGAGATTATTTAAAAGAAATAGCTGAAGCCTTCTTATTTGGTAGATATCTTATGAAAGGTAATGAGTTAGTTGATTATTATGATATTATTTATAATAAAGATAAAACTGAGATTGTTAAAGATGTTTTAGATTTAGATAAATTAAATAAAGGGACTTCTGTAGAAAACTTTGTTTTCAATTACTTAGATTATATTTTATGGAGAGACCTAGAAGGATATAAGAACTTTAATTTTACATTTAAAAGTTCTATAGAGCATCATTACCCTCAAACACCACCAGACAATCATCCTATTCTAAAAGATAAATATTTACACAATTTTGGAAATTTAAGCATTATGAGTAGTTCGAAAAATTCGAGATTTACAAATAATATGCCTAAAGCAAAACAAAATAATTTTAATATCGATAAAAATTCAGATAGTATAAAAATGCAAATCATGTTTAAAATAACAGCAGAAGAAGGTTGGAGAGAAACACAAATTGAAAAACATGCTGAAAAAATGATTGATATATTAAAACAAGGACATTATGCATAGCCAAACCAACGAACAAGCTTTAGAAGCAGCCATAGAAAGAACATTAACAGGAACTTGTATAGAAGCCATTAAAAAGGATGGCTTGTCTGTAAATGCAGTTAATGAAAACACTGAGGTTTATAGAACAGGAAAAGGTTATTATATTGGTCAGCCCTCTAATTTCAATGCACAATTTGCAATAGACGAGCAGTTTTTTTGGTCTTTTTTAGAAAGTACCCAAAAAGAAGAACTAGAAAAGTTACAAAGACAAAGCGACTGGAAATTAAAAATTCTAAACCGTTATGATCGTTTGGTTAAAAAGTATGGTATTCTATATTTGCTTAAAAAGGGTTTACCAGTAGACGATGCGCATTTTACATTGTTTTATGAGTCGCCATTAGCAAGTAGCAGCCAGCAAGTAAAAGATAATTTTGCCCAAAACCGTTTTAGTGAAACCAGGCAATTGCGCTATAGTCTAGACAACCCAAGAGAAGAAATAGACATGGTATTGTTTATTAATGGCTTGCCTATTGTAACTATGGAGCTTAAAAATGCATGGACAGGGCAAAATGCCAGAGTGCATGGACAACATCAATATAAAAGCCAACGCGATACCAAACAACCCTTATTACAATTTGCACGTTGTGTGGTACACTTTGCTGTAGACACAGATGAAGCGTATATGACCACAAAGTTAAGTGGTAAAAACACCTTTTTCTTACCCTTTAACAAAGGAAATAAACATGGTAAAGGCAATCCAGAATTAGAAAAAGGAGCAATCGGTCATCGTACAAACTATTTATGGAACGAAGTATTCACCAGAGAAAGTTTGGCAAATATCATTCAGCACTTTGTGCGTTTGGATGGTAAACAAAAAGATGCGTTACAAACTAAAACTTTATTCTTTCCGAGATACCACCAAATGGATGTGGTACGTAAAATAATAGAAGATGCAAGCAAAAATGGTGTGGGTCAAACCTATTTGGTGCAGCACTCTGCAGGTTCAGGAAAATCCAATTCCATTACTTGGGCTGCCTATCAACTTATAGAAACCTATCCTGAAAACAGCAATGTACCAGGAATTACAGACGTAGAACGTCCGTTATTTGATTCGGTTATTGTAGTCACTGACAGACGTTTGTTAGACAAGCAAATACGCGATAATATTGCCAGTTTTTCAGAAGTGAAAAATATTATTGCGCCAGCATATTCCTCAAAAGAATTAAGAGACAGTTTAGAGCAAGGGAAGAAAATTATAATTACTACTATTCAGAAGTTTCCATTTATTATAGATGGTATTGCAGATTTAAGTGAGAAGCGTTTTGCGGTGATTATTGATGAGGCACACTCAAGCCAAAGTGGTTCTGCACATGACAACATGAACAGAGCGATGGGGCAGCAATTTAATCAAGAGGATGAAGTAGACGCACAAGATAAAATTGTAGCAGCAATGCAGTCACGTAAAATGCGTGGTAATGCCAGTTATATGGCTTTTACAGCAACACCCAAAGCCATTACTTTAGAAAAATTTGGAGTACAACAAGCCGATGGTAGTTTTAAACCGTTTCATTTGTACTCTATGAAACAAGCTATTGAAGAAGGTTTTATTTTAGATGTATTGGCAAATTACACGACTTTAAAAAGTTATTACGAAATAGAAAAATCTATAGAAGAGAATCCGCTATTTGATGCTGCGAAAGCACAAAAAAAATTACGTGCTTATGTAGAACAGCACCAACAGACGATTCATACGAAAGCAGAAATAATATTAGACCATTTTATTCCTAAAATAGTAAATCAGAAAAAGTTAAAAGGAAAAGCGAAAGCTATGGTAATAACGCAGAGTATTGAATCTGCGATCCGTTATTACAAAGCCCTACAAAATATTCTGAAAGACAAAGGACATCCATTTAAAATTGCGATAGCCTTTTCTGGAACTAAAGAAGTGGATGGTATAGAATATACAGAAGCAGAGATAAATGGCTTTGCAGAAAAAGATACGCGTATAAAATTTGATGAAGATGAGTATAGAATTTTAGTTGTCGCTAACAAATACCTTACAGGTTTTGACCAACCTAAATTGTGTGCCATGTATGTAGATAAAAAATTACAAGGCGTTTTAGTAGTGCAAGCCTTATCACGTTTAAACAGGGCAGCAACCAAATTAGGAAAGAAAACAGAAGATGTTTTTGTGTTAGACTTTTTTAATTCGTCCGCAGATATAAAAGCATCTTTTGACCCTTTTTACACAGCAACTTCTTTAAGTGAAGCCACAGATGTAAATGTATTACACGAGTTAAAAGACGTGTTAGATGATGTAGGTGTGTATGAATGGAGCGAAGTAGAAAACTTTAACGAGTTATTTTTTAATAAAGTAGATGCACAAGTATTGAGTCCGATTATTGAACGTGCAGCGGAACGTTTTGTACATGAACTCGAACTAGAAGACGATGATAAAGCCGATTTTAAAATTAAGGCAAAGCAATTTGTGAAGATTTACGGACAAATGGCTTCTATTATGCCTTTTGAAATTGTTGTATGGGAAAAACTGTATTGGTTTTTAAAGTTTTTAATACCTAAATTACCTGTAAATAATACAGCTGTTGATGGTTTAGACGAACTATTAGAATCTGTTGATTTATCAACTTATGGCTTAGAAAGAGTGCGATTAAACGAAGTTATAGGGTTAGATGATTCGGAAAGTATAGTAGATCCTCAAAACCCCAATCCAAGAGGAGCTCATGGGGGTGGTGAAGAGCAAGACCCATTAGATTTGATTATACAGAGTTTTAACGAGCGCTGGTTTCAAAGTTGGGAGGTTACACCCGAAGACCAACGTGTAAAGTTTGTTAGTTTAACCAAATCAATACAAGCGCATCCAGATTTTGAGTCGAAGTATTTGAATAATTCTGATGAACAAAATAAAAGTATTGCTTTTGAAAAAATAATGAATGATGTAATGGCAAAACAACGCAAACAAGAGCTTGACTTATATAGATTGTACGCTAAAGATGATGCCTTTAAAATAGCTCTTTTTGATACTATGAAGCGTATGGCTAGTGTGGGACAGTAGGTGTTTTTATAAATTAGTGATGGAATCTAAAGGGTAATAAAATAAATGCGTATATTTTTTATATATTTGCAATTGTTCATTCAAAACAATATCGTTTAAGCGATAACTTTAAATTGTTTTATAATGAACACTAATACTACTATTAAAAAAGATGCTCAAATTGCTTGGAACAATGGCAATAAAATTGAGGCGTATCGTATTGCATGGCAATTACCTATAAATGAGTTATACAACTGGCTTACTAAAAATAAAAAACGCTTATTTTTTTCAAAAGAATTTTATTCAGATTTTCTTACTTCACAAAACGCTAACTGGCTTCAAAACCCGCATTCGCATTTATTAATTGAATACTATTTCTCAAAAAAATGGTTTATAGAAACTTTTGAAAGTTTTCTATTATATAATAGACCCCAACATTATATAGATTTTGTAAAAAGCTCTTTTGGTTTTTTAAATACAGAACGATTAACCTTTTTAAATAATCTGAAAGGTATTTCAGAAGATTTAAAAGAAGAAATTGATAAATGGAACTACTTCTTTGCTCAACATAATGATTCATGGCAAGCAGTTGTTCTTTATTTTGATAATTCTAAAGAGGATGGTTTAGATTTATTATTAGCGCTAATAGTAGCCTTCGAGAGTCGTTATTATGAAATTAAAAGTGCAGAAGATATACAGTATTCTGGTGATGCTTTAAGTCTTTTAATAGCTTATATACAACACAAAAACCTAATAGATTTTTCAAAGACCCCAGAAATTGAAGTAATCAACAAAAAGTATTTTTCAATTTTAAGTAAAAATGAGCACGAAAGTTTGTTTTTATTTGGGTTAGCGTATATACAAACAAGAGAAAATATCATAAGGTATGCCTTAGAGGATGGACTTCAAATGAAGATGATGGGCTCTAGTGAATTTTCTTTTATTGAAAGTGAAAAATTTAATAAGCAATGGCATAAAGATGGTGTGCTGTATGCTAGAAATGAAGAAATTTATGATGCATATGGCAGAATCATTGCACGTAATTTAGAAGAAAGGGAAGAAATTAAATATGTGAATAACATTCATTCTGTAGAAAATAAAGAAGCTAATACTAAATTAGTGTCTATTGATATGGCATTGAGTGATTTAGGTTTATTGGATAAAGACATACCTAACAATAGACCGAAGTTAAATCACCTAACAACATTTTTAAATTTATTAGGAAAAAGTAAATTTGAGAAACAAGTAAAACCATTACTTAGTTTTAAAGTGTCAACCCCTAATATTACTTATAAACAAGCGTTTATTAATCGAATGTTAGAACTAGAAGGTATTGGTATAGAACCATTGCTAATGTCTAAACCTTCTATATTAAGTAAAATAGCAACTGGTTCAGGAAATCCTATTACTGAAAATGAAATGAATAATTTAATTAAAGATTTTTCATTTGATTGGTGTACAAAAGACTTTGACCCATTTAATATGCCTTTATCAATGTGGCAGAAACCTTTTCTTCGTTTGGGTACATTGGTAGTTTCACCGATAGGTATAATTAGTGCTTTTTCTGGTTTGTATACGATTACAGAAAGCATTTTGAAAAACTACACACCTAAAGATGGTAGAGTTATTGAACAAATATTAAAGAACTATCTAATTAGATGGGATGATGTATGGAAAGTTAATACTAATTGGCAAGAAGATAACGGAATTAAAAATGGAGATGCAGATGTTGTTTTAGAAGATAACGAATACATTGTTTTAATGCAGTTAAAACGTACTTCTCAAAAAATAAATTTAAGACAACAATTAGCTCAAGTTCCACAAGATAGAAAAGCAATTAGTCAACTTACAAAAGCACAAAACCATCTTATCAAACAAGGTGAAAAAAGAATAATAAAGTTATGGTATGTTACTACTGCGATGGAGAAAATTGGAGTCGTAGAAAATGGTGTAATTCGAGTGAATTACCAAGAAATACTGCACTTACTTAGAAGCAGTGAACTAGAAAGGAAGGATTTTTTAAATCTTAAAAATTTTATAGTAAAAATAGAACAATAGATATAGTAAGTATACATATATAGTTGGTGCTACACCTAATTTTAAACTCTATATTATGAATACTAATTTTATACCAAGTATAAATTTTCACTTGTGGGAACCTTGCAACATGCGTTGTGAATTTTGTTTTGCAACCTTTCAAGATGTAAAACAAACCATTTTGCCAAAAGGGCATTTACCAGAACAAGATGCTATAAAAGTGGTAGAGCAAATCGCTTTAGCAGGCTTTGAGAAAATAACATTTGCAGGCGGTGAACCTTTACTTTGCAAATGGTTACCCAAACTAATTAAGAAAGCAAAAGAATTAGGCCTAACTACAATGATTGTAACCAATGGCAGTAAATTAACAGAAAAGTTTTTAATAGAAAACAAACCGTATTTAGATTGGATTGCTGTAAGTATTGATAGCTTAAAGGAAGAAAACAATATTAAAATAGGTAGAGCTATTATAGGGAAAAGAACATTAAGTAAGGCGAATTATTATGATTTAATAGTTGCTATTAAAAGTCATGGTTATGGCTTAAAAATTAATACAGTGGTAAATAGTGTAAACTTTAAAGAAAATTTATCTGATTTTATTTCCTCTGCCAACCCTCAACGTTGGAAAGTATTACAAGTATTACCAATAAAAGGCCAAAATGATAATAAAATTGATGATTTTAAAATTACAGATGCAGAGTATACTTATTTTTTAAATACACATAAAAACGTTGAAACTATAGTACCAGAATCCAACACAGCTATAAAGGGTAGTTATGTAATGGTAGATCCTGCAGGTCGTTTTTTTGACAATGCGCAAGGTACACACAATTATAGTAAACCAATTTTAGAGGTTGGTGTTGCAAACGCTATGAAAACTATGCATTATAATATAGATAAGTTTGTAAAAAGAGGCGGTTTGTATAAATGGTAATCATCTAAAAAACACCTTTTGTAAGTAAAAAACGAAGCACAGTATCTACATCACTTTACTAGCCAAGTACTTTTGTACTTCGTAGACATCGATGCTTTTGTTAAACTTTTTGCTTACAGAAGGAATGTTTTCGCTCGAAATCCAAATTTTTAATTCGGCATCCAAATCAAAAGTACCCGAGGTTTCTAAAGAAAACCGAGAAATACTTTTGTAAGGCATCGATTTGTATTCTACTTTACTACCCGTTAAACCTTGCACGTCTATTAAAATTAAACGTTTGTTGGTAAACATAAACGTGTCTCTTAACAATTTAAAACCAAGTTCTATATGCTCGTTGTCTACTAACAAGCGTTGGTATTTTTCTGTTAATTTTTCAGTAGAAACCTCACTAGCATTGCCTAGTATTTTATTAAATAATCCCATTGTGTCTTTTTAGTTTTAAATATGAAAGTTACAACTTATCTTTTATAAATGTGCAGTCCAATAAACTTTCATCTTAAAATAAAAGAGAAAAGAAAACCACAAAATACAATTTAAAAGCGGTTAAGTTTTAACAGTTGTAAGAAACCCACTATCTTTATAACTATAAACAAGATATAATGGACATAAAACTAGCAGTTTTAATAGACGGAGACAACATACCCTCTGCGTATGTAAAAGAAATGATGGAAGAAATTGCCAAATACGGTAACCCAACAATTAAACGTATTTATGGTGATTGGACCAAGCCACATTTGTCTAAATGGAAAAACATGTTGTTAGAAAATGCCATTACACCCATACAGCAATATGGCTATACTACCGGTAAAAATGCCACAGATTCTGCCATGATTATCGATGCGATGGATATTTTATATTCAGAAAAAGTAGACGGTTTCTGTTTGGTGTCTAGTGATAGCGATTTTACACGTTTGGCAACCCGTTTAAGAGAAGCCGGTATGAAAGTGTACGGATTGGGAGAAAAGAAAACACCAAATCCGTTTATTGTAGCTTGTGATAAGTTTATTTATATCGAAATCTTAAAGCAAGAAAACGAAGACAATGAACAAGAAACAACAACTACAAAACCAGCTACCAAAAATAAGTACGATACCATTACCTCAAAAGAAATAAAATTTATAGCCAATACTATAGATGCTGTTGCCGATGATGATGGTTGGGCCTTTTTAGGAGATGTTGGTGGCTTGTTGCAAAAGAAACAACCCAATTTTGATTCTAGAAATTATGGGTTTCAAAAATTAACACCGTTAATTCAGTCGATACCTAACTTTGAAGTAGAACGAAGAGACACTGCAAACGGCCGCTTAAAGTTAATTTACGTAAAAATAAAAGAGCTAAAAAGTAAAGGTAAAAAACGCTAAGCTTTTAGCGTTGTAAGCCTATCAATTGTATCAATAGTTCTATTGTAAGAATTAACAGAACCTTAGTGCAAACAACTAAATTGGTTGCGTAACTTTGTGGTCCCTTAAAAAGTTTGAAACACACGTTTACATTGATTCTGATACTTTTATGAAATTTAAAAACACTTTATACTCGATACTAGATTTGGCTTTGGTATCTCAAAATAATACATTACAACAAACCTTTCGCAATATTATAGCACTAGCAAAAAGTGCCGAAAAAGCCGGGTATACCAGGTATTGGTTGGCAGAACACCATAACTCAGAACATATTGGGTCTAGTGCCACAGCAATTTTAATTGGGCACGCAGCACAGGCAACCAATACATTACGCATTGGTTCTGGCGGAATTATGTTGCCCAATCATTCGCCTTTAATAGTCGCAGAGCAATTTGGTACATTGGCTACGTTATACCCTAACAGAATCGATTTAGGTTTGGGTAGGGCACCAGGAACCGATAGGGCAACAGCAGCAGCCATTCGTTCAGATTTTATGAGTGCCGCACAAGATTTTACGAGAGAAGTAGCTAAAATTCAGCAATATTTTTCGAAAGAAAATAGTACTGCAGGCGTAAGAGCAACGGTTGCAGAAGGTGTAGATGTGCCTATTTATATTTTAGGTTCTAGTACCGATAGTGCACATTTGGCAGCAAAAAAAGGTTTGCCGTATGCATTTGCAAGTCATTTTGCAACTACCTATTTAGCAACAGCTATAAAAATTTATAGACAAGAGTTTCAGCCTTCGGATGCCTTAGATAAACCCTATGTAATGGCAGGTGTAAATGTGATTATTGCAGATACAGATGAAGAAGCCAAACGCATTGCAACCTCTTTAATACAATTAATTGTAGGCTTGCTTACCGGTAAAAGAAGTGGTGTAAAACCACCAGTTACTTTTACAGAAGAGCATCAAGAAATTTTAGAGCATCCGCAAGTACATCAAATGTTAAAGCATTCTTTTATAGGAAGCAAAGCCACAGTAAAAGCACAAGTAAAAATGTTTTTAGAAGAAACCCAAGCAGATGAATTGATTGCGGTAACCAATATTTATGATATAGAAGACCGCATTAAATCGTACCAACTGTTTGCAGAAATAATGCAAGAATTAAATGCAGTATCCTAAAGATATTATAAGTAAAAAACCCCAAACAAGTGTTTGGGGTTTTTTAGTTGAAAAATAGATAGTTTTTCTACTATTTCTTTAGAATTTTCATAATTTTATGAAACACTTCGTTGTTTTCATAAACACCCTGAAATTCATAAGACATCGGGCCATAAGCAAAAATAGGCACCATAATAGCTGTGTGGTCGTACGAAGCAAAATAACCTTCTATTTCATGTGTTTTTACATTACCCTGCGGGATGCTAAAGCCCGAAGTTTCGTGGTCTGCGGTAATAATTACCAAAGTATCTGGGTGAGTATCTGCAAACTTTAAAGCCTCTGTAATGGCTTTGTCAAAATCGATTGATTCAGCTAAAATACCTGCGGTATCATTTGCATGACCTGCATGGTCTATTTTGGCAGCTTCTATCATTAAAAAGAAGGGTTTGTTTTTTTTATGTAAAAAATCTAAACCTTTTTTTGTTGCGTTGGCAAGTAGGTTTCCTCTACCATTAATAATGGTTTTTAAACCATGTGCAGATGTAAATACACCTACTTTATCTGCAGTTGTATTTTCTAAATTTTCTAAAGAAGGCAAAATGGTAAAATTAGTAGTTAAAGAGGTGTTTTTAAAATTAGCACCGCCGCCACCAATAAACAAGTTTAGCTTGCTATTAATAAGGTGCTTAGAAATGATAGCATCATCAGACCTGTCGATGGCATGTGCATAAAAAGAAGCCGGTGTAGCCCCTATAATATTGTCTGTTGTTATGCAGGCCGTAGAAAAGTTAAAACTACTTAAAATTTCTGTAATATTCTGAATTGGTTTTCTAAAAGGATCTGTACCAATGGCTCTGTTATTTGTTTTGATACCCGTAGCCAACGCGGTACCTGCAGCAGCAGAATCTGTTGTAAAATCATCTGCAGCTTGTGTTTTTATAAAACCAATACTTTTTAGTTGTGTTAAAGACAATTTGCCATTATTTGCTAAAGTTGTGGCAGATATTTGAGCCAAACCATTGCCATCACCTATTAATAAAATAATGTTTTTTACAGGTAAATCTTTTTGATCTGCGCTGTAAGAGGGCTGGTATACTTTAGAAAATGTTGTAGAGGTAATAGCTCTATTTGGCAGAGTATTAAAGTAAGTGGCGCATAAAAAAGGTTTGTCTGTATTAATGATGTCTACGCCCATATCAGCCAAAGTTCTCCAGGCTCTTTTAGAATCTGGACTTGCCCAAAAACGAAAAGGCTTTTTTGTTTTCTTTGCTTTTGCTATGATGTTTTTAACTTTAGTGGCATCATCGTGCGTTAATCTTCCTTTACCGTTCCATGTAGAAAAAGGCTTAAAACTTAAACTCACCATTCCTATTTTATCCCATGCTTTTTTTGATACTTCTGTATCTAATTCTTGACAATCAAAATAAATATAAGAAGGGTAGGTGTTGTAGGTGTTTGAAGGGGGTCTATTACCAGAAATTACAATTTTGAGGTTGTTACTATTGTGTATGCTAGGATATTTTTCTAATACAGAAATTACTTTGTTTAATGTTGATACTGCTTCTGATTTGATATCTATTAAAAGTATAAGTTTCTTATCTTCTTGATACTTTAAATTTAAAACAGTTTTAAGAGGCTTTGCATACAGCGTTTCAAAAGTGTTTTTAGGTTGTATTTCTGATAGCGTATGCGCCACAAAAAGTTGTTTGTCTTTTAAAAATACATCAGCTTCAAAAGAGGTAGCTCCGTTAGAAAAAGCGTTCCAGAAAGGAACAGATTGTAAGTAATCATTATGAGAATGAATGATGGGTTTTTGTTGCCCAAAAAGCGAGCAATTCACTACAAAAGTAAGTAGGAATAAAACGCGTGTTATTGTAGAATAGTGGTTCATTATTTTTATTTATTGTGAATGGCTTTTAAAATTTTATGATAAATTTCATTGTTTTCATAAATGCCTTTAAAAAGTGGTGCGCCTGGTCCTTTTGCAAAAACAGGTATCAGCGTACCGCTATGTTGGTCATTGTTAAAATTGATAGAAACATTGGTAGTTTCTTCTTGTTTTTCGCCTGTTGCTTCATCAATAACATACGATTTACCAATACTTACGCCTCCTGTTTCATGGTCTGCAGTAACTACCAAAAGTGTGTTTGGGTGTTTTTTTATGTAGTTTAAAACAACCCCTAAAGTTTTATCAAAATCTAAAACTTCTTGCTTTAAAAGTTCGGCATCCATGGCGTGTCCGCCCCAATCGATATAAGAGCCTTCAATCATTAAAAAGAAAGGTTTCTCTTTTTCTGTTAAATAGTCTAAACCGAGTTGCGTAGCGTCTTGAAAAAAACTTTTTCTACCTTCTAATTTTGATGGCAAACCATCGTTTGCTAATAAATAACCATTTCTTTTGTGAATATTATAACGAGATAATTCTACAGAATCTAGTTGGTAATTTTTAGCTAGCAATGCCGCATACAAATCTTTTTTATCTTTTCTGCGCTTTAAGTATTTTAAACCACCACCGGCAAAAAAATCGATATTGGCATCGATAAGGTCTAAAGCAATTTCTTCGTGCGAATCTCTATCTTTTACATGGGCATAAAAAGCCCCAGGTGTAGCATGTGTTATTGGTGTTAAGCTTACCAAACCAGATTGATAACCTTTTTGTTGCAGGGTCTCTATTATGGTAGGAATAGGTAAACTGTCTTTAGAGACACCAATGGCTCTTTTGTATGTTTTTTCACCTGTTGCAAATGCAGTTGCACCTGCGGCAGAATCTGTTATTGTGTGGCTTGTACTTTGTGTTTTTATAAAACCGATTTCTTTAAATTGTTCGAAATTTGGTGTATTTTTTCCGAAATAAAATGCTGTAGAAACTTGGGCAAGCCCCATACCGTCTCCTATCATTAAAATAACATTTAAAGGTTTTTTAGATGTTTCTTTTTTACAACCTATGTACAAAATAGATAGCAAAACCAATAGTGTGTTTTTCAAAATGTTTTTCATGCTATACTTTTAGTGAATTTGATAAAAAAAGGGAGCTCTCTTATTAAGAAAAGCCCCCATACATCAAACATAAAATCTAATATCCTTTGTTTTGTTCTAAGTAACCCGGTGTGTTAGAAGCACCATCTATGGCAACTTGTGGTATTGGAAACAACCTGTTGTTTACATTGGTATCTGTTTTTTCTGTCCACGAATCTTCGTAATGACTAAAACGGATTTGGTTTGTTCTTCTTAAACCTTCCCAATAGAACTCAAAACCTAACTCTCTGTATAAAATATCTAAGTTGATACTGTTTAAAGCTGTTGGTAAAGGTGCACGTGCAGTTCTAGACATTCTTACAGTATTTACATCTGCTAGTGCAGCAGCATTGTCTCCTTTTCTTAATTGTGCTTCGGCACGCATCATGTAAATTTCTGCATAACGCATTAAGACTAAATCTACGCTGCTAAAGTTGTTTCCGTTAGGAGAGGTGCGGCTAAATTGGTATTTAGATACACGAAAACCTGTATGATGAGCTCTTCCTTCGTTAGTAAAATCTACTTTTTCTGTAAGATTTACATAAGCTACATTCTTATCTTTTCCGTTTCCTTTTATTTGTTTTACGGGGTAAATTCTGTATCCATCGCTACAAGTATAAAATGCACCATTTTCATCTTTTCTAGCAGCCCAAGGCACGCCTCTTAAAATACCTCTATCAATTTCGAAGTCTTTGGCAGCTACACAATAATAGTTATTCTCGTCATTTAAAGGAGATAAACCTGTAAGATCTGCTACACCGTTGGCTGCTTCTTGTGTGTTTTTTTGTAAAAACCTAGGGTCTGCATCTGCTGGGTCTACGCTACCATAAGCAGCTACCCAAGTTTGATAAAAGTCTGATGTAATTGCTGGCCCATCTGTACCATCTGCACTTAGGTGTTCTGGTCTTGGGTACATAGAACCAGGAATAGACCAATATGCCCAACGACTGTGTTCTCTTTTTAAGACACCACGTTGGTCTGAAGCAAATATCAATTCTGCATTGCTATTGTTATCATCATTAAACAAGTCGAAATATTCTGGCGATAAAGAAAATTGTCCTGAATTGATAATGTTATTGGTATACGTAATAACCTTATCCATATCTTCTGTGGTAAAGTTTGGTGTACCGTAAGGATCTCTATATACAGCAGCATTTAAGTGCAATCTTGCTAAAAATCCCCAAACCGCAGCTTGTGTCATTCTACCCGGGCCTTTATTATTATTTATAAGGTCTACAACAGATAACAATTCGCTTTCTATATAATCTACTGCCTCTTGATTTCTTAAGATTTCTGAATCTTTGCTAGACAATTCTTTTTTAAAGACCAAGCCCCAACTGTCTAATGTTAACATATTTAAATAGGCCCTTAACGCAATCATTTCATATAAAGCACCAGCCGCCTCTGTATTACCTGCATCTGCCAATGGTCTTAAAACTTCGATAGCACTTACGGTTCTAGAGATATTAATTGTTAGCTCTGTCCAAGCACTTTTAACCAAATCATTTGTTGGTGTAATAGAGTGTGTATGTGCAGCTAAAAACTTACCACCATCATACCAATCTGTACCACCTCTGTAAGGTAAAATAGCCTCGTCACTAGGTATCAATTGCAAACCATAGTAGTTTGTGTGCCTCCATGTCCAAGAAACTTGCCCGTAAGCTGGTGCAATAGCACCACTTATTGCTTCTGCTTGCCCGCTACCTGTTAAAGATTCATCTAAAACCTCTTCATTTAAATCGCTACAGCTATAGATACATAAGAAGCTGAATGCTAAAAGTGTACTTTTTATTATATTTTTCATTATTTTTTAATTAAAATTCTACGTTTAAGCTTAAAAGAATTGTTTTACTCTTTGGGTAACTAAAGTAATCGATACCAAAAGTTTGGATACCACCTAAAGGACTACCTGTATTAATTTCTGGGTCGAAACCGCTATAATCTGTTATTACAAATAGATTTTGACCTGTAACTGATAAGCGTAAATTTTTAATGCTTTCGCCAAAACCGATACTTTCTGGTGATAAATTATACCCAATTGTTGCATTGTTTAATCTTAAGAAACTACCATTTTCTAAATACCTTGTAGAAACTAGGTTAGAGTTTGTTGCAGCTTCGTTTAAAAACTCGATAGCTCTGTTTGTAGTGTTAAAAGAGTTGGCTAGGTTTCCTTTATTAAAAGAAGACATGGCTACATGGTTGTATATTTTGTTTCCGCCAGCACCATTAAAATTAAAACCTAAATCGAAGTTTTTGTAAGTAAAGTTTAAGTAAAAAGCATATACATAATCTGGTAGGGCATTACCAACTACAGTTCTGTCATCATCTAAAATTTCACCATCATTATTTGTGTCTCTAAATTGATTTAGACCATCTGCACCAATGCCTGTAAACTCTTGCATGTAAAAAGCACCAATAGATTCGCCATTTAAAACGCCGTTAATAGTAGCACCCGTTTGTCCTGCACCTCTTGCAGCCCCTGTAGTTAAAATTTTGTAAGGAGAGTTGTTTACTGTATTTTTTGTAAAAGAAATATTACCTCCAAAATTATAAGAAAAACGATCGTTTACATAGTCTTTATAATCTAAAGCGATTTCTACACCATTGTTTTCGATTTCCATATTCGGAATGTTGGTCCAGTAGGTAGAAACAGGAACAATAGGATCTGTAGGAGCAACTTCTAATAAGATGTTGTCTGTAACTTTATTAAAATAATCGATAGTACCTGTTAATTTGTAGTTAAGTAAACTAAAGTCTAAACCAATGTTGGTTTGTGTAGCAACTTCCCATTGAATATTTGGATTTGCCAAACGTGTAAAAATAGAACCGTAAGGGTATCCACTTAAATCTGTAGCACTACTATCTAAAGGGTATGTGTCGTTATTTGAGTTGCTTTCTGTATAACTTGCTTTGGTAATTTTAGATGGTATTTCTTGACTACCCGTTTGTCCCCAACTAGCTCTTAATTTTAAGTTGTTAATTGTAGTTGAATTCGCCAAAAAGTTTTCATTGCTAATATTCCAACCCAATGCAACAGAAGGAAAATATCCATATCTATTATTCTTACCAAATTTAGAAGAACCATCTGCACGCATTGTCGCTGTTACTAAGTATTTATCGTCGTAGGTATAATTAAGTCTTCCGAAGAAAGATTGTAACTCGTTTTTAGTTGCAAAAGCCGATTGCGTTGTTTGTTGATTTGCAGTTTCTAATTGATATCTTGGTTCTACACCATTGTCTGGAAAACCTTCTAAGAAAAATTGTTTTTGACTAACTTCTGTTTGCTGGTAAGTATGACCTGCTAAAAATGTAAAACTACTTTTATCACCATACAAATTGTAAGTTAGTGTGTTTTCTACAAGTGTATTACTATTTTTTGTAGTCGCCGTATTTACACTACCCAATGTTGTGTTGGTTTCTGTAGCATATGGTAAGTTTTGCACATCTCTTTCTGTGATAGAGTAGTCTACACCCATGTTTAACTTATAAGTTAACCCTTTTGTGATTTTATAAGAAGGTGCAATGTTTGCTAGAATACGATTGTTATTTGTATAGTCTCCGTAAAGAGATTCTGCAATAAATGGGTTTAAAATATCGTTGCTTAAATTTCCTTTTAACGTACCGTTTTCATAAGGTGTATCTGTAGGGTTTAAACTTAGCATATTACCAACAACAGCATTGGCATTTGGTCTTGTATTGTCTAATTTAGTAGCTGTTAGGTTAAAGGTTACGTTAAATTTATCGTTCATTGCTTTTTGTGATAAATTTAAACGACCAGAATAACGTTTTAAATTACTGTTTCTTAAGATTCCTTCTTGGTCATCTAAACCAATAGAAGCAGCGTAAGAAGAATTTTCTGTACCACCACTCATAGAAAAGTTAATGTTATTAGAAATGGCAGCTCTTGTAAGTTCTTTTTGCCAATCTGTGGCACCACCGCCATCTGCCAAAGTACCGTTTACGGCATTTACATTGGTTCTAAACTCATCAGCAGTAAAAACAGCTATTTTATTTGCAATAGTAGCAAAACCACTAGAAAGTGTTAGGTTTATTTTAGTTTTACCTTTCTTACCTTTTTTAGTAGTAATTACAATAACACCATTTGCAGCTCTAGAACCATAAATTGCTGCAGAAGATGCATCTTTTAAAACTTCTATACTTTCGATGTCTTGAGGATTGATAAAGTTTAATGGGTTAGAAGCAACACCATTATTGGTGTTGTCTAGAGCAAAACCATCTACAATGTAAAGAGGTGTTGTACCAGATCTTAAACTACCAACCCCTCTAATAATTACATCTTGTGTTGCACCTGGTTCACCACTATTAGATGATACATTTACACCGGCAACTTTACCTTGTAATAATTGCCCCGCATTGGCAACAACCCCTTTGTTAAAGTTTTCGCTTTTTACAGAAGATATTGCACCAGTAACGTCTGATCTTTTTTGAGAACCGTAACCAACAATTACAATTTCGTCTAAAGAACTAGAACTTTCTTTTAAAGTTACCTTTAAAACTTGATTGCCGATAAACGCTACTTCTTTTGTTTCATACCCTAAAGAAGAAAATACTAAAGTACCCGTTTGATTGTTTAGAGATAATTTAAAATTTCCGTCAAAATCTGTAGCAGTTCCTTTACTGTTATTTCCTTTAACAGTAATAGATACATTTGGTATGGGGAGGTTGTCTGTGTTGGAAACTACACTCCCTGTTACCTTTACTTGTGCACCGGTATATGCTATACACCCAAAGACAAGAATTAATAATAAGTAAAAATTTTTCATTTAAATTGTGTTTTTAGTTTTGATAAATGTAGTTGGGCAAAATGCCCGATAGGGGTATTATTGTTTCTAAGAGGGGTATAAATTGTTCAAATTGGTATAAAAAAGAAACAGATTGGGTGTAGTTTTGTTACAGTAACAATTCTCTAACATTTAGAAAATCCTACAGTAACAATACATTTAACAAAACTGTTGTTTAAATTCTTTAGGGCTTTTACCATAATGCTTCTTAAAAGCTTTTGCAAAATATTTGGGATCGTTATAACCGCACTCAAAACTTATTTCGGATATATTTAGTTTTTGCGTTTTTAACAACGCTTCTGCTTTTTGAAGTCTTAAAGACATGATTACATCTGAGGGCGATTGTTTTAAACGCTCTTTAAATAAACGATAACATTTTACCCTAGAGATATCTAAGGTATCTACCAACATTTCTACATTAAAAGTTGGATTGTGAATTTCACTTTTTATAATATGTAAACTCTTTTTTAAGAGCTTGTCATTTGCTGTTTGTAATTGTTCTTTATCCGTTAAAATATCAAATATTTGTTGTTGAAATTTATGGTCTAATGGTGCGTTGCTTTTTGTGTTTATTAAAGAGGCTATTTTTTTTTGTACAAACGAGGTACTTGCTGGTAGTTGAATGATAGTATCGATACCAAACTCAACAGACTGTTCTCTTAATTGTGTATTAAAATCTTCGGATATGTAGATAAGCGGAATTTTTCTGTTTTTAATTTCATCAGAATTTTTAAGAAAGTATAAGAGTTCTTTAGAAAAAGCAACATCATACAATACAATGCTATGTATTGTAAGTTGTTTTGTGGCTGCATTTAAATTGCTAGCAGTATTTTCGAATATTAAATTATAGTTGTTTTCTAATACTATTTGATGTGCAGCACTAGTGTTTTCTTTATCACAAAAAACCAATACATTTTTTTTATCTGAAGCGAGGTTGTCAAGTTCTTTAAAATGTTTCCAAGAGATGGTTTCTATTTGTGCATCATTCGTGTTAATTGCTGCTATGGGTATTTGTAATGATACTTTAAATGAATTTTCTAAGTTAAAGTTGTAAAATTGGCCATTTAAATCTTTTACTAAAGTTTGAAACGCTTTAAAATAAGGGCTATAATGCATTACACTATGCCAGCTATTTAATAGTAAACTACTGTTAGATGTAATTTGTATATTAAAATTACCTGCTATGTACTTAATTTGCAATTCTAATTGACTTCCTTTATCAGAATATTTTTGAATATCATTAAATAAATATTGAAGCATTAAACGAAAACGTAAAACATCTACTTCTACCCAATTTGGGGTTTTATTAATGTGAAAACTAAAATCTACTTTGTGCTGTTGCAATGCGTTTTCTAGTTTGTTAACACTGTTTTTTACGATGGGTAATAAATCTACTACCGAGGTTTTTATCGCACCAATATCTTTAATTTGACTTAAATAATTCCACTCAGAAATTACTGTGATTAGTTTGTTGGCTTGTGAAAGAATATTTTTTTTGTTTTCTGAATTTTCTGATAATTCGCTTGCTTTTTTTATGATATTAGAAACGGGTTCTTGAAATTCTGATAAAACAAAAGTTTTAAATTTTTCGATTTCAAAATCTTCGTTCTTCAATTGGTTGTGTAATTCTAATAACTTTTCTTTTTGAAGCAGTATTTTTTTATTCTTTTCATCGAGTTTAGAGTTGATGTCTTCTAAATCTTTTTTTTGATTTTCTATAACTTTGGTTCTTGCAATTATTTTTTCTTCTAATTTTTTCTGCTGTCTAACCGCAGCTTTATTTTTGATGTAAATAAATATGACGGCACTAATTAAAATGAGCGCAATTACTATTATAAAAAATAGCAAGGTTTGGTAAAAAGGTTTTTTAATTTCTAAATTAAAAAGTAGCTTGTGGTTGCTGTTTTTACCCTCTTTAACTAAAAAAGTATACTTGCCGGGTACAAGGTTGCTGTAGCTTATTTTATTATTAAGATTTAGTAGCACCCATTCTTTATCTTTTCCTTCTAATTTATAATAAATATTTTTTTCTACTTTTATAGGAAATCGAATGGGTATCAAATCAATATCTATGTGGTTTTGATTGTGTGTTTTTACAATGTTTTTTGTGTAGCTTTCATTGTAATCTACCCATAATTTAAGCTTTACTTCTGTGTTATTAAATTGAATATTATCAGGATTAAAATAGTTTAAGCCATTAATACCACCAAAATATAAATCGCCTTTCGCATCTTGATAATAGGCACCTTCAGAAAACTCAGAAACCTGCCAACCGCCCTTTGGATAGAAAGGTTTTACAGAAAAATTAGTTTTATTAATAATTGCAATGCCTTTGGTTGTACTTATCCAAACATCATTTTTATTGTTTAAAATACCATATACAAGCTGACTTGGTAAACCTTCTTTTTCAGTAATATTTTTAATAATACCTTTTTTCTTATCAAAAATGGTTAACCCACCTAAAGTTGCTACCCAATAATATTCTGTTTTTAAATCTTTATACACAGCGTAGGTACTGTTGCTTAAGATTCCGTTTTTAGTAGTAATAGTTTGTAGTTCGCCATTTTTTAAATCCAATAATTTTATATGGTTGCTACCAGAGGTAACGCTTTTATCTTCTTTATGAAAATTAGAAAGTCCTTTTTTAACAGGAATGGTTTGTAGTTTTTCTTTATACACATCAAACAATCGTAAGCCATTGTTTTCTGTCGCTAAGATTAATTCGTTGTCTATAAAACTTACATCTCTAACATGGTACTTTTCTAATAAATGTTGCCCTTTATAGCTTTCAAATTTATTTGTATTTAAATTAAATTTGGCAACACCACCCCAACACGCAATCCACAAGTGTTTGTTGGTGTCTTCGTAAATGCTATAATTTCTATTATTAGGAAAATTAGCGGTTTTTGTTGCATCATATAAAGTGTAATCTCCGTTTTTTTTTATTCTTATAATTCCGGCATAAGTTCCTGCCCATATGGTGCCATCAGAAGCTGTAAATAGTGTACGTATGCGTTTCCAATCTGGTTGCTCTTTAGCTTCTTTAATTGCAAATTTTTTATAATTTTTACTTTCAGCATTATAAGAATACAAGCCTTTTGTATAATATCCTAACCAGAGTTTGCCATGAATATCTTTGGTAATTGCGCGTAAAGTTTCGTTTGGGATATTAGGAGTTTCTATAGGATGTGGAGCTATAGAGAGAATTTTATCAGAATTTGTATAGGCCATACTTATACCACCATCTTTAGCACCCAACCAAATATTGCCAAATACATCTTCATGCAAGGTTTCTATCTCGTTACTATTAAAACTTGTAAGCGAATAAGGGTCTTTTAGATAGTTTTCTATATGGTATTTATTAGATTTATCTAGTTTATTTCTAATGATAAACAAACCATTTTTACGTGTAGCATACCAAATATTACCTGTTTTATCTTTTAAAATATCATTAATAACTAAGTTTGGATATTTAGTGAGTAAGATGTTTTTTAATCTTACATTTTTATCGTTAACGTAGTGTGTTGGTCTGTTTTTAAATTGCCCTTCAATAAATTCATAACAATTATTTTTTGTATAGATAATGATGTTTTCATTATTCGAAATTGAAATGTCTATCGGTTTTTCTTTAAAAGCGTAATTTTTAAACTTCTTATTACCGATGTATCTACTTACTTTAAAATCTTCGGTAAGAATCCAAATACGACCATTACCATCCTTTTTAATTTTAGATATAAAATTACCTGCAATAGTGGTTTTATCGTCGATATCATTTTTAAAAATTTTAAAGCTGTAGCCGTCAAAATAGTTCAAACCATCCCAAGTAGCTATCCATAAACCGCCATTATTGTCATTTTCGATATCTTTAACAGAATTGTTAGATAAGCCATTGTTAACAGAAAAGTTTTCGAATTTTACTTCTTGACCTAATGTTTGTAATAAAATAAAAAAAGTAAAGAAAGTGACTCTAGTCATGTTGTAAATTTAAACTTACAAGCATATAACTATAAGATTACTTAAACGTGAATAGTGTGTTAAGTAAAAGAAAAAAGAAAGGCTAAAAATTTTTTAAGTTGTAAAGTTTTAAAAAAAAAATAACATCTTACAGAAACAAAAAGAGCATATCTTTAGGTATGCCAAAGGGCGGCCTAAAGATATGCTCTTTTTTAAATTTTATAATATACGTTTACAATTCTTTCACCACTTCTTTAAAAAGGGCAATCATTTTTGGTTCTGCTTTACCAGCAATAGCAATAATTTCTGCAATATCTACAGGTTGTAAATTCTTAGGGTCACACTCGTCTGTTAATACAGAAATAGCTGCACATGGCAAGTTTAATTGTTTGGCAACAATTACTTCTGGTACGGTACTCATACCAACTGCATCGGCTTCTAAAATTTGTAACATTCTGTATTCTGCCCTCGTTTCTAATTGCGGACCAAGTACACTCGCATACATACCCTGGTGTAACTGTATAGTTTGTGCTTGTGCAATGTTTTTAATTTGGGTATTAATTTTTGTAGAATAAGGTTCTAGCATATCGGCAAAAATAGTACCAAAGGCATTTGCACCGTTAAAAGCTAATGGAGAACTACCTTGTAAATTGATGTGGTCTTCTATCAACATTAAATCGCCTTTTTTATAGTCTAGGTTAATAGCGCCTGCTGCATTAGAAATTAATAAATTCTGAATGCCCAAACCGTGCATAGTTCTAATTCCGTAAGTTACTTCCCATGGCGTATAACCTTCATATAAATGAAAACGACCTGCCATTACGATTACTTTTTTACCAGACAAATCACCATAAATTAACTTACCCGAGTGAAACTCTACAGTTGCAACCGGAAAGTTAGGGATGTCTGCATACGAAATTTCTTTTTCGATGGTAATTTCATCAACCAACTTACCCAAACCTGTACCTAAAACAATACCTATAGTAGGCTTGGTAATACCTTTTGCTTTTAAAAAATCGATGGTTTCTTGTAATTGTTGTTGTTTCATAATTTTAGTTTGGTCTGTTTTTATAATAAATGTTGAAAAGCAGGATGGTGTGCTATATCTTCATATACATCTACATCATTTAATTCGTGTAACAAATGTACTTTTTTATCTTGTAAATCTTTTAATGTTGCTGCTCTAACCGTTTCTGTACCCCAATCTTTATTTTGAAACACGTTTTCATGCAAACGATTCATCCCTAACAAATAATAACCACCATCTTCTGCAGGCCCAATAACTACATCATTAGTGTCTAATTGATGAAAAGCATGGTTTACCGTTTCTGGTGTTAAATCGTACAGATCGCTGCCAATAATTAAAACTTTGTCATAGCCCGCTTTAAAACCGTTATGAAAAGCATTTTGCATTCGGATACCTAAATCTTCGCCAATTTGTTGGTGTTTTTGAAAAATGCTAGCATCCCAAAGATCGTTTTCTCTAATTTTTACAGAATAATACACCGCTTTGTCTGCGTTTACTTGGCTTGCAATGGTTCTAGTTCTATCTAATAGAAACTTGTAAATTTCTAAAGCTTTTTGGTTACCAACCGTTTTAGCCAAACGTGTTTTTGCTTTTCCTAATTCTGGGTTTCTAGTAAAAACAAGCAATAGGTTTTTATGATTTTTAGTCATCTTTTTTATGCCTTTATTCATTTATTCGTAAACTTTTATTCCTTTATGCAGCCACTTGCCCCAATTTTTGCTGAAAGCATGTACTTTTTCTGTGGGATTGCCTAAGGTGTCTACTACCTTAAAATTGTTGTTTTTCCATTCGAAAATACCACCATATAAATTGTAAACATTGGTATACCCTTCTTTAATTAATTTGTGCGCAATGGTTTCTGAACGGATGCCTAAAGAACAATATACTACAATTTTAGCGTCTTTATCTTTGGGTAATTTTGTAAGTGTTTCTTCTAGTTGAAATTTATCGTATCCAACATAAATGGCTTTTTTTAAGTGGCTTACCTCAAATTCTGTTTTTTCTCTAGCATCTAATAAAATAGCATTGGTTTTTGGCAATGCTAAGGTTTCTACCGACATGTAAGGTACATTTCTAGTGTTCCATTTGTTTAATAGTTTGTCTAGTTTTTTTTGTGCAAATGCAGTGGAACTGATTACTAAAAATAGAATACAAAGTTTTTTCATTATTTGAGGTTTTATATCATTTTAATGCTTTTAAAAAATAGCAGCCAAAAGCTAAAAGCTAACGGCTAAAAGCTTCTATTAACAACAGCCACCGCCATCGTAGTGATAGGTAGATTCTGAAAAGAAAATATCATCTCTACCCAAAGCTTTTAATGCAGCAGCAGTTTTATCGCAAATTGCCAATGGTTGATTTTTTAATAAGGTATGGCCAGCACCATCGTCAAAAAAGTCTTCATCACCATAATAAATAGCAGCCTTACCCGTAAAAATACAAGGACCATCTGCTGGCATTGGGTCTTTAATTGCGGCAACTTCTATCGATTCTATATAAATTAGCTCATCTGTTGGATAGTTTTTAGGGTCTAAAATTCGATATGGCTTTCTCGCTCTAATTTCTATTGTTCCAAAGCCAGCATCTGTTAAGGCTTTTACATAATTTGCAATAGACAAACTTCCGCTTAAACATAAAGCACGTAAACGTTCATCATTACGTAACTCGTCATTCATTTCTTGCTCGCAAGTAGGGTCGCTCATTACCAATTTACCATGCGGTTTTAATACTCGGTACATTTCTGCAATGGCTTTCTTTAAATCATCTGATTTAAAAATATTGAACAAACAGTTTTGTGCAGCAACATCTATAGAATTATCTTCTACAGGCAAAGCCATGGCATCTCCTTTACGTAAATCTACAAAATCACTTCGAAACCAATCGTTTTGGACTTCTGCCTCTTTAAAATTTTTACGAGAAGCTTCTAACATTTCATCAACAACATCTAAACCAATAACACCACCTTTGTTTCTGTTAAAATATGCAAACTGTAGCAACTCCATACCACCACCAACACCAACGTACAACATTTTTGGATTGTTGGTTAAGTCTCTGGCATGCACTGTAGAACCACAACCGTAGTTCATTTCTTGCATAATTCTTGGTATTTTTAAACCAGGAAGTTCCCAAATAGGGTTGGTAGTACAACACAAACCAACATCTGGTGTTAGTGCCGCTTCTTTGTATACATTGTGTGTGGTTTCTAAATAGCTCATTTTTCTTTTTTTTTATGTTATAATTGAATTCCGAATCCTTGTAAACCTGTTTCTATCGCAGGTAATATTTCTGTATTATCCCAAATACCCGTAACAATAGTTCTAGCGTATTCTTCTGGAAGCAAACCGTTTTGCATTAATTTGCTTGTTAATTTATAATTATAATTTAAGGTGTGATGTGTAAAGTTAAAATTTTCTTTAGCATCGTTTATAATGGCATACCAAACACTTGGGTTGCCATCATTTGCGGGCATACCAATTACACCAGGATTTAACCATAGCTTGTCATCTTGTTGATCTTGAAATGGTAAACCACAATGGCCCGCAACAATTACATTGCTATTGGTAGCAGCAAAATTTGGTGCTTTTTTAGACCAATTGGTAGATTTGAATATAAATTCTGATACATTGAAATAAGAACCATGTACTACAGTAACTTTTTTTGAAGCATATTCAAACTGAATTGTGTTGGGTAATGTTTGTAAAAAATCTAAAGAGTTGCTAGATAATTTACTTTGTGCATACGGATACCAAAGTTGCGAAAAACCATCGCACCTAGAGCCTTCTCTAAAATCGCAACCACAATCGGCGGCATTTTCACGTAACTGCATTTCTACGTTGCCCACAATACTTTTTGCGCCCCATATTTTAAATAATTGCACTGTTTCTTCTGGTTGTGCACAATAGCCTACAATATCGCCTGTACAAATGCAATTTTCTGGTGAAATGCCTTCTTTTTCGGCAATTTGTTTTAAGGCTTCTAAAGCTTGCAGATTGCTATAAACACCACCAAAAAGGAGTGTTTTACCAGATAGTTTGCCTAAATTTTCTATTTTTTGATCCATGAAGGTATAAAGTATAAAAGAACACAACTTAAAATTCCCCAAAGATTTACCCAAAGTAAATCGGCGTATTTTCCTGTTGTAAATATGAGTGCTTCAGGAAAAATGTTAAATACTAGTAAGAATCCAAAGAGCAAGCCACAACATACACTTAGGTAGTAACTAATTTTAGGTACTTGAGTTTTCCAACAAATAAAAATAGGTGTCAAACCAATAACCATTGTACCCGATATGGTAGTTGCAGATAAGATTTCTGCATTTAAAAAAACAGGAATCGTACCTAAAACGGCTACAGTAATCATAGTTATTCTTCCAAAAGAAACCGACTTTCCTAAATTTAAATCGATGGCTAAAAGTTTAGAGAAAGAAGAAAATGTGGAGTCCAAAGTTGAGGCTGCAGAGGTAATCATTATAAAATTGATTACTAATAACAAAACAATACCCAAGGCTTTACCTACTTCTACAGCTGCTTGCCCAGACATTCCTTTTGTTTGTGCATACACTCCAATTAAACTAAATAAGACTATACAAATTGCACCTAAAAAACTGGCCCATAAAAAACTTTTACGCGTTACTTTTGGTGATGAAATAAAACCTCTATCAGTCAAAACCGGATCGTGAAACGGATAACTAAACGATTGTAATAAGGCCGCAAAAAAGAGGTTTAAACCCAATTCGAAACTCCAGGTACCAGAACTTATAATTTCTTCGGATGAAAAATCATCCGTAGTAAAAATTGTACCTAAGATAATTAGCAATAAAACCGAGAAAAGCACCATTTGAATAACGTCTGTAAAGATAGAACTGCTTAAACCACCTTTTAATGCGTAGGCAAGAGTTAACACAGTAAATACAATAATTGCAGTAAAATAAGGTGTGCTACCTTGTGCGCCAAAATAGCTACCAATAACCATGGTGTTGCTCCATACTTCATTAAAAAGGCGAAAAGCAATTAAAATCGAAAAGATTGCCATGGCTTTTTTACCAAATTTCGAAGTTAAAAATTGATGAATACTTGTATAGCCGCCAACGGTTCTTAATTGATAAATAATAATACCAGCAATGGCAAAAGAAAGGTAATAACCTGCATACGCAACACCACCAACCAAACCAAAAGCCAAACCTAAGTTGGCTGCATTGGTAATGCTTTTCGCAAAAATCCATGAAATAATTAAACTACCTGTTAATACAACTGTATTTGGTGCTTTCTTTTTATGAACTGCTTTAAAAAATTGCGAAGTTGTTTTTGCATACGGCGACAAAAAGAACAAGATAAGACTCGAACTAATGACCAATAACCATTGCCAATTTATTACATCCATACTTTATTCGTTCCACCAAACTTTAGCATCTAAA
Source organism: Polaribacter sp. OB-PA-B3 (assembly GCF_054589375.1). Classification (NCBI taxonomy): domain Bacteria; kingdom Pseudomonadati; phylum Bacteroidota; class Flavobacteriia; order Flavobacteriales; family Flavobacteriaceae; genus Polaribacter; species Polaribacter sp. OB-PA-B3. The sequence goes on from NZ_BAAIIX010000003.1 coordinate 36,695, forward strand.
CTATTACCGTTTGTAGCCGCTGCTGCTTTGTTATAATTTTCTGAATTTAAACTTGCTGCTTCTGCAGGATATGGCATTCTAACCGGAATTAAACCTGCATTTAAACTTGCAGAAACATCTTTTAATGCCGGAAAACCAGTACGTCTGTATTCTATCCAACCTTCATAACCATTTATTAAGGATGCAATCCATTTTTGGGTGATTATTTGGTTTAATGGAGAAGTACCAACAGCATTGTAATTTGCATTTGCTGATAAATAAGTTGCAGGTAAATCGGTGTTCCAAAACTCAAAAGCTTGCGTTACACCTGTATTGTACAACGTTTCTGCATCTGCATTGATCAATCCTTTTGCAGCGGCTTCTGCTAATAAAAAACTGGTTTCCCAAGCAGTCATAAAATTAGCGTCTAAACTAGATGTATCTTCTCTAAAAGCAGTACCAGCCAAAGAATAATCTGACAGAGCAACCGATGTAGAAGATGCATCAATACCATTTATTAAACCTTTATACTCATTACCCGTAGCATTTGCAAAGGGTCTAAAAAAAGTATTGATTCTTGTATCGTCTAAGTCCGTAAGAATCTCTTCCATCGTTTCAGAAAGTACAAAGTTGTTAAAATCTCCAACTCTTAATTGTGCCAATCTAAAACTGTTTGGTTCTGAATTTGTAAAGTCGAAAACAGCATTTTCTAAATTTGATTGAATGTAATTACCGTTATCGAACAAAGTTTGTAACTGCGCAGCAACATCAACTTTTGCAGAAATACGGATGAGGTATTTTATCTTTAAAGAGTTTGCAAACTGAATCCAACGGGCTAAATTACCGTTGTATATAATATCGCCTTCTAAAGGTATCGAACCTGTGTAATTATTTATTGCCGCAATTCCTTTATCAAGATTGTCTAAAATTCCGTTTTCATTCTGATAAATGTCTTCCTGTAAATCGTAAGCAGGTGTTACCGTTCCTTCGATTCCGTTGAAAGCCTCAAAATAAGGAACATCGCCAAATAAATCTGTCAATCCTGCGGCCATATATGCTTTTAATATTAAAGCAGGTCCTTCATAAACAGCAAAGGCAGGTGTTTCTTTGGCTTGTTTTAAAATGATTTCATTGTCTCGTAAATTGGTGTAAAAAATGCTCCAAGGATTACCACCTAATTGCGGACTTTTTAAATCGTGCCTATCAAACAAATTAAAATCTAAAGCGGTTCTGTGTTGTGCTAATAAATCTCCAGCAACAAAGCCCTCGTAACTCATGTTTTCGCCAAAATTGTACATTACTTGTCTTAAAAGTAAACTAGGTTGAACTGCCACGGGTGCATTGGGGTTGGTATTTATTTCTTCAAAATCTGTGGTGCAACTAGCAAAGAGTATTGCAAAAATTGCAAGGATGTATATGTGTTTTTTCATGATGTTTTCTTAAAAATTAAATCCTACTTTAAAACCGAAACTTCTGCTTGTAGCATAACTCATATCTTCTACACCGCTAACAAAACCGTTGCCTTGTACTGCCAATTGTTCTGGATCGAAATGTGGATTTTCTGTAATGACAAATAAGTTGTTACCGATAAAAGAAAAGTTTAGGGTAGAAGTGTCTTTTAAACCTAAAAAGCCCTCTGCTAAGTTTAATGTATAGCCAATAGAAAACTGACGGAGTTTTAAATAAGAAGCGTCGTACACATTATTTTCTTCGTGATTTCTATCATAATATTGTCTGTAATAACTTTCTGCAGAAACTGCAACAGTGTTTGGTTGGCCAGTATTTACATTAACACCTTGTGCCACAATACCTGCATCTGGTCTAAAAGAAGTTTCTGCCAATTGACCACCAACATTACCCAAAGCACTAGTTCTAGAAACTATTTCGCCACCTTGTCTCCAATCAAATAAGAAATTGGCATTCCAGTTTTTATATGCAAAACTATTGTTCCAGCCCAAAGTAAAATCAGGATTGTAGTTTCCTAATTTTATCAATTCATTATTGGCAATATAACGGCCGTTATCATCAATTAAAAACGCTCCATTTTCATTTTTCTGATACCCTGTGCCGTATAAATCACCCACTTGTCCGCCTTCTTCTACTTGAAACCAAACGGTTTGGTTGGCACTATTATAAATTCTACTATACGCCAATGTTAGTCTACCTTCGTCTTGGGGTAAATCTTTAATGGTAGATTTGTTTGTAGCAAAATTAAAAGTGGTATTCCATTTAAAATTGGCTGTTTTAATTGGTGTTCCTCCTAAAATAATTTCAATTCCTTTGGTGTTTACTTTTCCGCCATTAATTACCTGTTGGTTGTAACCAGAAGAAATGGCAATAGGTAAAGAAATAATTTGGTCTTTTGTGGTAGCGTTGTAATAGGTGAAATCAAAATTTAATCGATCTCTAAAAAAACGAATGTCTGCACCAATTTCATAAGACGTAGTTAATTCTGGCTTTAAGTTTGCGTTTGGTATAAAATCTTGATTACTAAAAGTAGGTTGCCCATTAAAAGTAGTTTGCGACACAAATGCACCAGCTGTTTGGTACGGATTGGTATCGTTACCAACTTGCGCAATACTTGCTCTTAATTTTGCAAACGAAATACTTTCTGGTAATTCTGTATAATTTGAAAGTATAAAACTAGAAGAAATAGAAGGATAAAAGAAAGAAGTACCGTCTACAGAAAAAGGAGTAGCCAATGCACTAGACCAATCATTTCTACCCGTAATATCTAAGTATAAATAGTTTTTGAAACCGAATTTTGCTATACCGTATAACGAATTAATTCTCTTTTTAGAATCAAACTGAAACACCTCGATAGGAGAGGCAGCATTGTTTAAACTAAATATACCAGGTTGTGCCAAATTGGTTGTTTGCGATTGTTTTGTTGACGCCGTTTGGTCTAATCTGTTACCACCAAAAGAGGCATCAAAAGTAAAATTACCAAAGGTGTTTTTGTAGTTTATTAAAAAATCTGTATTAATTTCTCGATAAAAAACATCGTGTTCTGCATAGGCTCCGTTTTTAAAACGATTAGAACTAAAGTTACGTTTAAATTGTCTTTTTTCTGATGAGTAATCCATTCCAGAACGTAAAGAAACACTTAAGTTATCTGTAAAATTATGGTTGATGGCTACATTACCTAAAACACGATCTCTGTTAAATGAATTGGTGTTTTCATGTAAAATAAAATATGGATTATCGAAATAGGTATAGTTAAAAGAATATTGTTGTACACCTTCTAAACCTGGTTGCCAGTAGTTTTTTAAACTATTGATGTTTAAAGAACGAGGTCCCCAAGCAACTAAAGAATAATTTACGTTTTCACTACCATAACCGTTGGCAGGTCTATTATCACTACTAGAGTTTACATAATTTACACTACTCGTTATTTTTGTTTTTTCTGTTGGACGAAACGTCATTTTTAACGCTGCCGTTTTTCGTTCTAAATTTACACCTGGGATGATAGATTCGCTATCTAAATCGGTTAAAGATAGTCTATAAGAACCCGTATCAAAAGTATTGGTAATGGCTACATTATTTACAGTTGTAACACCCGTTTGATAAAAGTCTTTTAAATTATTTGGGTTCGATTTAAATAAAGTAGGCGTTATATTTTCTGAAGAATACAGCGATGTATCTCCACCACGAACAACAGTTCCGTCTGCTAAGGTTACAGGCGAATCGAACTGAGCTATAAAATTACCAGCATCTAATCGAGGTCCCCAAGAATAGGTAATTAAATCGTTAGTACCACCACCTAAACCGTCTACATATTCAAAATTACCAGCGTTTCCTTGCCCATATTCATTTTGAAAATCTGGCAAACGAAAAGCACTATCAAAAGTAATAGAAGAGTTAATGCTTACGCCCAAACCTTTCTTTTTACTACCGTCTTTTGTCTTGATAACAATAACTCCGTTAGAAGCTCTTGTACCATACAATGCTGCGGCACTTGGCCCTTTTAAAACGGTAACAGATGCAATATCATCTGCATTTACTTCCATGGCACCATTACCGAAATCTATTTCTTGAAATCCAGCAGCGGCTTCATTGGTAAAATTAAAAACAGTATTGTTGTTAATTGGCGTTCCGTCTACCACAAAAAGTGGGTTGTTGTTAGAAAAAGAAGCTTCACCACGAATGGTAATTTTAGAAGAAGAACCAACGCCCGTTGCACCTTGCGATACTGTAACACCTGCTAATTTACCAGATAAGTTGTCTAAAAAGTTAGGTGTTTTTACTTCATTAATATCCTTTGATTTAATTTCTTGAACCACATAACCTAATTCTTTGGTTTGTCTGTTTACACCAAGTGCAGTAACTACAACTTCATTTAAACTTGTTGCAAGTTCTTCTAAAGCTACATCAATTGTAGTGTTATTATTGATAGCTACTTTTTTTGTTTGATAACCTAAATAGCTAAATGTTAAAAATTGGCTGTTTTTAAAAATGGTAATGGTGTAGTTACCATTTAAATCGGAGGTTGTTCCGTTGGTATTTGTCGCTTTAATGCTTACGTATGGCAATACTTCGCCAGAACTTTTATCTATAATAGTTCCTGTAATTTTTTGTTGTGCAAACCCAATGCTAGTAACCAGCATAAGTAAACACATAGTAATGTATTTCATCGAGTGAATTTTTGTGTAAAATAAGGTTGATTTGTATTGTTAAACAATACGAAAATTATAAGTACGCAAAAAATAGGGGAGAACCCTTGTTGTAGTTTTTGGTAAACGAAGAAGTTTGATGAAAAGAAAAATTGCTAAAAACAATAGGTTTAATTGCAATAATCGTTTTCTTTAAAAGTTTAAAAACATCTAAAGAAAGTGTTTTAAAACTTTCTAATATCGTTTTAACATCCTCTAGATTATCAAGATCTATTAACAACTCTAAAAAAGAGATTTGTTCTTTTTTAATCGTTGAAATAGTATCTATAGATGCTTGTAATTTATTGGTTTGCCAGGGTAGTTTTAAAAAGATTTCTTTGTTAAAATGAGCCTTTTTAATTCCCATTAAATAAAATCCACCATCTTTAGACGGCCCTATAACAAGTTGCTTATTAGCTAAAGATGTATTCGCTTCTAATAAATGCTTGGTTTTTAAATGCGGCGTATCATTACCAATGGTAATAACGTTATCAAATCCTTTTTTAAAAATAGAATCGATAGCATTGGTAAAACGTTCACCAAAAGAAATACCTATTTGTTCTTTTTCTGAAACAACAAAATAAGGAAGTTTCGATTTCTTAGCCTTTTTTAAAGTTTGTTTGTTTAAAGCACTAAAAATTTCTGTAGAAAGAAACTCTTTTCTCTCTACTTCTTTAGCTGCTGAATTTGCAAAAATTAATAAGGCGGTTTTTTGATTCATAGATTAAGCTACAACTCCTTGGCAACTACTTCCTGCACCAGCGGTACAACCATAACAATGCTGATTGATAATAATATTTCTGTTTTGAAGCAACTCCTCATTATAATCAGAAACGTGCTTTACCTTACTAGCTACTTTTAAATTTAGCATTTGGTTAAAATCACAATCATACAACCATCCATCCCAACTTATAGAAATAGTGTTTGTACACATTACATTTTCTACAGCAGCAGGATTGTAAGCATCTAATAAAGAATGCATGTAATCTTCGTAATTATCCGAAGCAATTAAATAATCTAAAAAACGGCTAATTGGTAAATTTGTAATGGCAAATAAACTATGAAAGTCTATATCAAAATCTGCTTTTAGAGCTTTCTTAAAATCGTTTTCTAAAGCCATTTGGTCTCCAGGTAAAAAGGCTCCCGACGGATTGTAAACCAAATCTAATTTTAAATTAGAACCAGGCATACCATAACCCACAGCATTTAATTCTTGTAAAGCTTTAATTGATTTATCGAAAACACCATCGCCACGTTGTTTGTCTGTTTTACCACGCGTCCAGTGAGGCATCGAAGAAACAACATGTACATTGTGTTTTTTAAAAAACTCTGGTAAATCGTAGTATTTTTTATTAGCTCTAATAATGGTTAAGTTAGAACGTACAATAAAATCTTTAATTCCGGCTTTCGCAGCCTCTTCTACAAACCACCTAAAATTAGGATTCATTTCTGGAGCACCACCAGTTAAATCTAGCGTATGAGCTTCTGTTTTTTTAATTATTTCTAAACACTGTTGCATGGTTTCAATCGTCATGATTTCTTTACGATCTGGACCCGCATCTACATGGCAATGTTCGCAAACTTGGTTACACATATAACCTAAGTTTATTTGTAAAATTTCTAACTTTTTAGGGCGTAAAGGAAACTGATTTGTTTCTTTAATTTTTGCAGCAAAAGTTGGTAATTCACCATTTGCAAATATGCCGCTAGAAAGAATTTCCATTTGACGAGATGTATTTGCAATATCGTTGTTTCTTGCTTTTAATGATTTTGTAGCCATATATTTTTGATGTTCAGTTAGCAGTTTGTTAGTTGTGTAAACTAATGCTGTAAACTGTTTGCTTATTTAGCTTCTTTTTAAAATTAAAAATTGTTCGCAATATTTACGAAGAAATTTTTGTTTTGGTTTTTTAAATTATAGATTCCGCTAAAAGCGGAATAAATGACCTCTAAATTTTTGCAAAAAGCAAAAACTTTAGGCTGCTTACATTTCTAATTTGTTCACTTTATTCATCATTTGTACACCGTGTACTAAAGTAGCACCACTTTTAATGGCAGCACCCACATGAATTGCTTCCATCATTTCTGGTTTTGTAATACCGCGTTGTAAACCATCTTTGGTATAAGCATCTATACAGTACGGGCATTGTTCTGTATGGGCAACGGCTAAGGCTATTAAAGATTTTTCGCGAGCAGTTAAAGCACCCTCTTCAAAAACTTTACCGTAATAATCAAAAAATTTGTTTCCTAATTCTTCGCTCCATTCTGTTATTTTACCAAATTTTCTTAAGTCTGATGCGTCGTAATATGTTTTTGACATTCTTTGTTTTTTAGAATTGAAATTGAAAGATACAAATAGTTTTGAAACAAAAATAGCATTTTCGAAAGGCTATTTTTCGTTCAAGCTCCAATCGTAATTTAAGTAACTGATTTTTGCCTTTTTATTAATTTTGATATCCGAATATTTATTTAAATAATCGATAACAGTACCCTCTTTTGTAAAATCGTCTTTAAACCAATTAAAGATTGAAGAAATTTTTACTTTTTTCTCAGATAGTTTGTTTCTAGAGCTATCATTTACAAATTCTTTCATTAATTTTTCTAGAGCACTATCAATATTTTCTTCAGTAAAGGCCATATTAGCTAATTTTGGACACGAGCCAGATGCACAATTTACACCTACATGAATTCTTGGGTCAAATAAGTTCTTACGTAAAATTTCATGCTCTATATGGTCTAAAGTATATGTCTTACCACCAACTTTTGCAAAAGGAATTTTCCAAGCAGTTTTACCTTTTTCTTTGATATCTGTAATACTTTTTAAAGGGTAATTGTCTAAAATTATTTTTAAAGTGTAAGCGTTGTAGGCATTTATCCAAAAAGCTTTTTGTTTTGCATCAGACCAAGAAGAATTTGGTTTTGTATCTTCTAAATAAGTAATATAGGTAGCTAATTTTGCTTCGTCTGTTTTTAAGCTTTTATAATCTACCAAACCTTTTTTAGAAACATGTGTTTCTAATAAGTTATTGAAAATAGAAGTTTGTGCTTGTAATTGCGAAAAGCCAAATGTGATTAAAAGTAAGAATGCTAATTTTTTCATTTTATAGGTTGTTTATGTTTTTTTAGACGCAGCTATGCTAATTCAATTACAAAATTTCTTCTCCAATTTTTAAATTGAATCTTTTACGAAATAAATATACAATGCCATACAAGAGCGGAGTATCTAATGCAGCCACAATAATTTTGAATAAAAAGCCACTAATTAGTAAGCCAGTAAATATAGACCAAGGTAAAATTTCAAAAGAAGATAATAAAAATAGCACTGTAAACGTGTCTATAAATTGCGAGGCAAAAGTAGAAAAGTTGTTACGCAACCAAAGATGTTTTCCGTGCGTAAGTTTTTTCCAAAAATGAAATATTCTGATATCTATAAATTGAGCAAATAGATAAGCTATCATCGAAGCAAATACAGCTAAAGGAGACAAGCCAAAAACTTGATGAAATGTTTTATCATCTACAGGAGAATTAACTATTGCAGGCGAAAAATCTGCTATTAAAATAATCAACATCGAAAAAAACGAGGCAAAAATACCAGCAATTACTACTTGGTTCGCCTTTTTTTTACCATAAATTTCTGATAAAATATCTGTGATTAAAAAAGTAATGGGATACGGTAAAATACCTACAGAGATTTCGAATCTGTATATTCCAAAAGGTTCCCAATAAAAAAACTTTTGAAAAATTAAATTAGAAGCAACCAAAGAAGCGATAAATAATGCAGCAAGTACAAGATAAATAGTATCGGCTAATTGTTTGTCTTTTTCTTTCATATGAACGAAGGTAGTAAATATTAGTTTTGTTTCACAACAAAATAAATAGATTAAACAAAAATAGAATTACTTTCAAATTCTTCTAAGTTTTAACCTTATAAAATCACGGTTTTATAGTCTCTAATAAAAAGGTTATTTTTGCCCCACAAACAACAAAAAAAGAATAAAAATGAAAGCATATATTTTTCCCGGACAAGGAGCTCAATTTACAGGAATGGGGTTAGATTTGTACGAAAAATCTGCATTAGCACAAGAATATTTCGAAAAAGCAAATGACATATTAGGGTTCTCGATTACCGATATTATGTTCGAAGGAACTGCAGAGCAATTAAAAGAAACAAAGGTTACGCAGCCTGCTATTTTTTTACATTCGGTAATTTTAGCAAAAGTTTTAGGAGATTCTTTTAAACCAGAAATGGTTGCTGGCCATTCGTTAGGTGAACTATCTGCTTTGGTTGCTAACGGAGTTTTATCTTTTGAAGACGGATTGACATTGGTTTCTAAAAGGGCTTTGGCAATGCAAAAAGCCTGTGAAATTGCTCCGTCTACAATGGCAGCGGTTTTAGGTTTGGCAGATGATGTTGTAGAAGAAACTTGTGCAGCCATAGATGGTGTTGTAGTAGCTGCAAATTACAATTGCCCAGGACAACTAGTGATTTCTGGAGAAATTGAAGCAGTAGAAAAAGCCTGTGAAGTTTTAACAGAAAAAGGAGCAAGAAGAGCATTGATACTACCAGTTGGAGGTGCATTTCACTCACCAATGATGGAACCTGCAAGAGAAGAGTTGGCAGCAGCAATTAAAGCCACTACTTTTAGTGAACCAACGTGTGCTGTATATCAAAATGTAGTTGCAAAAGCAGTTACAAATCCAGAAGAAATTAAAGAGAATTTAATTGCCCAATTGACTGCGCCAGTAAAATGGACACAGTGTGTACAAGCAATGATTGCTGATGGAGGAACAGAATTTATAGAAGTAGGACCAGGTAAAGTTTTACAAGGTTTAATGCGTAAAATAGATAGAAGTGTTACTGCAAGTGGAGCAAGTTTTGAATAACACTTATATTACATTTATAATTTTAACCCAAGCAATCTGCTTGGGTTTTTTGTTTGTGAGGAATAATACTTAAGAGTTAGGGTGTTTTACCTATGAGTAACATGATGATTAGAGTTTAATTTTGTTATATTATAAATGCCGATTGTAGAATGAACTGTTTATTTTTCAGAATTTTGTTTACTAAAAAGCTTTTATGAATAACATATTTGATTGTTAATTTAATTATATAATTATGAAAACAAAATTACTATTACTCGGATTTTTAATAGCAGTACAATCTTCTTTATACTCTTATAGTACAGATGATTTAGCCACAACAGCTATTCCAGATATTAATTTTGAACTCGCTTTAATTGATTTGGGGATAGATTCTGATGGAACTGTTAATGGACAAGTTCTAACATCAGATATTAATACCATAACTAGCTTAGATTTATCAGATCCTTTAAATAATACAAATTTCCCCAATGTTACAGGTAAAATTTCTGACCTAACAGGAATAGAGGGTTTTGTGGCATTGGAAACCTTATCTATAAATGATAACTTAGTTTCTTCAATTGATTTAAGTTTTAATACTTCTTTACATACTTTTACATGTGTAAATAACGCACTTACTTCACTTGATATTAGTTCAAATTTACTTTTAAAAACATTATTTTTAGATAATAATCAAGTTTCAATCTTAAATGTAAATGCAAACACACTTTTAGAAACCTTATCTTTTACCTTAAATAATGTGAGTATTTTGAATGTAAACAATAACGGTGTTTTAAAATATTTGGCATTTGGAAGAAATCAAATAAATACATTAGATGTTAGTTTAAATACTAATTTAGAGACTCTTTTATGTGATAATAATGGGTTAACTTCTATAGATGTATCGTCAAATCCAAATTTGATTAATTTAGGTATTCAGAATAATCAAATTTCGTCATTAGATGTTTCAACAAATACTGCATTAGTTCAATTGTATTGCAGTTTCAATCAACTAACAAGTTTAAATATTGCGAATGGTAATAATGTAAATTTCACGTTTTTTCAATCTCAAAATAATCCAAATTTAACTTGTATTACTGCAGATGCTGCAACACCTGCAACTGGATACACAACTAATTGGTATAAAGATGTTACTCATATGTTTAGCGCAAATTGTTTTTCTTTGTCATGTACAGCAGATACAAATACAACAATTCAGAATACGACATTAACAGTATCTGCCACAAACGGATTATTAGCAAATGATACTGGAGGAACCTTAAGCGTTATAGATTTCGTAGTAAATGGTACAACAATATCAGCTGGAAATACAGCTAATTTATCAGAAGGTGATATCACTATAAATGGAGATGGTAGTTACACATTTATACCAGCTACAAATTACAGTGGAGTAGTACCTCAAATTTCGTATGCTTTAACCGATGGAACTTCTACTGTGAGATGTACTTTAGATATTACAACCAATGCACCAAGTTCTTTAACCTATGTACCAGATACTGCTTTTGAAAACTATTTAGAAACCCATGATGCTAGTGGAAATCTAGTTTCATTAGGAGATTCAAGTAGCATGGGAAATGGTGTGGCAAATGATACGAAAGTGTATACTCACAGAATTGATACTGTAACTTCTCTTGACGTCTCTAATATAGGTTTAAGTATATTAACGGGATTAGAGGATTTTAGAGACTTAGAAATTTTTGGTGCTTTTGGTGGAAACCCTGGATTAATTACAGCAGATTTTTCTAATAATACCAAGTTAAAAAGAATTACCTTTTCTTTAAATTCTAATGCAACCTCTATAATTTTTGGAAATTTACCTGATGTAGAATATGTACAATTGGGTTATAATAACATTTCAAATGTTGATATATCAGGATTACCAAATTTAGAAGAATTTAAAGAATTCGATGGGAAATTTAACTCCCTAAATACTTCTGGTAACCCAAATCTAAAAATATTATCTATAATAGGCTCTGATGTAAATAGTTTAGATCTTTCTGCAAATACAAATTTAGAGACACTTAATATTGTTTCAAGTCAATTAATTAATTTAAACCTTAACAGTAATTTAAATTTGGTAAATTTAGATGTATCTAATAATAGTATTACTAGTTTAGATCTTTCAAAGAATAAAAAAATAGAGACATTAAATCTAAGTAATAATCAATTAGCTTCTCTTAATTTAAAAAATAGTTTTAATACCTTAATTAACACAGTTGTTAATCCTTTAGCGTTTAATATTACGAATAACTCAAATCTGACTTGTGTTTTGGTTGATAGTGTTGCTTATTCTGATGCAAATTGGATAAGTAAAGACCCACAGCATGTTTACAATACATCTTGTAGTTCACAATCAATAACATTAATACCAGACCCTAATTTTGAACAAAGATTAATTGCTTTAAATATAGACACTGACGGAGTTTTAAATGGACAGGTTTTTACTGCAGATATTAGTTCTTTAACAAATTTGTCCATAGTTGCTGCAGGTATAACGAATTTAACAGGCATTGAAGATTTTGTAAGTTTGACATCTCTTAGTGTAAGTTTTAATCAATTGACAAATATTGATTTGTCAAATAATATAAACTTGACGAGTTTAGGGGCTAATGATAACCAATTAGCAACTATAGATATATCACCCAATATAAATTTAAAAACATTAAATTTAGAAGAAAACTCAATTGTTAACTTAGATTTATCTCAAAACTTAGATTTAGAGGATTTACTTTTAGATAATAATAATATTAAAAATTTAGACTTAAGAAAAAATTCAAAATTAAAATTTATTAGACTGTATAATAATAATTTAGAAAGTTTAGATATTAGAAACGGTAACAATACAATGATTTCTACCTACAGTACTAAATTAAATGCGAATTTGAATTGTGTAGCTGTAGACAATGTAAATCATTTTAATACCAATTTTAATGTAGGAACAATTTGGAAAGATACTCATACATCATTTAACACAGACTGCTCATCAGTTTGGTCTGTAATGACAAATCCAACAACAACAACAGCATTGTTAGCAGTTTCAGGTTTAGATGTAGATAATGATGGAAAAATAACTGTTGCAGAAGCGGCAGCTTTTACTGGAAATGCTAATGGAGAATTAAACTTAAGTGGCACAGGAATTACTGATGTAGAAGGTTTGGCAGCTTTTACAAGTATTTTAAAATTAGATGTTTCAGGAAACGGAATTACAGATTTAAGTCCGCTAACAGGTTCTAGTTTTAATACCATTGCTAAATCTACAGGTAAAACTAAAATTGTACAAAAAACAACAACAATGGCTTTGCAAACCTTAATTGCAAGTAATAATAATTTTGATGTTTTAGATATTAGTAGTTTGTCTAAATTAACAACTGTAGATGTTAGTAGCAATCCTAATTTAGTTACATTAAATATGCAAAACGGAAATAACGCAAATATAACTTCTTTTAATGCTTCAAACACACCTAATTTATCTTGTATTTTGGTAGATGATGTAAATGCAAGTTATTTGTCTTCTTGGATAAAAGATGTTAAAAGTGAGTTTGTTGCAGATGCTACAGATTGTAGATCAAAAGTACTTTCTTTAGAAAATATAGACTTAGATACCAATATTGTTTTTTATCCAAATCCTGTAAATGATATTTTAAGTATAAAGTTAAGTGAAGGATTAAACCTACAAGAGGTTAAGGTGTATTCTTTATCAGGTAAAAATGTTATGAAATCTAATAAATCTACTTTAGATTTTTCGAGATTGTCCAAAGGTTTTTACTTGGTGAAAATTATCACAGATAAAGGAGTGTCTGGTAAAAGAATTATAAAAAATTAATGTTCTTTTGAATTGGTTAATAATAAAAATCCCAATTTCAATATTTTGAAATTGGGATTTTTTATGCTTATAAATCAAGATTTTTAATTCTTAATCTTCTTTTGTCTTTCGTTTAATAAGATAGGTTCTCCATAACCTAATTCTTTCATTCTTTCTAATTGTGTTTCTGCATCACCAACAACCAACCAAATCATTTTATTAGGATTTACGTAGGTATTTGCTAACTCTGCAATTCGTTCTTTGGTCATGTTGTTTACAGTGTTTTCTCTGTCTTTTACATAACCTGCCTTTAAACCATAATTTGCAATATTAGACAACATTCTTAATTTAGCACCGGCAGTTTCAAATGCTCTGGCATTACTTTTAATTAAGAAACCTTTGGTTGTTTCTAAATCTTTATCAGAAAATGTGTTAGGATACTCTTCTAAAATTTTCTTTACTGCTTGAGCAGATTCTAAAGTAACATTAGATCTTACACCACTAGAAATTGTAAACGTACCTTTTGCTTTTGTTCCGGAAAAACCAGAACGAATGCCGTATGTATATCCTTTTCCTTCTCTTAATTCTTGCGTTAAACGAGAGGCAAAACCACCACCACCAAGAATGTAATTCATTACAGATGCTGCGTAGTAATCTTTATCTGTAGCTGCCAATGCTGGTGCGTCAAATTGTAAAACAGATTGTTTTGCATTTGGGATATCATAAAAATAGACTGCTGGCTTGGTAGGAGCTTCTGGTGTTTTATATGTTGGAATTGTAACAGGTTTTGCATTCCAATTTGTATTTAAAGAGGCTAATGAATTTACCACAGCATCTTCTGTAATATCACCAACAATCAACATTTTTGCAATAGAAGGAGAAATATAATTGTTATAATATTCTTTTAAATCTTCTAGGGTAATATTTTCTACAGAAGAAATTGTACCTAAGGTGTTTTTAGAACGGATGTTGTCTTCGCCATAAATTAAATTATTGTATGCATTTCTTGCAACTGCATTAGGGCTAGCTTCTTGCTGTCTTAAATTAGAAATAGTTGCTTTTTTAAGTAATTCAAATTCAGTTTCATCAAACCTTGGTTCTAATAACATTTCTTCTGCTAAAGCCAAAGTTTTGGTATAGTTTTTAGCTAATGTTGTTCCGCTTAAAGTAATGTTTTCTTTAGTTGCGTAGATGTAGACAGAAGCACCTAGTTCTTGTATTGCTTCTTCTAATTGTTGTACGCTTTTATTTTTAGTTCCTTTGTTTAATAAGTCTGCAGTTAAATTAGCAACACCCAATTTGTCTAAAGATTCTAATAACTGTCCGCCATCAATAGTTAAATTAAAACGCACTAAAGGAACTTCGTTGTTTTCGATTCCGTATACTTTTAACCCATTGTCTAAACTAGTTTCATAAACTTCTGGTACAGTTAAAGAAGGAGCTTTACCATATGGAGGTTCGATATGTCTGTCAAAAGAAGATGGTGTTTTCTCATATGAAGCTGCAATTTTAGGGTCAAAAGTTTCTTCTGCACCATTTACAATTTTTTCTTCAACAACATCTGCTAGAGTAGAGCCTTTAAGAGCAAGTTCTGCACTATTTCTTGGAACAAAACTAGTTGCTATGTAATTTTTACCTTTAATATACGTATTGTAAACACGCATTACATCGTCTTTAGTAACCGCCAATGTTTTTTTAATGTCTTCTGTGGCAAAACCAGGATTACCTAAATAGGTGTTGTTAGATGCTAAGTTAGAACCTTTTCCTAAGACACTCGATAAACCTAAGTAAAATTGAGTTTCTTGTCCTGCTTTTATTCTTAGTAAATCCTTATCAGAAATACCTTCAGATTCAAATTTTGCAAAACCTTGCTCTATACCAGATTTTATTTCATCTAAATTTTTACCATTAAAAGCTCTTACAATTAATTGCGTTTCACCAGCCAATTCAGATGCGTAATTGTACATCACTGTATTAGATGTTAATTTTAAATCGTCTACTAAAACAGTATTTAGTGGCGCAGATTTTCCGTCTGATAAATACTGTGTTAAAACTTCTAAAGCATAAGAATCTTCATGATACATTTCTACACTTGGCCAAACCATTGTTAATTGTGGCACTCTAGCAAAATTGTCTTCGTAATATAAAAACTTCGTTTCTTTTACTTCACCTGGTTTTTTTTCTAAAGCAGGAATTTCTTCGCCTTTAGGAATTTCATCAAAATATTTATGAACCCATTTTGTAGCTTCTTCAATATCAATATCTCCAGAAAGTACTAAAGTAGCATTGTTTGGTACATACCATTTTTTATAAAAATCTTTTACATCTTGTAAAGTTGCATTTTGTAAATCTTCTAAAGAACCAATTACTTGCCAATTGTAAGGATGATTTTTTGGATACAAATTCTTACCAATTACGTATTGATTATGTCCGTATGGTCTATTATCTACACTTTGTCTTTTTTCATTTTTTACAACTTGCTTTTCTTTTGCCAAAACCGGGTCTGTTACTGTATTTATAAAATATCCAAGTTTATCTGCCTCTGCCCAAATCATTTTTTCTAAAGCATCTTTTGGCACTGTTTGTAAGTAGTTAGTTCTATCTCTAGAAGTAGAACCATTAGCACCAGAGCCACCAATTCTTGCACTCATTTTATCTAAACCGCCTTTTCCTAAGTTTTCTGACTCTAGAAATAGTAAGTGCTCAAATAAATGTGCAAAACCCGTTCTACCTTCTTTTTCTCTTGCAGAACCTACATGAACCATAAGTTCTACTGCAACAACAGGATCTGATTTATCTACATGAAAAATAACATCTAAACCATTGTCTAGCTCTATTTTTTTATAATTAACACTAAGTTCTGTTGTTGTTTCTTTGGATGAATTGTTACAAGCAATTAAGCTTGCAATTGCTATAAAAGCAATACATATTTTTTTCATTTTAGTTGATTTTATGGCTTTAAAGTTACTAAAATAGAAAGTGAAGATTTACTGTTTTGTTGTTAAAATATAAATAAAAAAAATCTCAAAACAATTGTTTTGAGATTTTATAAGTTATTTGGCTAAAACACATTCGTTACAATCTTTTATTTGACCGTAATAGGTTTCTCTATATTTATGTACCGTTTTAATAGGTATTACGTTTAAAATTGTTTTTTTAATGTAAGTTACGTTTGTGTGAAGCTTACCCATTTTTGGTGTGTAACGCTTTTCTAGACGTGTTTTTCTTTTAATTTTAATCAGTTTCATGTTTTCTAGTATCATTGTAATTAATATGCCACAAAGTTAAAGCGATAAAAAAGCCTTATCAATTTAAAAGTGTTAAAACCCCAAGATGTGTACGAGAAATAAGAATCTGAAAATAGAAGGAGATTACAATTGTAAATATGTTAATACTTGCGGAATATAATTATCATATAAAAACTCATTTTTGGTTAATTTTTGATAAAAAACACAAAAAATCACTATAAATTAACATAAAATGCGTCAATTTATAGTGATTTCTTCTTGAAATAGATTTTATAAAACCTATTTATTTTGTTGTTGTTGCCATTTCCAAGCAGACGCTAAAGCTTCTTCTAAAGATTTTTCTGTTTGCCAGTTTAATTCTTTATTGGCAATAGTTGTATCTGCATAAGCTGCTGTAATATCACCTTCTCGTCTGCCAACAATTTTATAATTTAGTGGTTTTTTAGATGCCTTTTCAAAAGCTTTTATTACTTCTAAAACAGAACTACCTGTACCTGTGCCAACATTAAAATACTCGAATTTTTCTTTGTTATTTTTTTCTAACAAACGCTGTAATGCAGCAATATGTGCTTTGGCTAAGTCAACTACATGAATATAATCTCTAACCGCTGTACCATCTGCAGTAGCATAATCATCACCAAAAACAGATAATTCTTTTCTGATGCCTGCTGCGGTTTGTGTAACATACGGAATTAAATTTTGAGGAACGCCAATAGGCAGCTCACCAATTTTAATACTTTCGTGCGCACCAATAGGATTAAAATAACGCAAAGCAATTGCATTTAAACCATGCGCTTTGCATGTTTCTTGTATAATTTCTTCTCCTATTTGCTTGGTGTTTCCGTAAGTAGATTCTGCTTTTTTTACAGGTGCATTTTCAGTAATTGGTAATTCATCTGCCTGTCCATACACAGTGCAAGAAGAAGAAAAGATAAAATTATCGATGTTTCTATCTCGCATTTCTTGTAAAATGTAAACCAAACTACCAATATTATTTTCGTAGTAATCTAAAGGATTCTGTACGCTTTCGCCAACGGCTTTAAAGGCGGCAAAGTGAATAATCCCATCAACTTTATTGTTTTTAAAGAAATTATTTACATCTTCTTTAACTCGTAAATCTATTTGATGAAATTCTGGTTTTGTACCTGTAATATCAGCAATATTATCTAAAACACTTATTGTTGTATTCGATAAATCATCTATAATTATTACTTCAAAACCTTTATTTTGAAGCTCTACAACTGTGTGCGAACCAATAAAACCTAAACCACCAGTAACCAATATCTTTTTCATAGAAAGTTGTTATTTAATAAAATTATTTATCGTTTTAGTAATAAACTCTAATTGTTCTGTATCTAATTCTGTATGCATTGGTAAAGAAATTACTGTTTGAATTAGCTTGTTTGTAACCGGAAAATCACTTTCATTATATCTATCGTCTTTGTATGCTTTTTGCGCATGTAAAGCAACAGGATAATAAATTGCATTCGGTATACCATTGTCTAGCAAATGTTTGTGTAATTCATCTCTTTTACCATTTGTAATTTGCAAAGTATATTGATGAAAAACATGACAATCACAAACATCACAAATTTCACCACAACTATTGGTTGCATTCGATTTTGTAGTTGGTGTTATAATATTTGGGTTGCTAGCAAATGCTTTGTTGTAAAACCTAGCAGCATTTCTTCTAGCATTACAATAACTATCTAAAAGAGGTAATTTTGCTTTTAAAACTCCAGCTTGTATAGAATCTAATCTAGAATTTACGCCCACAACATCATGATAATAACGCATGTACATTCCGTGATTTACAATTCCTCTAATTGTATGTGCAAGTGCATCATCATTTGTAAAAATAGCACCACCATCTCCGTAACAACCTAAATTTTTTGACGGAAAAAACGAAGTTGTACCAACATTACCAATAGTACCAGCTTTCTTTTTTGATCCATCTTTAAAAGTATAATTTGCACCAATTGCTTGTGCATTATCTTCTATAACAAACAAATTATGTTCTCTTGCAATTTCCATTAAAGCATCCATATTGGCTACTTGGCCAAATAAATGAACCGGTACAATTGCTTTTGTTTTAGGAGTAATTGCTTTTTTTAAAGCCTCTATATTAATGTTAAAAGTATCTTGATCTACATCAACTAAAACAGGTGTTAATTTTAATAGCGCAATTACTTCTACAGTTGCAGCAAATGTAAAATCTGCAGTAATTACTTCATCTCCTTGTTCTAAACCTAAGCCCATCATTGCTATTTGCAATGCATCTGTACCATTTGCACACGGTATTACATGTTTAACGCCTAAATATTTTTCTAAATCTGCTTGAAATTCATGAACCAAAGGTCCATTAATATATGCCGATGTATTTAGAACTTGTTCAATAGAATTATTAACAGAGTCTTTTATTTTTGCATATTGACCTTGAAGGTCTACCATTTGAATTTTTTTCATGAAGTATGATTTAATAATCAGTTTCAAAAATACAATTTAAATCTATTATCTTTGGATTTATGAAACACATTTCCTTGAAATTTATTAAAAAAATTGTTGCTATTTTATTTATAGTAGCTGTAGGTTTAGTAGTAGCTGCTATGTTTTATTTTAATAGTTTAAAGCCAGATTATAATGGTGAAATAGATATTGAAAACACTACAAAAGATGTAGCGGTTTATTTTGATGAAATAGGAGTACCTCACATCACAGCAGAAAACCAAAAAGATGCATATGTGGCTTTAGGTTATGTGCATGCGCAAGATAGGTTGTGGCAAATGGAACTGATTAGAAGAATTGCCGCAGGAAGGTTGGCTGAAATTTTCGGAGAAAAGTTAATACGTACAGACAAATTATTTTCTGGTTTAGGCATCGAAGAAGCAGCAGAAAAAACAATACAAAATTTAAATAAGAATTCTGAAGCTTATAAAATGGCAATGGCTTATTTAGATGGGGTAAATCAATATATAGAAAACGGAACAACACCTATAGAGTTCAGATTGGTTGGCGTAAAAAAAGAAAAATATACGCTAAAAGATATGTATAATGTTTTTGGTTATATGGCTTTTAGCTTTGCTATAGCACATAAAACAGATCCGATGCTTAATGAAATTAAAGAAAAATTAGGTGACACATATTTTAATGAATTACTCGGAGTAGAAAATAAAAACTTAACTCTAATTCCAAATGAAAAGAACGCAGAAATAACTGGTGCTTTTTCTAAGGAAATGCAAAATCTTACTGCAGTTTTACCAATTTCGCCATTTATAGGCAGTAACTCTTGGGTTATTGGCGCAGATAAAACCAAAAACGGAAAAGTAATTTTTGCGAACGATCCTCACATTGGTTATTCGCAACCTTCCGTTTGGTATCAAGCGCATATTAAAACTCCAGATTATGAAATGTATGGTTTTCATTTAGCATTGGTTCCTTTTCCGCTTTTAGGACATAATAAAGACTATGCTTACGGATTAACCATGTTCGAGAATGATGATGTCGATTTCTATGAAGAGCAAAATAACCCGAAAAATGAAAATCAATATTTTTACAAAGATGGAATTTTAGATTATAAGAAAATTGAAAAAAGAATAAAAGTTAAAGACGCTAAAGATTCTTTGTATACAATAAAAGTTAGCAAACACGGGCCGTTAATGAACGGAATTATAGATCCTTTGCAAATAAAAAAGCCAATAGCAATGCAATGGATTTATACCAAGTTAGAAAACCAAATTATGGATGTAGCTTATGAAATTTCTCATGCAAAATCTTTATCTGATTTTAAAGAAGGTGCAAGTAAATTGCATGCGCCAGGTTTAAATATGATGTACGGAGACGCAAAAAATAACATTGCATGGTTTGCTTCTGGTAAATTGTATAATTACAGAGATTCTTTATACACTAAAACTTTTTTAAACGGATCTTCGGGTACAGACGAGATTTTAAATTACATAGATTTTGATGACAATCCGCAAGCAGTAAACCCAAAAAGTAATTATGTGTATTCAGCAAATAATCAACCAGATTCTATTCAGCATAAACTATATCCCGGTTATTATTTAGTAGAAGATAGAGCAAGAAGAATAGAAAACCTGTTAACTCCTAAAAATGATTGGTCTAAAGAAGATGTAGCAACAATGCTTATGGATGTGACATCGCCAGTAATACCAGAAATTTCTAGAGATTTAATTGCGGCATTAGATCAAAGTAATTTTTCTGCAAGTGAAAAAACAGCCGTTGCTATTTTAAAAGAATGGCAAGGTAATTTTGATAAAGAAGAAGTTGCACCAACAATTTATAATAGATTTATTTACGAGTTTCAAAAAAACACCTTTGCAGATGAAATGCAGAAAGGATATTTTCAATTTATAAACACACCTTTTGTAGAAAAAGTGTTGCCTGTTCAAGCAAAAAGAGAAAATTCAGTTTGGTGGGATAACGTAAATACTGTTAACAAAATTGAAACTAAGCAAGAGATTGTTACCAAATCATTTCAAAAAGCATTTCAGTTTTTAGAAAATCAATTAGGTGCTAATGTTGCTGGTTGGAAATGGGAAAGAGTAATTTCTGTAGAACACAAACATGCCGTTGGTGAAGTAGCTTTACTAAGAAAATATTTTAACGTTGGTCCGTTTATAACTAATGGCGGAGACCAAGTGATTAACAATCAAATTTACGATATCGATTCTACAGGATATTACAAAGTAAAAGCAGGCCCATCTACAAGAAGAGTTGTCGATTTTTCTGATGTAGAAAACAGTTTAGCCATTGTGCCAACAGGTCAATCTGGTCGAGTATTTAGTAAGCATTATAAAGATCAAGCTCAAAAATACCTAAATGGCGAGTATGTAAAAATGATGCTTAATCAAACAGAAATTAAAAACAGTAAAAACCTTTTAATCTTAAAAGCACGGTAGTAATTAGTAAAACTAATTTTAAAATGTACTTTTGCGGTATAAAAAATAAATAATGAGTTTACAACAAGAGCTAGAAAGTAGAAGCGGTAACCAATGCGAATTGTGTGCTGCAACAAATAATTTATCAATTTACGAAGTAAAACCAACTTCTACAGGTGGTGTAGATGGTAGTTTGTTGGCATGCGAAACATGTGTAACTCAAATAGAAAATCCAGAAGCTACAGAGGCAAATCACTGGCGTTGTTTAAATGATGCTATGTGGTCTGAGCACAGAGCTGTAAAGGTTGTGGCCTGGAGAATGCTTTCTCGTTTAAAAAACGAAGGTTGGCCACAAGATTTATTAGACATGATGTATTTAGAAGAAGACGATTTACGTTATGCTAAAGAATCTGGAGATCATTTAGATGAAAGTGAAAAAATTATTCATAGAGATGCCAATGGTGCTATATTACAAGCCGGAGATTCTGTGGTTTTAATAAAAGACTTAAAAGTAAAAGGTTCTAGTATGGTTGCCAAACAAGGTACAGCGGTTCGTAGAATTTCTTTAGACCACGAAAATGCCAAATATATAGAAGGCAAAGTAGGGCCAACACAAATTGTAATTATTACAGATTACGTTAAGAAAATGGCAGAAAAAGAATAATTTTTTTCCAAGAAAGTTATTGGGCGTTACCTTTCAGGTCGCGCTTTTCACTATATCTTTTTTTCGTACCTCAAAAAAGGATGCCGTTGCAATCGCTAACGCAGCTATTTGCCAACATATAGTATTACAGCATTTTTTGTTGCTTTTTATAAAAAGAATCGGCTTGCAATTTCATTAATTCGCGAGCCATTTTTTGTTTGTATTTATACAATTCTTCTTCTTCGGCAATATCTTTATAGACTTTGTTATTTAATGCTATATCTGTTGCCAACATTACTTCTCTTTGATGTACTTGCTGTTGTACCCAAGTTTTAATAGCAGACTCTTGTTCTTCTAATTTAAAATCATATTCTCCTTTCGGTGAAATCAATTTTGCAAAAATTGGAGACGTTTCTATAGCTAGAAATAATAGGAATATAAAAAAAGAAGGCAACCAAGGTAATTTGTTTAAAGCATTTACTCTTGCCATTAAACCATCAAAATTTGCAATAATAGGTTGTGTTTTAGATTCATTTAATTTCTGATTTTCTACTAAATCGGCAATTGCTAATTCTTTGGTTTCTATTTTTGCTGCATTGTCTTTTTTAAGTTGATTCAGTTCAGCCAAAGCAGTATCATGTTTTTCTCTTTTTTCTTTATACACAGGTCCTTTACCTAATAGTTTGGTTCCTTTTCTTCCTTCTGCTTCGGCAATATAAGTGTCATATAACGCATTAGTAGTAATTTCTTTTTCGACTATTTCATTTTTTAAAGCTTCTATTTCTCTATTAATCTTAGCAATTTCAGGACTAAATTGTGCTGCTATTTGAGTTTTGTTATCTAAAGTCATTTGATTTTTTTCTGTTAACAAAACCTGATTGATTTCTTTTTCGAATAACTTTAATTCTAAAGGTTTAGATATCACTATCGCAATTATAATTGCCAATATAATTCTTGGCGATGCTTGTAAAAATTCTTTCCATTTAGAATCTCTTTTTTTAATAGTTGCCACTATAAACCTGTCTAAATTAAAGATTAAGAAACCCCAAACTAAACCAAAAATAACGGCAGTATATGTATTATCGAAAACAGTGTATAACGCATAACTTGCAGAAATTGTAGCCATAATTGCTGTAAAAAATACAGTTGCACCAATACCAACATATTTATTTTGCTCTCCGTCGGCACAGTTATTTAGAAGGTTTTTATCTGCACCAGAGCAAATAATGAAGAATTTTTTAAGCATAAGATGCAATTTAGTTGTTGATGGAATATTTTTTTAATTTTTTTTCTCGTTGTCGTAAACCATCAACGCTAGAAAAATGAATTTATTTTACTTTTTAGAAACTTTTAGTCTGTAACAAAGAGTGTTAGATGTCGTCTTCTTTATATAAATCAATAAAACCAAATACCATGAAATATTTACAATCAACTACCGTATTAGAAAGAGGAATATTAACTTCAAGTTATAAAAAAGAAATAAAAAATAGTATTGCTAGAGAAAAAGGAAAGTCTATTTCTAAAATAAAAAGCTTTGTTTTTAATCATCAAACAAGACAAGAGAGTCAAACTGCTGTTATATTACAAGTTTCTTTATTTGTAATTACATTAGTTATGATTTCTATTTAATAGCAAATATGCATGCGTGAAGGATTGCAGCATTTGTTTGAGCTCTTTTGTGAAGTATGAACAAAAAGCGAGTGCAAAAGCCTGACCTGAAAGGGCACGCCAAAACAAAAAAAATCCATCTTATAATAAGATGGATTTTTAAAATAATTTATGTTTTGCTTTTAACTTAAAGCTTCTTTAATTCTTTTAATTGCTTCTCTTAATTGCAATTCTGATGCTGCATAAGACATTCTAATACAATTTGGTGCACCAAAAGCTTCACCAGTTACTGTTGCAACATTTGCTTTTTCTAAAATAAATAAAGAAAAATCGCTTGCATTTTCTATAGTAACTCCGTCTATTGTTTTACCAAAAAATGCTGAAATATCTGGAAAAACGTAAAAAGCCCCTTCTGGTACATTTACTTTAAAACCTTCTATTTCTCTTAACAAACCAACTACAAGGTCTCTACGAGTTCTAAACTCGTCTACCATATATTGTATTTTAGAAACTGGCGCTAATACAGCGGTAATTGCAGCTCTTTGTGCAATACAGTTTGTACCAGAAGTAACTTGCCCTTGCATTTTAGTACAAGCTTTAGCAATCCATTCTGGGGCACCAATATAACCGATTCTCCAACCTGTCATAGCAAATGCTTTTGCTAAACCATTAACAGTTATTGTTCTATCGTACATACTTTCTATGGCAGCAAAACTAAAAGGTTTAGCACCATAGTTTATGTGCTCGTAGATTTCATCTGATAAAACATAAACTTGCGGATGATTTTCTAATACTGCAGCCAAAGCTCTGTATTCTTCTTCGCTATACATAGAACCACTTGGGTTGTTTGGCGAGTTAAAGAATATCATTTTTGTTTTTGGTGTAATTGCACGTTCTAATTGCGCTGGCGTAATTTTAAAATCGTCGTCTATAGAAGACGGAATTTCTACAAATTTAGCTTGACTTAAAATAGATATTGCAGAATAACTAACCCAATATGGTGCAGGTAATAAAACTTCGTCACCAGGATTTAACAATACTTGTGCAACATTTGCAATAGATTGTTTTGCACCTGTAGAAACTACAATTTGACTAGGTTTGTAATTGATATTATTATCACGTTCAAATTTTGTGCAAATAGCTTCTTTTAGCTCTAAATAACCATCTACAGGCGTGTAAGAATTATAATTTTGATTTACAGCTTCTATTGCTGCTTCTTTAATAAAATCTGGAGTGTTAAAATCTGGTTCTCCTAAACTTAAACTTATAATATCTTTTCCTTCTGCCTTTAATTCTCTGGCTTTAGCAGCCATTGCTAATGTTTGCGAAACAGGTAAACTGTTAATTCTGTCCGATAATGGATGTTTCATTGTGTACTACTGTTAGTTGTGTGTATTTGTTATGCTATTTCTGGGTTTTGACCTAAAACTCCTAAGTGTCTAAAATGTTCTATAATTGCTTTACGCATGGTATCGTATTCATTATAAGGTAAATTAAACTCACTTGCAGTTTCTTTTACAATTTTAGCTAATTTATTATAATGTACATGAGAAATGTGCGGAAAAATATGATGTTCAACTTGATGATTTAAACCACCCGTATAGAAATTTACCAACCAATTGCTAGGAGCAAAGTTAGATGTAGTATATAATTGATGGACTGCCCAAGTGTGTTCTAAATTACCGTCTTTATCTGGTAATGGCATATCTGTATTTGGTACGATGTGTGCCAATTGAAAAACCAAACTCAAAATCATACCGGCAGTATAATGCATCACAAAAAAACCAATAATTACTTTCCACCAAGAAATATCTAATACTAAAATTGGTAAAGCAATCCATAGTGCATAATATGCCACTTTAGAGATTACTAATTTGGTCCATTCTGTTGTAGGATTCGGAAACTTACCATAAGATAATTTTCTTTTTAAATATCTGCGCATTTGCTTTACATCTGTTGTAATTGCCCAGTTTATTGTTAATAAACCATATAAGAAAATAGAGTAATACTTTTGAAATTTATGAATGTTAAACCATTTAGAATGTTCTGAAAAACGGATTATTCTACCAGCATCTATATCTTCATCATGGCCTTCTACGTTAGTAAATGTATGGTGTAAAACATTGTGTTGTACTTTCCAGTTATACACATTACCTGCTAAGATGTATATGCTGCTTCCCATTAATTTATTTACCCATTTTCTTTTAGAAAAAGATTCGTGGTTTGCATCGTGCATAACATTCATACCAACGCCTGCCATACCAACACCCGTTAAAACCATTAATAACGCCATTGCCCATTGTGGCATAGATACAGTTAATACAAGTATAAAAGGAATTAAAAATAAAGAAAACATTATAATTGCTTTTGAATACAATTTCCAGTTTCCGGTTCTTTTAATATTATTTTCTTTAAAATAAGTATTTACTCTTTTATTTAGAGTTCTAAAAAATTTAGCTTTATCAACTCTAGAGAAAGTTATTGTTTTCATTCAGTATTTTAATATTGATTTGCAAAAATAATCTTTTTGAAATTGCTTTTTATGATAAACGTCAGGTTTTGTTACTAATTGTTTGTTAACAATAACTATTTTTGCATTTCAAACATTACAAAGATGGATATCATTCACAAATATTTTAAAAATTTATCAGAAACACAAATAGCACAATTTAGCAAGTTGCAAGAATTGTATAAAGATTGGAATTTAAAAATTAACGTTGTTTCTAGAAAAGATATAGACGAGTTGTATTTACGCCACGTTTTACATTCTTTAGGAATAGCAAAAGTAATGCAGTTTAAGCCAGGTTCTAAAGTAATGGATGTTGGTACAGGTGGTGGTTTTCCAGGAATTCCGTTAGCAATTTTATTTCCAGAAACTCAGTTTCATTTAGTAGATTCTATTGGTAAAAAGATTAAAGTTGTAAATGAAGTTAAAGAAGGCCTTGGTTTAGAAAATGTAAAAACTTTTAATTGTAGAGTAGAAGAAATTAACGATAATTACGATTTTATTGTAAGTAGAGCAGTAGCACAAATGGAAACTTTTGTTGGTTGGACAAAAGGCAAAATTGCTAAAAAACAAAATCACGATTTAAAAAACGGAATTTTATATTTAAAAGGAGGAGATTTATCTGAAGAACTGAAATTATATACATCTGCAACAATTTATAACCTACCGGATTATTTTGAAGAAGACTTTTTTGAAACAAAAAAAGTAGTGCATTTAGGCATGAAGTTTAAAGGGTAATCAATTAACAAATCATTAGTAAACGAGTTTGCCCATTTTCTTTTGGTGCTCTATGTATACAAGGTAAAACTTTACTTGCAGGATGGTCTACAGCAAGTTTCCAGAAATTCCCGATGCCCAAGTTTGTAATTTGTGCATCGGGATTTGCTTTGTAATGCAAATCAAAATAGAAGTCTGATAAAAAAGCTTCAAAATCTTCTTCCTTGCCGTCATGTAATTTTAGTAATTCTTCTCTAATTTCTGGTATCAAGATTTTTTGTGTCGCTTCAGTGTTCGAAACAATATCACTTGCTGCTCCAAAATAAGTACATAGAAAAGTTGCTGTTGGTATTGGCGATTTATCTACGTGAAAAGAATACACATCAGTTGGAAAAAACGGATAACTGTCATCCGCATCGTAGTTTTTAATAATGTTTAAAACGGGCGCCGCACCTTTTTCTTCTAATACATTCATGTCATTCAAAAGTATTTCTCGGGCTAAATTCCCTTCTATACTCAATTTTAAAGATTCTAAATCTTTTACACTGATTACTGTAATTTTATCATTACAAATTATTTTATCTATTATTTCAGCAAAATTACCTAGTAACGTGCGTTTTAAACAAATTGCATTTGTGTTTTCTTGAAAAGGAGTTTTTAATAGTGCATCAAAACTAAAAACTTTTTTAACGTTTTTATTCTGATTTAAAGATAAGCTCATAAAAATGTATGAAATTTTATTAGGTAAAAATTAAAAAATTGAAGAAGCTGTTTCGGTAGTAAATTTTTCTAAAAACAACATTCCTTTACAAGAATTTCCTTTTTTATTTAACTTCGGGCTCCAAACAGCAATACAATACTTATCTGGATGAATTGCTACAATTCCGCCACCAACACCAGATTTACCAGGTAAACCAACACGAAAAGAAAATTCACCAGATTCATCATAAAAACCGCAGGTAAGCATTATAGCATTAATTCTTTTTGTTTGACTTTCTGTAACGATCGAATTACCTTTATGCGTAGTATAATTTTCTTCTGTTAAGTACATAAAAATTTCTGTTAACTCTTTACAAGTTAGTTCTAAAGAACAGATATGGAAATAGAAATCTAAAACATCATCTACATTATTTTTAATGTTACCAAAAGATTTTATAAAATTACAAAGTGCAACATTTCTAAAACCAGTTCTTTTTTCTGATTCAGCAACTTTTTCGTTATAATTAAGTTGATAATTGTTTGCAATTTCTCTGCAAAAATTTAAAAATTCTTCTTTCGGATTTTTTAAATGACCAATTAAAACATCGCAAACTACAATTGCACCAGAATTAATAAACGGATTTCTTGGTATACCTTTATCAGATTCTAATTGTTGCAAAGAATTAAAAGGATTTCCAGAGGGTTCTACATCGACACGTTGCCACAAGTTTTCACCTTCTAATTGATAGGCTAATGTTAAAGATAAAATTTTTGAAATACTTTGTATAGAAAACTTTTTTTCAAAATCACCAACACCATAATTTTTTTTATCAATAGTTGTAATACTAACTCCGAAGTTTTCAGCAGAAATACAACCTAATTCTGGTATGTAGTTGGCAACCTTACCATCGTCTTTAATGTCTTTTATTTCAGAATAAATATTCTCAATTATAGTTGGATATTTTTTCATCTATTGTATTAAAATTTTATGAGACCAAACTTAGCTAAAATGAAAACTATAATAGCAATTAACACTGATAAAATCACACCAAACATTAATACACCAATTAAAAACCTAAAAAATTTTAAAACAGATGTACCTATAGAAAGTTTGTATAATTTTTTAAAAGCATATAAATAATATAGAATGTATGCAATTACGCTGTAAAAGTAAATTGAAGGATGAATTAACATCGCAGCAAAAAAGGCAATGATAGAAAAGTAAGTTGTTAAACCATATAAATAAGAATTCATTACAATATGTTCGCCAAAATTATGTGGTTTTCTATAGGTCCATTTACTTAACAAAGCATAAAATGGTAAAAACAAAAAAGTTAAGAGGTTATAATATCGGAGCATAAACTGCATTATGTTCTCTGAAACCTCTAATTGTTTCTGAGCCATTTTCTTATTTTTCTCCATTTTTTGAAGTTCTTCTTTAGATACGTTTTTAAATGCAGATACATCCAAATTTGCAGTTTCTCTAAGTTGACTTATATCTTCTGATCTAAAGTTACTTTGCATGTTTATAAAATCGTCTGCAAAATAATTAAATATTATAAGCGATAAACCAGCACCAATAGCTAAAAAAGCAAACGGATTCACGTATTTTTTACGAACTCCTGTAAGGTATTCTGTTAAAACTTCATCTGGACTAGTTACCATCTTTTTTAAAGTCAAGAAAAACTTACTATCAATACCAAATACATTAATAACTAATTCTGTAACAAGTTGTTTAAACGTAATTCTACTAACAATAACTTTTGCGCCACAATTATCACAAAACCGGGCGTCGTTTTCTAGCTTTTCTTCACAATTTTTACATATCATAAATCAAATATAAATAAAAAAGGAACTACATTTCTGTAGTTCCTTTTTAAATTTTTTATGTTCAATTAGAAGTTTTATAAAGCTTCTACAAACAAACCTTCATCAGTTTTAGAAACTTTGGCAACTTCTTTTTTAGTTAAACCTTTAATTGTTTTATCCCATTTTTTATTAGATAAACCAGATTGAGTTTTTAAATCGTTTAAATCTATTTTTCCAGCTTTTTCAATCATTGCTAAAACAGCTTTTTCTTCGTCGTTTAACTCGATAGAAGGTGCTTTCTTTTCTGGTCTCATTTGAGGAAAGAAAAGTACTTCTTGTATCGATTGGTTGTTGGTTAAGAACATAATTAATCTGTCCATTCCAATACCCATACCAGAAGTAGGAGGCATACCATACTCTAAAGAACGTAAGAAATCGTGATCTATAAATTCGGTAGCTTCATCGTCTCCTTTTTGAGCCAATTTAAGCTGATGTTCGAAACGTTCTCTTTGATCAATCGGGTCGTTTAATTCTGAATATGCATTTGCAATTTCTTTACCGCAAACCATTAATTCGAAACGCTCTGTTAATTCTGGATTGTCTCTATGCTCTTTACAAAGCGGCGACATTTCTTTAGGATAATCTGTAATAAATGTTGGCTGAATGTAGTTTCCTTCACATTTTTCACCAAAAATTTCATCAATTAATTTTCCTTTACCCATTGTTTCATCAACAGGAATATTCATGCCTTTAGCCGCTTCTCTAATTTCATCTTCAGTTTTTCCTGTAATGTCAAAACCAGTAAAATGCTTAATAGAATCTGCCATTGTAACTCTAGCATAAGGCGCTTTAAAGTCTATTTTATGTTCACCAAAAGTTGCTTCAGAAGTTCCGTTCACAGCAATTGCACAATGTTCTAATAATTTCTCACAGAAATCCATCATCCAGTTGTAATCTTTGTAAGAAACATAGATTTCCATGGCTGTAAATTCAGGATTGTGAGTTCTATCCATTCCTTCGTTTCTAAAGTTTTTAGAAAACTCATAAACCCCATCAAAACCACCAACAATTAATCTTTTTAGATATAACTCATTCGCAATTCTCATGTATAAAGGTATGTCTAAAGAATTGTGATGTGTAATAAATGGTCTTGCTGCAGCACCACCCGGAATTGGTTGTAAAACTGGCGTTTCAACTTCAAAATAACCAGCATCATTAAAGAAAGAACGCATTGCATTAAACAATTTTGTTCTTTTAATAAAAACTTCTTTTACATGTGGGTTTACAACTAAATCTGCATAACGTTGTCTGTAACGCATCTCTGGATCTGTAAAAGCATCATAAGTAACACCGTCTTTAACCTTTGGCATTGGTAAAGGCTTTAAGGCTTTAGATAATAACTTAAAATCTTTAACCATTACAGTTTTTTCACCAACTTTAGTTGTAAAAAGTGTTCCGGTAATTCCTACAAAATCGCCTAAATCTAATAATTTCTTAAAGACATTATTGTATAAAGATTTGTCTTCGCCAGTACAAATTTCATCTCTATTAAAATAAAGTTGAATTCTACCTTCACCATCTTGTAGCTGAGCAAAAGAGGCTTTACCTTGTATATTAATTACCATTAATCTACCTGCAATAACCACCTGTTTATCTTCCGCAAAGTTCTCTTTAATCTCTTTCGAATTGGTATCTACCGGAAATAATTCTGCAGGATAAGGGTTGATACCCAAATCTCTTAATTTTGTAAGCTTTTCTCTACGTACAACTTCTTGTTCTGATAATTGCATTTCTTATATATTAATGATAAATTTTTAAAGACTGCAAAGATACAATCTTTCAAGAATTTAACAATTGAAGATTTCGAGAAAATATTAAATAATTCTTGTAGATATCATAAAACGTTGTATATTTGCCCGCTACTTTTTGTTGAAGTAGCATTTAGTTGTGTTGTTTGGCACTTTATAAAAAGTGTCGTGGTTTTGTTAACCAATGGAAAGCTTCCCTTAAATGGGACGCTTTTTTTTTGCTCTCAACTCAAGTAAAATTTTCTTTTTTTGAAGCTATTCCTGCTTTTGCACTCGCTTTTTTTATTCAGAAAAAAATAAAAAAGAGCTCAAACAAATGCTGCAATCAGGGCTAAGTGTATTTATTAGCTTTTCTACAACTCTAAGATGTCTCATAATTTCTTAGAAACTTTTATCTTTTAATAAATTTAAAAATTAGAAAAAAGAGGCTTTGTATTCCCAAAATTTCATCAAAAATAGAATTACAAAAACAAAAGATACCGAGAATTTTATTGTTGCAGAAGCCAATATTCCTATAAACGAACCAAAAGAAGCCTTTAAAGCTCTGTTTGTATCTTTACTATCAAACATTAATTCGCCAATTAATGCACCAAAAAAAGCACCAATTAACAAACCAAAGGGAATCGGAATAAAGAACAAGCCAATAAATAAACCAATGGTTGTACCGTAAACACCGTTTTTACTTCCGCCAAATCGTTTGGTTCCTATGGCCGGAATTATATAATCTAATACCCAAATTAAAATTGCAATTGCCAGTGTAATTCCTAAGAAAGTCCAATTTATTGCAATTATAGATGTAAAATGTAAGGTTAATAGACCCAACCAACCCGTTAACGGACCAGGCAAGACAGGTAAAAAAGACCCCACAATTCCTAATAGAACAAGTAAGAAACCTATAAATAGTAAGAAAATATCCATTATCATTTTTATAGTAAGACGAAGTTATAAAAGGTTTGTTACATAAATTTATAACTAAAAAATTAGTTTAAACTAATTTTTTAGTTATATTTGTGTTGTTGAACTAAAAACTTAGTTATAAAATGAGTAAACAATTAACAAAAGCAGAAGAGCAAATAATGCAAGTGTTGTGGGATTTAAATGAAGCCTCTGTAAAAGATATTATAGCAATTTTACCCGAACCAAAGCCAGCAT
This sequence comes from Polaribacter sp. OB-PA-B3, assembly GCF_054589375.1. NCBI lineage: Bacteria > Pseudomonadati > Bacteroidota > Flavobacteriia > Flavobacteriales > Flavobacteriaceae > Polaribacter > Polaribacter sp. OB-PA-B3. The sequence goes on from NZ_BAAIIX010000003.1 coordinate 69,097, forward strand.
ATAATACAGTTTCTACAATTGTAAGGATTTTAGAAACTAAAGAATTTGTTGCACACAAACCATTAGGTAGAGGTTTTATGTATTATCCGATAATAGAGAAAGAAACATACAGCAACCAGAGTTTACATAAATTAATGAATGGTTATTTTAATGGATCTTTTAAAAGTATGGTGTCCTTTTTTGTAAAAGAAAACAAAATGGATGTTAAAGAGTTAGAATCTATTTTAAAAGAAGTTAATAAGAAAGAATAAAAAATTAAATGCTATGATTAATTACATAATTCAAGTAATCTTATTTCAAATATTGTTTTTGACTATTTATGATTTCTTTTTAAGCAAAGAAACTTTTTTTACTAAAAACAGATGGTATTTGTTAAGCACACCAATGCTATCCTTTTTATTGCCATTAATAAAAATACCTACGTTTCAAAAAGCGGTTCCGCAAGAATATATTGTGTATTTACCAGAAATAGTTTTATCGCCAGAAGCTATCATTCAGAAATCGACGTGGTATCAATCTATAAATTATATAGATGTCATATTTGCCATTGGCGTCATTTTTTTTACAGTAGTTTTTCTATCGAAATTAATACAGATATACAAACTTATAAATTCATACAAACTTATTAGAAAAGTAGGTTATACTTTGGTTTTAATTCCGAATCAATCAAAAGCATTTTCTTTTTTTAATTATATTTTTTTGGGAGAAGAAATTCCAGAAAATCAAAAAGAACAAATAATTGCACACGAGTTAGTGCACAGTACTCAAAAGCACTCTTTAGATTTATTGTTGTTTGAGTTTTTAAAAATTGTTATGTGGTTTAATCCGATGATTTTTATTTACCAAAAAAGAATTACACTAGTGCACGAGTATATTTCTGATGAAGTTGCCACGAAAAATGAACCCAAAGAAAATTACATAAATAAATTGCTATCAAGTTTTTTTCAGGTTGAAGATATTGCGTTTATCAACCAATTTTACAAACAAACATTAATTAAAAAAAGAATTATTATGATGAAGAAAAAACAATCAAAAAAAATGAATCAACTAAAATACTTAGTATTGATTCCGGTATTAACAAGTATGCTTTTTTATACTTCTTGTTCTGAAAATGATGTAAATGAAGTTAGTGGACAAAAAAAGCTTGTAAAATTATATTACAATGATAATGGGAAAATCAATGTTAATACAGGAAAAAAAGAAACCTATTTCGATTCTTACTTAGGAATAGGAGAAGAATTTAGATTACCTCAAGGAGAAGAGTTAGCGTTTGAGGATTTAAATGATGGTGAAAAAGAAGAATATTTATCTAAAATGAATATCTTAGATAGTTTTGCAAAAGCTAGAAACAGAGAGAGAATTGCAAGTTTAAAAATTTTTACTTACAAAGACAACAGAAAGGTTTTAGTTATGGTTCCTGATTTCTCTGTTATGAAAAAAGAAAGAAGAAGTTCTAAAGATAGTTCTGTAAATATTTTAAAAATAGAAAAGGCTCCAACTTTTCCGGGATGTGAGGAAGGAGATAAAAATTGTCTTCATAAAAGTATTCAACAACATTTTAGTGAAAATTTTGATGCTAACTTGCCAAATAATTTGGGCTTATCATCAGGCAAAAAAAGAATTTTTGTTGGTTTTAAAATAGATAAGAATGGAGACGTTATAGATGTGCAAGCAAGAGCTCCGCACCCAGAAATTAAAGAGGAAGTTTTAAAAATAATGAATTCTTTACCTAAAATGATTCCTGGTGAAAATAAGGACGGAAAAGTTGTGGTAAGTTACAATGTACCATTAACTATTATGGTAAACTAATTTAAAATAAATGAAAAAGAGAATTTTAATTGTATTACTATTTGTGGTAGTAAAAGTCGGGGCGCAAACCTCGGCTTTTTCTGCGATAGACAGTTTATCAGATAATGGTAGATATCATTTAGCATTAAAAAAACTAAAAGCAATAAAAGACCAATCGTTTTTGTCAAACTATAAAACTGCTGTTATTTACGAATCTATCGATAATTACAAAGAAACAGCCAATTATTTAGAAAAAGCCTTAAATTTTAAAGAAGACAAAAAAGCAAGCCTAAAATTGGCAAAAGCATATCAAAAGTTAAGTAAATCGAATCTATCAATTGCTATTTATGAGAAATTATTGGCAAAAGATTCTTTAAACTTAATTTTAGAATATCAATTGGGTAAATTGTATTTACAATATAGAAAAAGTAAAAAAGCCATTTCTTTATTTAAAGATTTAATAGAAAAAGATAGTACAAATGCACATTATGCTTATCAATTAGGTTTAGCATATGCATATATAAAAGATAGAGATAGAATGATAAACAGTTTTATCGAAACCTATAAAAAAGATAGTTTACATGTAAAGTCAATTTCAAAATTGGCACTTAGTTTTTTTAAATTAAGAGAAAAAGATTCTACTTATTTATTTATCAATAAAGGTTTAGTAGTGGCGCCAAATCATATAAATATCAATAAGGTGAAGGTAAATCAATTATACAGAGAGAAAAAATTTAAAGAAATTGTACCCGTTCTGTTAAAATTAGATAGTATTAAACCTATGGATTTGTTTACAAACACAATGTTGGGTAAAGTGTATTATAATTTAGAAGATTTTGACAATGCAAAACTAAGATTTGAAAATGCAGCAGAATTAGATGCAACTAATTATAAGACTTATACTTATTTAGGTCATATTGGTATGAAAAAAGAAGATTTTACAAAGGCAATGTTTAATTACTATAGAGCCACAACTATTGGTAAAGAAAAACGAGACGAAGAATATTATGGTTTGGCATCTGCATATTATAAAATGAAACGACCAAAAATGGCTCTGCGTTTTTATGAAAAAGCTTTCGAAGAAAACCGTAAAAATTACAACGCCAAATTTCAGGTAGCTAAAATAACAGATGATCTTTATAAGGATAAAAAAATGGCTTACAAACAGTATAAAAGTTACAATGACCGTTTTGCGAATATAGATAAAGTAGAAAGTGAATATGTACAAAAAAGAATTTCTGAAATTAAAAAAGACTACTTTATGAGAGGTGAGAAGTTAGAGGAGTAATTCATTAAATTTTAGTAGTTTTACGTTGAAAATAAAACATTATTTCAATTACTCCTAAAAATGAGATTACTACTAACATTATTACTATTACTTACATTTTCTTTTTCTATACAAGCACAAGACAATAAAGATTTGGCAAGAGTTTATTTTAATAAAGCTCTTAAAAGTTTTGAAGCCTTAGATTTAGAAAAAACAACCAAATACTTACAAAAAAATAGAGAATTAAATAACGGAATTACTCAAGAGAAAATTGCCGCTTTTGGCGCTAAGTTTTTTCATGATTTAGGTGATTACACAAAAGCAGAAGAATATTTTAAAGCTTACTTTAAATTAAATAAAAATAAATCTTCACAAGCCTATAAAGATATGCTTGTTGCATATACCAACAATTTAGATGCTAAAGATTCACCTAATAAATCGGTAAATAAATTAAAAGTTTTAAAGCAAAAAAAGGAAAAGCAAGATGCTTTAGATAACGCAAAAAATATAGCGCAAAAAAAACAAGAAGTTACTCGTTTAAAAAAATCTATTAAGTCTTTAGAAAAATCACTTTCTTTTATATCTGATAAAAATTCTGATCAATATAAAAAGATGCATTCTTCTTTAAATAAAATGAAGGAAAACTTAAATTCTTTAGGCGGAACATTAGATGTTGTTGTTAATGATTTAAATGTTTCTAAAAATAAAACTGTTGATACAAGTAATATTTTTACAGAAATAACTAAAAAATCATCTAAATCAACATCGTTTACAGTAATAGAAATGCCTCCGGTTTTTCCGGGTTGTGAAAATGAAACTAAAAACCAAATTAAAGATTGTTTTAGTTTAGGTATTAAAAAACATTTTCTTAATAATTTTGATGCAAATCTTCCTAATAAATTAGGTTTAACAGTTGGTTTAAAGAAAATTATTATACTTTTTAAAGTAGATGAAAAAGGACATGTAATAAATATTGATGCTAGAGCACCGCATCCTAAAATTAAAGAAGAAGCCCTTAAAGTAGCTTCATCTTTGCCTAAAATGAAACCAGCTACTCAAAGAGGTAAACCCGTTAAGGTTGCTTATAGTTTTCCGTTTTCTATAAGAGTAGAATAAAAATTATTTATTATTTAAATTACACTAACTTTATAAAATGGTATTTCGAACAGTTTTTCTTATGCTTTTTATTGCAATGATTTCTTCTTGTACTAATTTTTCATTTAGTTCTAATAAGAACACACAAGCGTTAGATACAATTGTTAATTTTTCTTCGGTAGATACTTCACCATCTTTTAAAGTTTGCGATTCCTTGATAGTCAAAGAAGAAAAGTCTAATTGTTTTAGAAATACAATTCATAATAAAATAGGAGAGGAGTTACTAAAGCATGAATTTGCTATAGATAAACCTATTTCAGAAATTGTTTTTGTTGATTTAGTGATAGATTCTCAAGGTAGTATTTTGTTAAAAGCCATAGAATCATCTGTAGCAATTAAAAACAGTTTGCCTCAATTGGATAGTATTATAGCACTTTCTGTAAATAAAATAACTAAGATTTATCCTGCAATTAAAAGAGGAATTCCGGTTACTACAAAGTACAGGTTACCAATACTTATAGAGTTGAAAGAATAAAAAAGCCATTTTAGAAAATATAGATTCTCTAAAATGGCTTTATAAATTTTATTAATACGGAGTTTTTAATTCAGCATATTCCAAAGTTTGTCTTTTAACTCTTGCAAACCTTTTTCTGCAACCGAAGAGATAAATATAGCGTCTACGCCTTTTGGTAATTCTGCTTTAATTTCTGCTTGTAATTCATCATCTAACATATCTGATTTAGAAATAGCCAACAATCTATCTTTGTCTAACAGTTCTGGATTATGCTTTTTAAGTTCGTTTAAAAGAATTTCATATTCTTTATTAATATCATCACTATCTGCTGGAACTAAAAATAATAAAGCAGAATTTCTTTCGATGTGACGTAAAAAACGATGTCCTAAGCCTTTACCTTCTGCAGCACCCTCTATAATACCAGGAATATCTGCTATTACAAAAGATTGATGATTTCTGTATTCTACAATTCCTAAATTTGGTTTTAGTGTTGTAAAAGCATAATCTGCAATTTTTGGTTTTGCTGCAGTTAAAACGGATAATAAAGTAGATTTACCAGCATTAGGAAAACCAACCAAACCAACATCTGCTAATAGCTTTAATTCAATTCTAAACCATCCGTCTTGACCATCAATACCTGGTTGAGCATATCTCGGTGTTTGATTTGTAGAAGATTTAAAGTTCCAGTTTCCTAATCCGCCTTTACCACCAGGTAATAAGATTACTTCCTTTTGATCTTCTGTAATTTCATGCAGAATTTCATCAGTATCTGCATCTCTAATAATTGTACCTAACGGCACATCGATGTAAATATCTTCGGCGTCTTTACCTGTACTTCTACTAGCACTTCCTGCGCCACCACCTTCTGCTCTAAAATGACGTTTAAACTTTAAGTGAAATAATGTCCACATGTTTTTATCTCCACGCAATATTATGTGTCCTCCACGACCACCATCACCACCATCAGGTCCTCCTTTGGTAATAAATTTTTCTCTGTGTAAGTGCACAGAACCTTGACCTCCTTTACCAGAAGATGCGTAAATCTTTATATAATCGACAAAATTTCCTTCAGTCATATTTTCTAATTGAATATAAAATTAAATGCTTAATTACATTTAATTTAAAAATCTATAAAGTATCAAATACTTTAGAAATTCTTTGTGTAATTTCTTCTATAGAACCAACACCATTAATGCCGTAATATTTATTTTGAGCTTCAAAATAATCTTTAAGAATAGCAGTTTTTGTGTTGTATTCATTAAAGCGGTTTCTAATTTTACCTTCGTCGGTATCATCTGTTCTTCCGCTAGTTTTTCCTCTTTCTAATAAACGAGTAACTAATACATCTTCTGGTACTTCTAAGGCAACCATACCATTTATTTGTTCTCCTTTTTCCGCTAAAAACGCATCTAAAGCTTCTGCTTGAGATTCTGTTCTTGGAAAACCATCAAAAATAAAACCTTTAGCATCGGTATTTTTTTCTACTTCTGCTTTTAGCATGTTAATAGTAACTTCGTCTGGTACTAAATTTCCATCATCCATATATTTTTTAGCCAACATACCAAGTTCTGTTTGGTTTTTGATGTTAAAACGGAATACGTCTCCAGTAGAAATGTGTACTAAATTATACATTTCTTTTAAATACTCTGCTTGTGTTCCTTTTCCAGCTCCTGGAGGGCCAAATAATACTATGTTTTTCATTTGTGGTGTTGTTGATAATTGATATATTTCTGGGTAATTTCTTCCTAAACCATTATAGTCTAAACCATAACCAACTATAAATTTATCTTCGATACTTTGACCGATATAATCTATGGGTAGTTCTTTTCTAAAAACATCTGGTTTAAAAAATAACGTAGCTACTTTAAGTTGTTTTACGTTTTTATCTTTAAAGATATTATAAATTTCTTGAAGTGTTGTACCGGTATCTATAATGTCTTCTAAAATGATAACTGTTCTGCCAGTTAAATCTTCATTAATACCTACTAACTGTTTTACATTATCTGTGCTACTTGTACCATTATAAGAAGCTAATTTTACGAAAGAGACTTCACAATCGCCTTGATATTCTCTAATAAAATCCGCTGCAAATAAAAAGCATCCGTTTAAAATTCCTACAAAAATAGGAACTTCATCTTTTGATAAATCTGCTTTTACAGCTGTTGCTAAATACTTTACAATTGCCGAAATTTTATCCTTATTAATATAAGGTTTAAAATAAAGGTCTTGAAGTTTTATAATACTCATAAGTTTGCAAATATAACTGCTATTAATGAAATGAAAAAACCGTTTTCTTATGTTTAGGCACAGGAAAACGGTTTTTGTTATGTTAAGTTAGAACTATTTGTTCTTTTCTTCTTTTTTTGAAGTGTCGTACATTATTGGTGTTGCTACAAATAAAGATGAATATGTACCAACTGCTACACCTACAATTAAGGCGAACATAAATCCTTTAATAGAATCTCCACCAAATAAGAAGATTGCTAACATTACTAATAATGTTGTTAAAGAAGTATTGATTGTTCTTCCTAAAGTAGAACTTAATGCTTTGTCTACAACTTCGCTGTATTTCCAGTTAGAGTGTATACCTGCAAATTCTCTAATTCTATCGAATATTACCACGGTATCATTTAGCGAATAACCAACTACGGTTAATATTGCCGCAATAAATGATTGTCCAATTTCCATATCGAAAGGCATAAAGCTATAAGTAATAGAGAATACACCTAATACAATTAATACATCATGGAAAACTGCAATTACAGCACCAATAGAGAAAGATACTTTTCTAAAACGTAATAAAATGTATAAGAATACTACTAGTAAAGAACCGAATACTGCGTATAAAGCTGATGTTTTAATATCATCTGCAATAGTTGGCTCTACTTTAATATAACTCATAACACCAGCGCTTTCTTTTTCGAAACCTGGCTTAAAGTTTTCGTAAGAAGTTTCGCCTAAGTAAGATTGTAAACCTGTAAATAAAGTGTTTTGAACTTCTTCATCTACTTCTTGTCCTTCGTCTTCAATTCTGTAAACTGTTGTAATTTTTAATTGATTTGGTGTACCATAAGTTTTTACTTCTGGTGCAGTACCAAATGCTCCTTTTAAAGTTTCGGCAACTTCTGTAGCATTCATGTCTTGATCAAAACGAACAACATAAGATCTACCACCTTTAAAATCTACACCTTGTTTTAATCCGATAGAAAAAATAGAGATTAAACCTCCAATAATAATTGCACCAGAAATTACATATGCAATTTTACGTTTCTTTAAGAAAGCTACATTAATATTTTGGAACCATCCTTTAGAGATAGATGTGTTAAATGTTAATTTAGAATTTTTATTTACAGCACCGTCAATTAATAAACGTGTAATAAATACAGCAGTAAATAAAGATGTTGCAATACCAATCATTAATGTTAATGCAAAACCTTTAATTGGTCCTGTACCAAAAACATATAAAATAATACCAGTTAATAATGTAGTAATGTTTGCATCAATAATTGCAGATAATGCTCCTTTTACAGAGAATCCTTCTTCTACAGATTGTTTTAAACCTTTCTTTTTAGATAAACTTTCTTTAATTCTTTCGAAAATAATTACGTTCGCATCTACAGACATACCTATTGTTAAGATAATACCAGCAATACCAGGTAAAGTTAACACAGCATTAAATGATGCTAAAATACCGAAGATAAATAATATGTTTACTGCTAATGCAATATCTGCATATAAACCAGCTTTACCATAGTATAAAACCATCCAGATTAAAACTAATAAAATAGCTAAACCAAATGAGTTGATAGAAGCGTTTATAGATTCTTGTCCTAAAGATGGTCCTACAACTTCTGCTTGAATAATTCTTGCAGCAGCTGGTAATTTACCTGCTTTTAATACCGTTGCAATATCTTCTGCTTCTGCAACTGTCATATTTCCACCAGAAATAGAAGTACTACCTCCTGTAATAGCATTATTTACTGTTGGCGCTGTATAAACGTTATTATCTAATACTACAGCAATAAATTTATTTGGCTGTGCAGCTAATTCTGTTGTTAATTTAGCCCAATCTTTAGTAGCACCACTATTCATTGTCATGCTTACTTCTGGCTTGTTTAATTGGCTATATACTTGAGAAGCATCTAAAATAACATCACCTTCTAACGGGGCAACATCATTTCTGTTAGATTTAATAGCATATAAAGCAACAATTTCATCAGCTTCAAATTCATCATCTGAAGTTGCATTTCTTTCTGTAGAAAAAGATTTATAATCCCATAAGAATTTTACATAACGTAACTCGTTTGGTAATAAATCTCTAATTTCTTTTCTCCTTAATAAATCATTTACTTTTGCAGTATCAATTACTTTAGAATAACCAATTGTAGAACTTATTTGTGCTTGCATTGGGCTTAAGTAAGAGAAAAGCATTTTTTGATTTACTTGTGTAGAATCGATAGATTCTCCTAATAAATCATCAATATCATCTTTTTTAGTAGTGTCTTTTACTTTTTCTACTACTGATGTATCTTTTAATAGCTCGATAGACTTAGAGTTTGCAACAGATAAATATTGTAAAACTTCTGCATTTGTGTAAACTTCCCAAAACTGTAATTCTGCTTTACTTGTAATTAAAGAAGTTACACGTTCGATGTCTTTAGCACCAGGTAATTCAATTTGAATTCTACCAGAGTTACCAATTCTTTGAATGTTAGGAGAAGAAACTCCAAATTTATCAATTCTACTTCTTAATACTTCAAAAGCAGTACCAATAGAACTGTTAATTTCTTGTTGTAAAGTTTCTCTAACAGAAATATTATTTTCGTTAAAAGAGATTTTATCACTTAAAGCTTTTGTACCAAAAATTGATGGATCGCTTAATTTAGTATCGCCAGCAAGTAATTCGAATTCTTCGAAAAATAAATCTAAATAGTTAGAGTTACTACTTTTTTGCTTCTCATCTGCAATTTCTAGTGCTTTGTTAAAAGCTTCGTTTTTAGAATCGTTAGATAAATTCTTTAAAACTTCTTTTACAGAAACTTGTAAGATTGCATTAATACCACCTTTTAAATCAAGACCAAGATTCATTTCTTTGTCTCTTACATCGTTGTAAGTGTATTCTGCAATACCTAAATCTACAATGTTTTTATTCGCAACACTGTCTAAATATTTTTTTTCTGTTGTTGCTTTTAATCTAGCATCATTATCAGTTACTTTTTCTTCTGCATATACTTTTGCATCATTTTCTACCTTATTGGCTAAAAATGTAAATGATAGTTGATATAAACTCACTATTCCGAAAAGGATAGCGAATACTTTAATAAGTCCTTTGTTTTGCATGTTTTTTATTTTATTGTCTGCTTTTTTCTGTTAAAAACGAGCAAATATATAGTTTCTCGAATTATCAGACAATTAATTTTTTTGTATGTTTTTTTAGCGTATGAGTATGGTTCTCATAAATTTGAAGTGGATTCTTAAAAAGTGTAAAAAATACTTTTTTTAAGATAAATAAAATTTGGGTCCAGCTCTAACTTCTGGTTCTTTACAAGAAGTTTTATCTTTTGTAAAAGGGCTGTTTTTATTTGCTTTGTAAGCTGTTTTATACAGTTGTTCTGCAGTGCTACTTTCTAAGTTTTTAATTAAAGTACTATAGTTAATAGTAGTAAAGCGATCTGAATTGTATTTAATTTCGAATACAAACTTCTTGTCTACATTAGATAATTGTGTTGCATCATTTAGTTCGTAAACATCAAAATTATAATTTGTTGAGTTCTTGTAAGGAGAATTTGTATTTAAAAGTAATTTATTCTCTTTAGAAAGAATCTCTTTTATATTTTTAATGTCAATTTTACTAAAATAAGAGATTTTTAAGGTGCTAGTTTCAGATTTGTGAATTACAATATTTGTAATGCCAACTTTTAGAAGTTTTTCTTTAACCTCAGCAATAGATTTTTCAATATCTTTTTCGTTAATATTTGCATCAACAAATTCTAGAACAATTTCTTGGTTTGGTATAGAAACTTGCTCTTGGAATGCGCCAAAGTATATAAATATTAAAAAGAAAGTACTAAAGTACCATTTTGCTTGCATGCGCCAAATATATAAAAAAATGTTGTTTTACTTTCTAAATATATAATCTTATTTAAATGAGTTTGTTAGAGTAAAAATTATTTATATGTTAAAGTTTGTTTCGATTCTGATTATCGTTTTATAGAATATGAAATTTAACTATATTTATTTTTCAAAATTGATAAAATAATACTCAGATTATATAAAATGAAACACCAAACAGATATTGCAATTGCTCAAGCAAAAAAGTTGTTGCATATAAAGGAAATTGCAGCAAAAATAAATGTAAAAGAAGACGATTTAGAAATGTATGGTAAATACAAAGCTAAATTGCCATTACATTTAATAGATGAAACCAAAGTGAAAGAAAATAATTTGGTTTTGGTAACAGCGTTAACTCCAACTCCTGCAGGAGAAGGAAAAACAACAGTTTCAATAGGGTTGACTGAAGGTTTAAATAAAATAGGTAAACAAGCAACGGTAGTTTTAAGAGAACCTTCTTTAGGGCCTGTTTTCGGAATTAAAGGTGGTGCAGCTGGCGGTGGATATTCTCAAGTTGTGCCAATGGAAGACATCAATCTGCATTTTACAGGAGATTTTAATGCAATCGAAAAGGCTAATAATTTATTGTCTGCTTTGATTGATAATAATATTCAGAGTAAAACAAATAACTTAAACATCGACCCTAGAACTATTCTATGGAAACGTGTTATAGATATGAATGATAGAGCTCTTAGAGATATAACTATTGGTTTGGGTGGAACAGCAAACGGAATTCCTAGACAAGATGGCTTTAACATTACTCCGGCATCAGAAGTTATGGCAATTCTTTGTATGGCTTCTGATTTAGAAAATTTAAAAGAGCGATTGGGTAATATTTTTATTGGTTTTACTTTTGATAAAAAGCCAGTATTTGCAAGAGATTTAAAAGCAGAAAATGCCATGGCAATTCTACTAAAAGATGCTATTAAACCAAATTTAGTGCAAACTTTAGAAGAAAATCCTGCAATTATTCATGGCGGACCATTTGCAAATATTGCACAAGGTACTAATACCATTATTGCAACAAAAATGGGACTTTCTTTGTCTAATTATGTGGTTACAGAAGCTGGTTTTGGTGCAGATTTAGGAGCCGAAAAATTTCTAAATATCAAATCTCAGTTTGCAAATTTAAATCCTAAATGTGTTGTTTTAGTAGCCACAATTAGAGCTTTACGTCATCACGGTGGTGCATTAAATGATGCTTACGATACACCAGATTTAGAGAAAGTAAAAAAAGGTTTTACTAATTTAGAGAAACATATAGAAAATATCAGAAAATTTAATATCGAACCTGTAGTAGCAATAAATTCGTTTATTTCAGATTCTGAAGATGAAGTAAATTTTTTAATTGAAAGTTGTGCTAATTTAGGTGTTAAAGCAGTTCTTTCTAAAGGATGGGCAAACGGAGGAGAAGGTACAAGTAATTTAGCAAAAGCCGTTGTAGAAATCGTCGAAACAAAAGCTACACAATACAAGCCTTTGTATAATTGGAAATCACCTGTTAAAGACAAAATAGAAATTATTGCTAAAGAAATTTATGGTGCAGATAAAGTAGTGTATGATAATAAAGCATTATTAAATCTAAAAAGAATTGATAGATTAGGTTTTAATGATTTTGCTGTTTGTATGGCTAAAACACAAAAATCTTTTTCTGATAATGATAAATTAATTGGTAGGCCAAAAAACTTTGTAATAACAGTTCGAGAGATTGAGATTGCTGCAGGTGCACAATTTATTATTCCTATTTTGGGTAAAATGATGCGAATGCCTGGGTTACCTGCTAAACCTGCATCAGAAAATATGTTTATTGATAAAAACGGGGTTATTTCTGGGTTGTCTTAATTTAAAATTAAAAAAACATAGAAATAAAAAAAGTCTAGCTTTATAAGCTAGACTTTTAATTATGATTTTAAAAAGAATTTCTTATAATTCTAATAAACCGTTTGTTTTAGAAACACCAGCGGCAGACTCTTCTAAGTGAGATTTTTCTGCATCACTTAAGTTGATTTCTACAATACTTTCAATTCCGTTTTTACCTAAAACAACAGGAACTCCGATACATAAATCGTTTAAACCAAATTCTCCTTCTAATAAAGTAGAACATGGAAAGATTTTTTTAGTATCGCAAGCAATTGCTTGCACCATACCAGAAACAGCAGCACCAGGAGCATACCAGGCAGAAGTACCTAATAAACCAGTTAATGTTGCTCCACCAACTTTAGTATCTTGTTTTACTTGTTCTAATCTTTCTTCTGAAATAAACTCTGAAACAGGAACAGAGTTTCTAGTAGCTAGTCTAGTTAAAGGAACCATTCCTTTATCTGAGTGACCACCAATTACCATTCCGTCAACATCAGAAATAGGAGCACCTAAAGCTTCTGCTAATCTATATTTAAAACGAGCAGAGTCTAATGCACCACCCATTCCGATAATTCTATTTTTAGGTAACCCCGTAGTTTTATGTACTAAATACGTCATAGTATCCATAGGATTCGAAACTACAATAATAATTGTGTTTGGAGAATGCTCGATTAAACTAGCAGAAACCATTTTTACAATTCCGGCATTAATACCTATTAATTCTTCACGAGTCATCCCTGGTTTTCTAGGAATACCAGAAGTAATTACACAAACATCAGAATTTGCAGTTTTAGTATAATCATTTGTGCTTCCAGTAATTTTAGTATCAAAACCATTTAAAGAAGCTGTTTGCATTAAATCCATGGCTTTACCTTCTGCAAAACCTTCTTTAATATCTAAAATAACAACTTCAGATGCAAAATTTTTAATAGCAATGTATTCTGCACAACTAGCACCTACTGCACCTGCACCAACAACTGTAACTTTCATATTTATATGTTTTTTATTTGTTTAAAATATATCCCGCTAAAATACAATTTTTTAGACGAATTTTTAACTCTTTTAAAGCAAAAAAGACATCTTAACGAGATGTCTTTTTTTGTTGAATATTTAAATTAGAATTATCTGATACTAATTGCTATACCAAGATTAGCAGTGTTGTATTCTTGTAAAGTATAGCTTCCAAAGATTTTAAAGAAACCTAAGCTTAACCTTGTACCAACTGTTGTTCTAAATCCGCTTGCATTAAATTCTGAATCTATTGGGTCTGTAACAGTTCTTGTTTGTCCTGCATAAGATAATTCATAATCTCCTAACATTTTTAAAGTAGAAGTACCAGAACCGTAACCAAAACCACCATAAATATTTATAAACGGGAAGTTTAAAGAAGCTATAGCTTCTACATTGTATGAGTTTAATTTAAATTGAGCAAAACCATCAGTTACGTTAACTGCGCCACTATCTGTAATGTTATAATCAACATTCATGGTTGTATAGGCAGCTAAAATAGAAACATGTAAAGGTGTTTTATCTAATGGGCCAAACCAATTGGTAATTTCTTTTTTTAATCCAATACCAAATAAATCTCCTTTTACATTATCAGAACCAACTTTAGGAACCAATCTTAAACTTACTTCAAATTTTGCAGGTAAACCTAAGTTTAATTGAACTGCAGGTGCAGGCACAGCATTAAGAGGTAAACTTTCTTTAACACCACCTGGTGCATCAAAAGTTGTGCTGTAAGTTATTGCTGGGTTATTAGGATCTTGAAAACTAACTGCTGTTAGCGGAGTAAAGTCTTCTGAACCCGCAACTGTTGCTGCAGATATAGAACCACTATTTATAGAGTTTAAACCAGATAATGTAAACATTTCGTCTTCTTCTGGTACTAAAGAAGCGTTTAAACCAATAGATAAATCAAATCCGAAAGGACTATGAACCTTTGCTGTGTGATACCAACCATTATTCATACTATGTATTAATCCTTTCATGGCCGGATTTATATATGCGTTTATTAATTTGCCACGATCTTGATCACTAGCCAATAAGTAACCTTCAAAACCGTCTTGAGCGTTGGTGTTAAAGGCCATTGCTATGGCTCCTAAAAAAAATAAAATAGATTTTTTCATGTTTAGTTATGTTTTAGTTATGTTTCTTTAATTTTTGGGGAAACTTAAGCGAATATATAAAATTATGTTAATAGGCAGCTAAGTTATTAATGGTTTTACTATAAAAAAAGGGGAAAATACCTAGAGATAGGTATAAAAAAAACCTCAACTATTTGTTGAGGCTTTTACTTTTAAATTCAATGTTTTTTAAACATCAATTTTAGCATATTTTGCATTACGTTCTATAAAGTCTCTACGTGGTGGTACTTCGTCTCCCATTAACATAGAGAAAACTCTATCTGCTTCTGTTGGACTATCGATAACAACTTTACGCAAAGTTCTAAATTCTGGGTTCATTGTTGTGTCCCATAATTGTTCTGCATTCATCTCTCCAAGACCCTTATATCTTTGAATGTTTACACCGCCACCTAATTTTTGAGCAATTAAATCACGTTGATTGTCATCCCAAGCGTATTCTCTTTTTTGACCTTTTTTAACTAAATATAAAGGTGGTGTTGCAATGTAAATATAGCCTTGCTCTACCATTTCTCTCATATATCTAAAGAAGAATGTTAAAATTAAAGTTGCAATATGCGATCCATCTACATCGGCATCACACATAATAACTACTTTATGATATCTTACTTTTGATAAGTTTAATGCTCTAGGATCTTCTTCTGTACCAATAGAGACACCTAAAGCTGTAAACATGTTTTTGATTTCTTCGTTTTCAAAAACTTTATGTTGCATTGCTTTTTCAACGTTCAAAATTTTTCCACGAAGGGGTAGAATTGCTTGAAAGTTTCTATCTCTACCTTGTTTTGCTGTTCCACCTGCAGAATCTCCCTCAACCAAAAATATTTCACATTGTGCTGGGTCTGTTTCAGAACAATCAGATAATTTACCAGGTAAACCACCAATACTCATTACAGTTTTACGTTGCACCATTTCTCTGGCTTTACGTGCTGCATGTCTTGCGGTAGCTGCTAAAATTACTTTTTGTACAATTGTTTTAGCATCATTTGGGTTTTCCTCTAAATAATCAGTAAGCATTTCTGATACTGCTTGAGAAACTGCCGAAGTAACTTCTCTGTTACCTAATTTAGTTTTTGTTTGTCCTTCGAATTGAGGTTCAGCAACTTTAACAGAAACAATTGCAGTTAATCCTTCTCTAAAATCGTCTCCAGCAATTTCAAACTTTACATTTTTTAATAAGCCAGATTCATCTGCATATTTTTTAAGCGTACTTGTTAAACCACGTCTAAAACCAGATAAATGTGTTCCTCCTTCATGTGTATTAATATTGTTTACATAAGAATGTAGGTTTTCTGCATAAGAAGTGTTGTAAACCATAGCAACTTCAACCGGAATTCCGTTTTTCTCACCTTCCATAGAAATAACAGAAGCGGTAAGTTGCTCTCTTGTAGAATCTAAATATTTTATAAATTCTGGTAAACCTTCATCAGAATGAAAAGTTTCAGAAATAAAGTTGCCTTCATCATCTGTATTTCTTTTATCTGTTAAAGTAATTGTTATACCTTTATTTAAGTAAGCTAATTCACGTAAGCGTGTAGCTAACGTGTCGTAATTGTATTCTGTAGATTGCTGAAATATTGACTTGTCTGGTAAAAAAGTTACAATTGTACCAGTAAAGTCTGTTTCGCCAATTGTTTTTACAGGGTATAAAGCTTTACCTCTTTCATATTCTTGCTGCCAAACTTTACCTTCTTTATGTACAGTTGCTGTTAAATGATCTGATAATGCGTTAACACAACTTACACCAACACCGTGTAAACCACCAGAAACTTTATAAGAGTCTTTATCGAATTTACCACCAGCTCCAATTTTTGTCATTACAACTTGTAGTGCAGAAACGCCTTCTTTTTTGTGAATTCCTACAGGAATACCACGTCCGTTATCTTTAGTTGTAATAGAGTTGTCTTCATTTATAGTAACATGTATTGTGTCACAATGTCCTCCCATTGCTTCATCAATAGAGTTGTCTACTACTTCGTATACTAAATGATGTAAACCACGTACACCTACATCGCCAATATACATAGAAGGACGCATTCTTACATGCTCCATACCTTCTAGTGCCTGTATACTATCGGCAGAATAATTATGTTTTTTTTCTTCGCTCATTATATATAAAGTGAATTGTTAATTTTAATTTTTGATGTAATTCGCAATTACAAATACGAATTAAAGTAAACTCAAATTTACAATTTTCATTCTAATTTTTAATAGTTTTTAGCTATTTGGTGTAAAAATTATCAACATTTGTTGATTTCTTAAAAGTGTCTTAAATCGCTTAAAAATGCTTTTATTTTTAATCTTGATGATTTTTATTCTAAATAAAAATTTCAAATTAAGAAAAGTTGCTTAAAACTTTAATTTTATAAAATGTAAATTACAAATTTGTGAGTTTTATTGTCTGGTTTTACATTTAATAGGTATAATAAATTTTAATTTTAATCATTTGTAAAACTAAACTACATTCCAATAATTAAATGAAAAGTATTATTTCTTTGATCATTTTACTAAATATATAATTTAACTTCAATATTTTACGGATACCATAAAGACTACATAAAATGATAAAAAAGAGCATTTTGTAACATATTTTCTACATATATTTGTCAATATCAATAAATAATATGACAATTAATAATAACAATCGTAATTTCAATAATCCTAATTTATAGGACGGAAGGTTGTTGTTTAAAAATATATAAAGCCTTCCAATTTTTTGGAAGGCTTTTTTTTGAATCTAAATGTAAAGACATGAGTAAAATAATGACGGTAGACATTTTGTCTAGTATTAAAGGAGCAAAACCATCAGAATCGGTTAATAAATTATTCGATGTAATTAAAAATGCCAATAATAATACTGCTAGTGTTAATTATAATAATGTTGTGTCTTTAGATGATTTAAGAGAAGATGTTGTTATAGAAAGTTCGTTAACAGAAAAAGAAATAATTAAAGAAAACTTTCCGAAAGAAAAAGATGGTTTTTTAGTAGTTGCTAAAGTGATAGAAGGTTAATATGGAGTCGCAGATAAAAAAGTTACATCAGCAATTGATGAACAAAGAGATTTCTTGTATAGAATTAGTACAAGGAAAGATAGATTTATTAAAGCAAAATACACATAATACTGTTAATTCTTTATTAGAGGAAATTGCTTTAGGGTTGGCAAAAAAAGTGGACTTAAAAATTGCAAACGGAGAAGAAATCGGGCTTTTAGAAGGGATTCCTTTTGGAATAAAAGATGTGTATATGTTGCAAGGAACGTACACAACTGCTAGCTCAGATTTACTTAAAAAATACAAGTCTGCATATACAGCAACTGCTATTCAGAAGTTATTAGATGCTGGCGCTATACCTTTGGTAAAAGAAAATTGCGATAGTTTTGGACATGGTTCATCATCAGAAAATACGATTTTTGGCGCAGTTAAAAATGCTGTTAATTCTGATTTAGTTGGTGGAGGTTCTTCTGGAGGTTCTGCCGTAAATGTGGCAAAAGATTATACCGTTTTTTCTATCGGAGGAGATACAGGAGGTTCTATCAGACAACCTGCAGGTTATAATAAAGTGTATGGTTTAAAGCCTACTTACGGACGAATTTCTCGATACGGTTTAATGGCTTACGCTTCTTCTACAGATTGTGTTGGACCCATTACTAAATCTATAGAAGACATAAGAATTGTTTTAAATATAATGAGTGGTAAAGATGTTAAAGATCAAACAACTTATAATTCTGATGTAATTTTTGAGGATTTACATTCAGCAACAAAAACAGTTGGTTATTTTAAGAATTTTATTGAAAGTGAAGCAATTTCATCAGAAATAAAAGAAGAGTTTTTAGCTACTATAGAAAAAATAAAAGCCAAAGGAATTGCAGTAAAAGAATTAGATTTTTTTAATTCAGATATTTTAGTTTCAACTTATTATACGCTGGCAATGGCAGAAACTGCTTCTAACTTGTCTCGTTTAGACGGTACAAATTACGGGGCAAGAATTGAAGGAAAAAATTTAAAGGATACATATTCAATCACGCGTTCAGAGAAGTTTTCTGAAGAAACAAAACGAAGAATTGTTGGTGGAAACCAGGTATTATCTCAGGGTTTTTCTGATGAAATTTATTTGAAAGCCCAAGATTTAAGAAATCAGATTTCTGCAAGATTTAGCGAAGATTTTAATGAAGTAGATATTATTTTATCACCAGTAACACCTGCAAATCCTCCAAAAATTGGCGAGAGTTTAAATGATCCTTTAGCCATGTATTTATCCGATGCGTATACCGTTGGCTTTAGTTTAGGAGAATTACCTACGCTTACAATACCAAAAGGAACGAATACAGGATTACAAATTACAGCAGACAAGAAAAAAGATGCGGAAGTTTTACAGTTTGCTAACTTCTTAAACGATATTTTATAATGGAATTATCACAGTTAAATGATGCTTTAAAAGCACACGATTTAGAATTAATTATCGGTTTAGAAACGCATGTTCGTTTAAATACAAAGACAAAATTATTTTGCTCTTGTCCGAATGAAGAAACAGAAATTCCGAATACAAATATTTGTTCGGTTTGTACAGGGCAAATGGGTGTTTTGCCAGCTATAAATAAAGAAGCAATTAACAAAGCTATTGTTTTTGGTAAGGCAGTAAAATCTACTTTTTCTAATGAAGTAATTTCTTGGGATAGAAAACATTACGAATATCCGGATAATCCTAAAAACATACAAATTACACAGTTTCATAATCCTGTAATTCCAGACGGAGAAATTTCTTGTTATAGAAATGATGGAACTCAGTTTGCCGTGAGTTTAACCCAAACACACATAGAAGAAGACGCTGCAAAATTAATGCACGAAAAGAAAATTTCGTTAGTAGATTTTAATAAAGCAGGTGTGCCTTTAATAGAAATTGTAACAGATCCATGTATCAGAAATATCGAAGATGCTTCTACATATGCACAGTATATACAGCGTATTGTTCAGAATTTAGGTGTTTCTGAAGCAAATTTAGAAAAAGGTGAATTTAAATCTGATGTTTCGGTTTCATTAAGAAAAATAGGAACTACCGATTTAAACCCAAGAACAGAAATCAAAAACTTAAATTCTTTTAAGTTTATGGTAGAAGCTTTAAAGGAAGAGGTTGAAAAACAATTCAATTATTTTACAGAACATAAAGAATTTAGACCAGACCAAACTACGGTTTTATGGGATGCAGATTTAAAGCAAACCAAAACCATGCGTAAAAAGGAATTTGAAGCAGATTATCGTTTTATTTCTGAACCCGATTTACCTTTTGTTTCTATAAAAACTGTTGTAAAAAATACTAAGATTGATACAAGTGCATTGCCTTATGCGGTAGAATCTGTTTTAATTAAAGGAGGTGTTTTACCACAAGATGCAAAATTTTTTACGGCAGATGCAATTCGTTCTAAAACATTTATGACGATTAATAATGCCATTCAAGATCCTTCTTTTGTAGCAAAAACATTGGTAAATAATTTGGATGCCGATGCATATGAAAACATTCATAATATTGAAGATTTAATTACCATTTTTAAATTATTTAAAGAGGATAAAATTACTTCTGTTTTAGTTCAAAACGGAATTGCATCTTATTTAAAAGATGCGAATTTTAATTACAAAAAGTATTTTGAAGAGAATACTATTTCTGAATCTGAAATTACTGCAGCTATAGAAAAGGTAATTTCAGAAAATGAAGCAATTGCAAATGATATTAAAGCTGGAAACCAAGGTAAAGCTGGAATTCTTGTTGGAAAAGTAATTGCAATTATTGGTAAAGGAGCATCTGGTAAAGTTATTCGTACAGGAATCCTTAAAGCTATTAGCCATTCGCCTTTAGCTATTAATGGTGAACCAAATGCTAAGAGCCAACAGCAAAAAGGAAATAAAGAACCTCAAAAAGCCAATTTGGAAGAAGAGGTTTTACCTGAAGTGCCAATTGTAATTAAGGAAACATATAGAACCCATAAAATATCTCAATTATCAGAAGAGTCAATTACAGAAAAAGTAACATTATCTGGTTGGGTTTCTAGTGTTAGAGATCACGGAGAGTTAATGTTTATCGATTTAAGAGATTCAAGCAATCAAATTTTTCAAGTTCGTTTAAGTAGAGAATCTTTTCCTAATTTAGATGAATTAGTGAAGTTGAAGCCAGAATCTGTAATTTCTGTAACAGGAGTTGTCGTTCAAAGAAATGAAGACGATTACAATGCAGGTTTAAGAACTGGTAAATTAGAATTAGAAACATCTGATTTAGAAATTTTAAACCTTTCTAAAACATTGCCTTTCGAAATTAAAAGAGCATTTAAAAGTAACGAAAAGGTTCGTTTTGAATACAAGTTTTTAGATCATAGAAATGATGATGTTCGTAAAGCAATTGTAAACAGACATAAAGTAATTAAGTTATTACGTGACATTTTAGATGAAGAAGAGTTCTTAGAAATTGAAACTCCTATTTTAACTGCCGGAACAGATGAAGGTGCAAGAGAATTTATTGTGCCAACAAGAAAACAAGCAGGTTCTTTTTATACACTACCTCAAGCGCCACAGCAATTTAAACAAATGTTAATGGTGGGTGGTTTTGAGAAATATTTTCAAATTGCACGTTGTTTTAGAGATGAAGATTCTCGTGGAGATAGACAGCCAGAATTCACACAATTAGATATTGAAATGGCGTACGCAAGTATGCAGCAAATTATAGATTTAAACACTAAAATGTTTAATGAAGTTGTGCGAAAAATTTATGGTAAAAAATGGATTTTACATCCTTTTGAGGTTATTACTTATAAAGATGCTATGGATAAATATGGTTGTGATAGACCAGATTTACGTTACGGTTTGCAAATGCAAGACATTACAGATATTGTAAAAGATACTACTTTTCAGGTTTTTAGCAAACCAATTGAAGAAGGTGGAATTGTAAAATGTATTAAAGTTTCTGCAAAAGAACAAGGAAACAAAAGAATGTCTAAAGGTCAGATTGAAAATTTAACAGCCATTGCACAACAAAATGGTTTAGGTGGTTTGGCTTACATTATTGTAAATGAAAACGATTTACAATCGCCAATTATTAAGTTTTTAGGAGAAGATATTGCTGCTAATATTATAAAAACTACCAATGCTCAAATTGGTGATATTGTGTTTTTCTCTGCTGCGGATTATGTAACTGCTAACAAAGCATTAGATGCTGTTCGTCAAGAAATGGGACGTATCTTAAAGTTGATAAACCCTAAAGAATTAAGACCAGCTTGGGTTGTAGATTTTCCAATGTTTGAAAAAACAGATGAAGGACGATGGACGTTTACACACAATCCTTTTTCTATGCCTGCAGTATACGATTTAGAAAAGCATATGAACGGAGAAGGAGAAGAAATAGGAACAATTATTGCCCAACAATACGATTTAATCTTAAATGGTTATGAAATTGGAGGAGGTTCTGTACGTGCGCACAAAGCAGAAATTTTAGAAGCAACTTATAAAAATATGGGTTACAATAAAGAGGAAATGATGAAAAGTGTAGGAACGATGTACAAAGCTTTTCAATATGGAGCGCCACCACACGGAGGAATTGCTTGGGGAGTTGATCGATTAATGATGATTTTAGAAAAGAAAGCTTCTATTAGAGAGGTAATGGCTTTTCCAAAAACAGGATCTTCTGAAGATTTATTATTTAATGCACCTTCTATTTTATCCGATAAAAAGGTAGAAGAAATGAATGTGAAAATTATGCGAAAATAAAATCATTTTAAAGGTTGTTTATTTTAAAAATCTATCTTACTTTTGTCTAGTAAATGAAAAATAATACAAACAATACTTGGTGGTGGAACTCTCTTATCTAATAAGTGAGAACAAACCTATATGTATATAACATAATAAAAAAGGCTTATCTCACGATAAGCCTTTTTGCTTTTTATTAAGCATCATTTCGAAAAGTTAATGAAGCATTTACTTTTCTATAAATAAACAAATTGTTACCGTAAATATTACGAGGCAATTACATATTATCAATATGAAGAAAATACAATTTAAAACTACCTTTAAAACAAAAATTGCAGATACAATTACACCTGTAGGTTTGTATTTGAGATTTAGAGATGCATACGCAAATACACTTTTATTAGAAAGTTCAGATTATCATAGCAAAGAAGAAAGTTTCTCTTTTATAGCTATAGAACCTGTTGTAACGATTAAAGCAGAGAATCATCATTTAAAATTTTCTCATAAAGGAGAAGAAATAGCTAACAAAGAAATTGGTAGAGATTTTAATTCTATTTTTGAAAGTTACAGTAAAGCGATCGATTTAGATTGTCCGCCAGAATTAAAATCATTTAACGGTTTGTATGGATATACAACTTATGATTCTGTACAATATTTCGAAAACATAGATTTAAATGTAAAAGAAGCATCATCTGCAATACCTTTAATGCAGTATAGTTTTTACAGATTTATTATTGCAATCAATCATTTTAATGACGAGATGACTTTGATTGAAAATATAGAAGAAGGTTCTGTTTCTAGAATTAAAGAAATTCAAACAATTATAGATGCACAAACATTTAATACACAAAGTTTCGAAATTGTTGGTGATGAAACATCGAATGTAAAAGGAGAAGAATTTATAGATTATGTAAAAAAGGCAAAGTCTCATTGTAAAAGAGGCGATGTTTTTCAGTTGGTTTTGTCACGCCAATTTCAGCAAAAATTTAAAGGAGACGAGTTTAATGTGTATAGAGCATTACGATCTATAAATCCGTCGCCATATTTGTTTTTCTTTGATTATGGTTCTTTTAAATTAATGGGTTCTTCGCCAGAAGCACAAATTAAAATTTCTGCTGGTAAGGCAACGATCAATCCAATTGCAGGTACTTTTAGAAGAACAGGTGATATGGCTAAAGATATTCAGTTGGGTAAAAAACTATCTGCAGATAAAAAGGAAACAGCAGAACACGTTATGTTGGTAGATTTAGCTCGTAACGATTTAAGTAAGCATGCAGATAAAGTAGAAGTAGAGGTTTTTAAAGAAGTACAATATTTTAGCCATGTAATTCATTTAGTATCTACAGTTTCTGGGCAATTAAAAGGAAACCCGATAGAAATTGTTGGAGATACTTTTCCTGCAGGAACTTTAAGCGGTGCACCAAAGTATAAAGCAATGCAGTTAATAGATACATACGAAAATCAATCTAGAGGTTTTTATGGTGGTGCTGTTGGTATAATTGGTTTAGATGGTTCTGTAAACTTGGCAATTGCCATTCGTAGTTTTGTAAGTAAAAACAATGTTTTGTATTACCAAGCAGGGGCAGGAATCGTAATTCATTCTGATGAAGAAAAAGAATTGCAAGAAGTAAATAACAAGTTAGCAGCGTTAAAAAAGGCGTTGATTTTAGCAGAGAATATATAAAATAGCTTTTAGCAGTTAGCTAATAGCTAATAGCAAAAAGCCAAAAGCTTTTAAATATGAAAATATTAATTTTAGATAATTACGATTCGTTTACCTACAACCTGGTTCACATGGTAGAAAAGATAACAGGAAATTTTCCTGCGGTTTTTAGAAACGACGAAATAAGTATTGCAGACGTTGCAAATTACGATATGATTATGCTATCTCCAGGACCAGGAATACCTGATGAAGCTGGTATTTTAAAAGAAGTAATTAAAACATATGCTGGTGTAAAACCAATTTTTGGTGTTTGTTTAGGTTTACAAGCAATAACAGAAGTTTTTGGGGGTAAAATTATAAACCTAAATGATGTTTTTCATGGTGTAGCAACAGAAATGAAAGTTACCGATAAAAATGCGACTATTTTTAAAGATGTGTCAGAAACATTTTTAGCAGCGCGCTACCATTCTTGGGCAGCTACAGATGAAGGTTTTCCGGAAGAATTAAAAGTAACTGCTAGAGACGAAGACGGATTAATACAGGCAATTGAGCATGTTGTATATCCTATATCTGCGGTTCAATTTCATCCAGAATCTATTTTAACAGATGTAGGCGAGCAGTTGGTTACTAATTTTATCAATGCAAATTCGTAATGAAAGCAATCTTAAATAAATTATACAATCACGAAAGACTGTCAAAATCAGAAGCAAAACAAATCTTAAAAGATATTGCCGCTGAAAAATACAATGATGCACATTTAGCATCTTTTATGACGGTTTTTATGATGCGTCCAATCACTGTTGATGAATTGGCAGGTTTTAGAGATGCGCTAAAAGAATTGGCTATCAAAGTAGATTTTTCTGATTATAACACGATTGATATTGTTGGTACAGGCGGAGATGGAAAAGATACATTTAACATCTCTACATTAACCTCTTTTATAGTTGCAGGTACAGGACAAAAAGTAGCAAAACACGGTAATTATTCGGTTTCTTCTCAATCAGGTTCTTCAGATATGTTAGAGAGTTTTGGCTATAATTTTACAAATGATGAAAATGTTTTAAAAGAACATTTAGAAAAAGCGAATATTTGTTTTTTACATGCACCTAAATTTCATCCTGCAATGAAAGCTGTTGGACCAACAAGAAAGGCATTAAAATTAAAAACTTTTTTTAATATGTTAGGGCCTTTGGTAAATCCGAGTTCGCCTAAAAATCATATGTTGGGTACTTTTAATTTAGAAGTAGCAAGGTTGTATAATTATATTTTACAAGAAGAAAATATTAATTACGGTATTATTCATGCGCTTGATGGTTATGATGAAATTTCGCTAACAAGCGGATTTAAGTTGTTTACAAAAAATGGAGAGCAATTGATTAATCCAGAAGATTTGGGTCAGAAAAGAATACAACAATCAGAAATATTTGGCGGAAATTCTGTGGCCGATGCAGCTAAGATTTTTAAAACGATTCTAGAAGGAAACGGAACTGAATCTCAAAATAACGTTGTCTTAACAAACGCAGCATTTGCATTAACAATTGTAGATGAAACTAAACTATTTGAAACAGCTTTTGAAGAAGCTAAACAATCATTATTTGGTTTTAAAGCAAAAGAAACATTAGAAAAATTAATTAGTTTTTAGCATTTCTATTTTAACAAAAATAATGGCAAAAAAGAAAAAAAATTTATTTTTAGTTGTACCTGGATTTTTATTTATTGGTTTGGCAATAGGTATTCAAACAAAAGAATTATTTAAGCAAGCAGCTGTTGGATTAATCGTCGGATTAATTGTTTATTTTTTTCTAAGGTATAGAAATAATTTAAAAAAGTAATTAATAATTACGAATTCGAAATTACGACTTATGAAAAAGGACAACATAATTCAAACTAAAAGCTATAATTTCGCAGTAAGAATTATTAAACTATACAAACATTTATCACAAGAGAAAAAAGAGTTTGTGTTAAGTAAACAGTTGTTACGTTCAGGAACGTCAATTGGTGCTAATATAGAAGAAGCAATTGGAGGCCAGAGTAGAAAAGATTTTTTAGCTAAATTAACAATAGCTTATAAAGAAGCAAGAGAATCTCATTATTGGATTCGTTTATTAAAAGATACAGATTTTTAACACAACAAGAATCAGAATCATTATTAAAGGATATTGAAGAAATTTTAAAAATAATCGGAAGTATTCAAAAAACAATTAGAAATACAAATTCATAATTCTTAATTTAGAATTCATAATTACAAATATGACAATTTTAGATAAAATAATAGCATTTAAAAAGAAGGAAATAGCTAAAATTAAAGCAGAAATTCCTGTAAAGAAATTAGTAGAAAGTCCTAATTTTGGTAGAACAGTTTTTTCATTAAAAAAATCGTTATTAGAGGTTGGTTCTTCAGGTATTATTGCAGAGTTCAAACGTCAATCACCATCAAAAGGAATCATTAACGATAAAGCTACAATTGCAGAGGTTACTAATGGGTATTTAGATGCAAATGTTGCGGCACAATCTATTTTAACAGATACTTCTTTTTTTGGAGGTTCTATGGCAGATTTGATGGAAGCAAGAGTAATCAATCAGCAAAAACCTATTCTTAGAAAAGATTTTATTGTTGATGGTTTTCAAATTGTAGAAGCAAAAGCAATTGGTGCAGATGTAATTCTTTTAATAGCTTCTTGTTTAACCGCTACAGAATTAAAAAACTACGGAAACCTAGCAACAGATTTGGGTTTGGAAGTTTTATATGAGGTGCATACGCAAGAAGATTTAGATAAAATTAACGATTTAGACAATAAAATTATAGGTATTAATAACAGAAATTTAAAGACGTTTGAAGTAGATTTAGATCATTCTATTAAACTTTCTAGTCAAATACCAGATACTTGTTTAAAAGTTTCAGAAAGTGGGATTTCTGATCCAAAAATTATTACGGGATTAAAAGAATTTGGTTTTCAAGGTTTTTTGATTGGAGAAAACTTCATGAAAACCGAAAATCCAGGAGAAGCTTGTCAAGAATTTATCAGTCAAATAAGATAGGTATGAAACTGAAAGTTTGTGGAATGAAGTTTACAGAAAACATTCAGCAATTAGCTGATGTAAATCCAGATTACATGGGTTTTATTTTCTATGAAAAATCAAAAAGAAATTTTGAAGGTATTATTCCAGAATTTTCTAATTCGATAAAAAAAACTGGTGTTTTTGTAAATGAATACACAGAAATTGTAATTTCTTTGGTAGAAGAATACCAATTAGACGCAATTCAATTACACGGCGATGAATCTGTAGATTATATCAACGAATTAAAAAAACAATTATCAGAAAGAAGAGCATTGTTTATTGAAGAAAATAAGCAGATTAAGAAGAAAAAAAATCAGCATTATATTTCTAAAAACGAAGTTGAAATTATAAAAGTTTTTGGTATTAAAGACACATTTGATTTTGATATTTTAAAACCATATTTAAACGTTGTAGATTTCTTTTTATTTGATACTAAAGGAAAAGAAAGAGGAGGTAATGGAACCAAATTTGATTGGTCTGTTTTAGAAAAATACCCTTTTGATAAACCTTTCTTTTTAAGTGGTGGTATAGGTTTAAGTGATTTAGAACAAGTACAAATAATAGCAAAGTCTAATTTACCTATTTATGCTTTAGATGTAAATAGTAAATTTGAATTAGAACCAGGATTAAAAAATATTAATGAAGTTAAAAACTTCAAGAACAAAATATAATATGAAATCAAAGTTTCAACCAGATAAAAACGGATATTTTGGACAATTTGGAGGTGCATTTATACCAGAATTGTTGTATCCTAATGTAAAGGAATTAGAAGATAATTATATTCAAATTATCGAATCTAAAGAATTTCAAGATGAATATAAATCTTTGCTTAAAGATTATGTTGGTAGACCAACACCTTTGTATTATGCTAAGCGTTTATCAGAAAAATATGCAGCCCACATTTATTTAAAAAGAGAAGATTTAAATCATACGGGAGCTCATAAAGTAAACAATACAATTGGTCAAATTTTAATTGCACAAAAACTAGGTAAAACTAAAATTATTGCAGAAACGGGTGCAGGACAACATGGTGTTGCAACGGCAACTGTTTGTGCTTTAATGGGCTTAGATTGTACAGTTTTTATGGGAGAAAAAGACATTGAAAGGCAAGCGCCAAATGTTGCTAGAATGAAAATGTTAGGCGCTAAAGTTGTGGCAGCAACTAGCGGAAGTAAAACGCTAAAAGATGCTACAAATGAAGCAATAAGATACTGGATTCAGAATCCAGAAACATTTTATTTAATAGGATCTGTGGTTGGTCCGCATCCACATCCAGATATGGTTGCACGTTTACAAGCTGTAATTTCTGAAGAAATGAAATGGCAATTAAAAGAGAAAACAGGTAAAGAAAATCCTGATACAATTATTGCTTGTGTGGGTGGAGGTTCTAATGCTGCCGGAGCATTTTACCATTATATGGATGAACACGAAGTAGAATTAATTGCTGTTGAAGCGGCTGGTTTAGGTGTTAATTCCGGCGAAAGTGCAGCTACATCTCAATTAGGCGAAGTAGGAATTATTCACGGTAGTAAAACGATTTTAATGCAAGATGATTATGGTCAAATTGTAGAACCATATTCGATTTCTGCAGGTTTAGATTATCCTGGTGTTGGCCCATTGCATGCTTTTTTATATGAAAGTAAAAGAGCTAAATTTATGAATGCTACAGATGCAGAAGCTTTAGAAGCAGCATATGAATTAACAAAAATTGAAGGGATTATTCCTGCTTTAGAAACGGCACATGCTTTGGCTGTTTTACCAAAAATTGATTTTAAAGAAAATCAAGTTGTAGTAATTAATTTATCTGGACGAGGAGACAAAGATTTAGAAACTTATATAAAACATTTAAAAGAATAATGAATTCTAATTTAAAGTTTATAGAAACAGAATTATTGCCTCTAAGAATAAAATTAAGAGAGCATGATTTATATAAAACATTAAGTTCTATAGAAGATATTAAGTTTTTTATGGAAAGTCATGTTTTTGCTGTTTGGGATTTTATGTCGCTTTTAAAGGCTTTACAAATTAACTTAACTTCTGTCTCTTTACCGTGGTTGCCAAAAAAGAATACGAATCTTGTTCGTTTTATAAATGAAATCACATTAGCAGAAGAAAGTGATGTAAATAAAGATGGTGTTTTTAAAAGTCATTTTGAAATGTATGTTGATGCTATGGAAGAAATGGGAGCAGATAGTTCTCTTATAGAAAAATTTTTACAAAGTATTAATGAAGGAAAAACTGTTAAAAAATCCTTAGAAATAGTTACAATATCAGAAGCTGTTAAAGATTTTGTTAATTTTACTTTTGATACAATCAACTCTAATCAAACACATAAAATTGCTGCAGCTTTTACTTATGGTAGAGAAGACATTATACCCGATATGTTTCTTAAAATAGTAGAAGAAACCTCTACAAAAGAAAATATTAATTTTGATAATTTTACATACTATTTAGAAAGACACATAGAGTTAGATGGTGATGAACACGGACCGTTGTCTTTACAAATGATTGAGGAATTATGTGGAAATGATAACGTAAAATGGCAAGAAGTTCTAGATATTGCAAAAAGTGCTTTGCAGGTAAGAATAAATTTATGGACGGCAGTGAAGCAAGAATTAGAAAGTAAAAAAGAACCAATTTTAGCATGAAAAGTTTAGAAAGTATTTTAGAAGAAAAAGATAATTTATTATCGATATATTTTACCTGTGGATATCCTAAATTAGATGATACAACTAAAGTTATTTCTGAGTTAGAAAAAAGCGATGTAGATTTTATAGAGGTAGGTTTGCCATATTCAGATCCGCTTGCAGACGGACCAACAATTCAAGATAGTAGCCAGAAAGCTTTAGCAAATGGAATTAATTTAGATATTGTTTTTGATCAATTAATGTCTATTAAAGATTCAAACAAAACTCCATTGGTTTTAATGGGATATTTGAATCAGATGTTAAAATATGGAGAAGATAAATTTTGTCAGAAAGTAATAGATTGTGGTATTAATACGGTTATTTTACCAGATTTACCTATGGTAGAATATGAAAATCATTACAAAGATTTATTTGATAAATACGGAATTACAAATGTATTTTTAATAACACCACACACTTCAGAAGAAAGAATTTATAAAATAGATAATTATACAAATTCTTTTATTTATGTCGTTGCTTCTGCTTCTATTACTGGGGCAAAAGGGGAAATTTCAAATAATCAAATAGCTTATTTCGAAAGAATAAAAAATATGAATTTGAAAAGTAAACTTATTGTAGGTTTTGGTATTTCTGATAAACAAACATTTAATACAGCTTGTAATTATGCTAACGGAGCTATTATAGGTTCTGCTTTTATTAAAAACTTAGGTGTAAATGGTGTCTCTGGAATTAAGGACTTTATATCACCAATTATATCATAAAAAAAAGCGAAACTTTTAAGTTTCGCTTTTTTTTTAATTTACACTTATCAATTTAATATCAAAAATTAAAACTGCACCACCAGGAATTCCTGGTCTACCATTTAAACCGTAACCTAAATTATAAGGTACAAGTAATTTTCCTTCTCCGCCTTCTTTAAAATAAGTAATTCCCTCTGTCCAGCCTAAAATTACTTGATTCAGACCAAATGAAATACCCTCAGAATTACTTTCATCAAAAGTTTTACCATCTAAAAAATATCCTTTGTAGGCCACAGTAACATTAGAATTATTATTTGGTCTAGCACCAGAACCTTCTTTAGAGATCACATAATACAAACCAGTATTGCTTCTATTTGCATTTAAATCATTAGCTTCAATATATTTGATAATATCTTCTTCTGTTTGAGGTTTAAAACTTTCGGTATCATTTATACATGATGTAAGTAGGATAATTGATAACAAGAATATAATATGCTTTTTCATCTATGAATTAATTTGTTACAAATATAGGTTGATTTTTAATATACTTTTTCACCATTTAAATAAGTTGCTATCACTTTCGTTTTAGGTATTTTCTCTCCTTCAATTTGCATAATGTCTTGATTTAAAATTACAAAATCTGCAAATTTACCTACTTCAATAGAACCTTTTTCTTCTTCTTCGAAATTAGAGTACGCAGCCCAAATTGTCATGCCTTTTAGAGTTTCTTCTCTTGTTAATGCATTTTCCATTTGAAAACCTTCCTCAGGATAATTTTCTAAATCTTTTCTTATAGTGGCAGCATAAAAAGTTAAAAAAGGATTTACTTGTTCTACAGGGAAATCTGTACCCAAAGTAATTTTGCCATATTTATTCAATAAGTCTTTAAAAGCGTAAGCTCCTTTCATTCTTTTTTCTCCGATTCTATCTTCTGCCCAATACATATCTGATGTTGCATGTGTTGGTTGCACAGACGGAATTATATTTTCAAAATAAGAGAAATCATCTTCAGAAATAATTTGAGCATGTTCAATTCTCCAACGTCTATTTTTTGCATCTTTTAATACTTCTTTATAGGTTTTAAGCATCCAAGTATTAGCAGAATCTCCAATTGCATGCGTGTTCATTTGATAATCTGAAGCTGCAATTTGTTTTGCAATTTCTTGATATCTTTCTGGCGAGTATATTAAAGCTCCGAAATGATTGTCTCTATCAGAATAAGATGTTCTCATTGCTGCACCTCTAGATCCTAGAGCACCATCTCCATACACTTTAAAAGAACGAACGTTTAATTTTTCTGTTTTAATGATTCCTTTGTTAATGTAATAGTCAATTTGCTCTTGTTTGTCTCCTGATACCATTGCATAAATACGCATTTTAAGCGCGTTTTCTTTCTGAAGACTGTCTATTAACTCGATAGCACTTCTGTCTAAACCAGCATCATCAACTGTAGTTAAACCATAAGAAAAAGATATTTTTTGAGCATCTAATAAACCTTGTGTTGCTTCTTCTAAAGATGCTGATGGAAATTTGATGAAATCCATAGCAGCATCAATTAAAACACCTGTCATTTTACCATCTTTTATTATAATTTCTCCACCAGAAACTTTTGTGTCTTTTGTAATACCTGCTAAATCGATGGCTGCTTGGTTTACTAATAATGCGTGTCCATCAACTCTGCCAACTGCAACAGGTGTTTCAGGAAATAAAGCATCCAACTTTTCTTTTGTCGGAAATTCTTTTATTTCCCAATCATTTTGATCCCATCCACGACCCGTAATAAAACTTGTGTTTTTTTCTTTCTGAAAAGCAACAATTTTCTCTAAAACTTCATCATAACTTTTTGTGTCTTCTAAAGAAACTTTTTGTTGTTGTAAACCCATTCTAAAAAAATGACAATGTGCGTCAATTAAACCAGGAACAATTGTTTGGTTTTGAGCATCAACTATTTTTTTAGATTCGTATTTACCTTTAATTTCGTCGTTATTACCAACAGCAACAAACAAACCGTCTTTAATAGCAAATGCTTCTGCTTTGTTAAAATCGTTATTTACAGTATAAGTGTTAGAATTAAAAACAATTAAATCTACTGGCTCTTTTTTACAAGAGAAAATTGAAATTAGGGTGAAAATTAAGATTAATTTTTTATTCATTTTTTAAGTATTAAGATAGATTAAATAGATGCAATACATTAAAAGAAATTGTAGCGGAATTCTAACGTATGCAATTTTTTTGGATCCTATTGCGGGTCTAATTTTAGTAGCATCCCAAATATGAATTGGTAAAAAGATTACCAATAATATAAAAATTCCTATGGATGCATTTTTTACTGTACTCGAAAAAAATAATCCTAAACCAAGGAGAAATTCTAAAGCACCAAAAACATAATTTACCAATAATTTTGGTAGAAATTCTGGTATAAAATGTTTGAAAATTTTAGGTTTAATAATGTGCATTATTCCTGCAAAGCAAAATAAAATTCCGAATAAAACTCTTAAAATAATTACAGTTGTTTCCATTTTTAAGGTTTCACAATTTGATTATTGTATAAGTATTTATCCATTAGATAAACAATACTAGCCATAGATGCGCTACCTAACTCTAGTTCTCTTTTATTTACTTTATCAAACGTGTCTCTGCTTGTGTGATGATAATCAAAATAACGCTGACTATCTGGTCTGTAACCAACCAAAGTTACATTTTCTGCTTGTAGCGGTGCAATATCTGCACCAGAACCACCTTTGACTAAATCGTGTAATCCGTAAGGAGATAGTAGTTTTTTCCAGCTTTGTAGTAATGCTGTATTAGAATCGTTTGCTTGTATAGAAAAACCTCTCGGGGTATGTCCGCCAGCATCAGATTCTAAACCACCAATATGCATTTCTTTGTTCAGTTTGGCTAATTCTGCATATTTTTTTGCTCCGCGAGTTCCATTTTCTTCATTCATATAAAAAACAATTCTGATAGTGTTTTTTGGTTTGATGTTGTTTTTCTTAAATAAATAAGCAACTTCTAAAGATTGTACAATTCCGGTTCCGTCATCATGAGCACCTTCACCTAAATCCCAAGAATCTAAATGACCGCCAACAACAAAAATATTTTCTGGTGTTTCTGTTCCTTTAATTTCTCCGACTACATTAAAAGAAGGAGCATCTGGTAACGTTTCACAACTTTGCTTAAAATAGAATTTTAAATTTGGATTTTTTTGCAAATCTTCACTTAAAATATTAGCAGCTTTACTACTTATTGCAGCAGCAGGAATGTGTAGTTCTTTTGGTAAATCATTATATGTCATTGTTCCTGTATGCGGATAATCATCTACAGAATTTGTCATAGAACGAACAATTACACCTTTTGCACCATATTTACCACATACTGCTGCACCTTGTACTCTTTGATCTACACAACCACCATAAGCGCCAAATGTATTTATTAAAGTATTATCAAAAGGTCTATTAAAAAATACAATTTTACCTTCCATTTTATTACCAAGTTTTTCTGCTTCTTCCAAAGATTTTACTTCTAAAACTTCTGCTAAAACACCAGTTTGAGGGGTTGCAACTGAAAAACCTAATGCACAAATAGCAACATTTTTTTGAACTCCGTTAGTTGTATAAGTTGCAATCTCTTTTTCGCCTCTAACCCAATGTGGTACCATTAACGGTTGTAACCAAACAGAGTCTAAACCTACTTCTTTCATTAATTTTTCTCCCCAAATTACAGCTTGTTCAGCTTCTTTAGAACCAGATAATCTACCACCAATATTTTGCGTTAAATCTCTTAACCATTCATAAGATTTACCTTGCGTTAAAGCGCTATTAAAAAGTGTTTTTATTTTAGTAGAATCTATTTTTTCTTCAGAAGAAAGTGCGTTATTAATTTCTTTTTCTTGTGTTTTATTACAAGATATAATTAATAATGATAGTGTAATTAGATATATTATTTTTTTCATGTTTGTAGAATAATTTAAGAATTGTTAAAGCTACAAAAATGAATTGAGAAAATTATTTGTTTATCACTCGAAAGTATTACAAGAAAAAGATGATTTAAAAATCAAACTTATAAGTAAAACCAGCCAAGACCTGAAACCCCTGAGTTTTAAAATTTGCAAATCTTTGATAACTTGTATTTAGCACATTATTCAATTTAAGAAAAGCAGAGAATTTATCATTAAAATGATAACCACCATCTAAATTTACATCAAAAAATGAATCTAAAGTTTGTATGCCTCTTAAACTAGATGGAAATTCTGCGTTATACAAAGCATCCATTCTTTCATCAACATAAAAAATATTTGCAGTAGCATACCACTTTGTTTTTTTATACTTTGCTAAAAAAGCACCTTGTAAACTTGGTAAGTTCCAACTTTCTAATGCGTTTAACGTTGTATAGTTTTTTACTTCAACTTGAGTTGAGAAAGTAAGGTTTTTGTTAAAAAGATATTCAAATTCAGCAAAAATAGTATTCGATTTAATGTCGTCATAAAATATTCTATAAGAATTTCCGTATTCATAACCTTTTAATTGCTCACCGTTATTTGATGTATTTGTTCCGTTAGATTTGGTGTTATTTCTTAAAAATAGAGGTTTGTCTTCTTCTTTTACCGCACTAGCTTTAATGTTGTAACTTATACTTTTAGTAATATTTCCTTTTAAACCTAGAAAAACATTTGAAGACTCTGCTGTTTGAGTTATAAAAAGAGTAGGAGATACATAAGGATTAAGTTCTGTAAAGTTTTTGTATGTATTTGTTTCTAAATTACCAGTTAACCCCGTGTAAAAATTTACATATTGTTTAAAAATTGGGGTTTGTAAAAACAAATCTGGAAACATAAAAAAGTTTGTAATATCATTTTCCGTATCAACAGAAACAAATGTTCTTAAACTAGCTTTTAAAATTAAATTGCCAAATTCATGTTTATATTCTGGTATTAATTTAGCGGTTATTGTATTGTAATTTATTCCGCCAGAATTGTCATAACTTTCAGAAAAATTACCATTTAAAACTTCTACGCCAGCATCAAAAGAAATAGTGTTTAAATTATAATTTATAAAGTCTAAAGGAAAATCTAATTTTGCATTAAAACTCGCGTAAATTTCTGAACTATTATATTTATCGGTAAAATAAGAAGCTGTTACCTTACCAAAATCAATATAAGAATCATGAAATTTAAAATCTCCTGTTGTTTTAAAATAAGTATAATTTTGATTTTCTTCTATAGCATTAATTACAGCTTCATTATAAAGAACATCTGTAGGTAAACCATACCAGTTATAATGATTTCTTTCGATGTCTAAACCAACTTTCCAATCGAAATATCTTTCTTCTTTTTTAAAAAATGCCGAAGATTTAAAATTTAGAAAAGTGCTATTTAATTTAGTGTCTTTTATGTTTTCTTCAGATGAATTAAACTTTGCGTGTACACCATATTCGTCATTAAATCTTGTGCTGTTATAAATAAATAATTCGGCATACGGACTTATGTAATTCCCAATTCCTGCAGCAAAATAATTATTATATACTCTTTCTTTTACACCCACATTTATACCTTTTACAACACCTGTTTTAGGTGTAAATGTAGAGGCAACAGGCGCAGAAAATATAGAATATTCTAATTTTTTCTTATCATTTTTTTTAAGTAATTGAATTGCAGGATTGTTTTTAATTTTTTTTACATCAGCAATTTTAGGGTTGTATTTAGTAACAACATTTACTATTTCTGTTTCTACTACAGTATCTTTCTTTTTCTCTTGCGCTTTTGCAGAGAAAACAACCAATAAAACTATAATTAATAAAAAGCTTCTTTTCATTAGTTCTTCTTTTCTGGTGTTACGGAGTTGTTTGTTTTGGCTTCGTTTTCTCTTATGGTATTTAATTCTAATTGTGCATCTTTTACAATGTCATCAAACTGTTTAAAGTTTTTAATTACATTTTCTAAAACAAAAGTAGCTTGATAAACATCATTTAAACCATAATAATTTTTACCCATTATAACATAACTTTTTACAGCCCAATATTTATAATTAGCATAGTTAGCTATTAACTTTTGCACAACTTTATTAGATTCTTTATATAGTTTCTGCTCATTTTTAAAGTAAGCATTGTAAAAAAGAGCTTCTGCTTTTACTTCTCCAGTGGCAGTTACTTCTATTTCTGTGTAATATTCTTCTGCAGTTCTTAAATCGTTGCTTTTAAAAGAAGATCTAGCAATTATTTTTTTAGCATCGTTACTTATTGTAGCATCAAGTTTGTCTTTTTGTAAGATTTTTTTGGCGTACTCAATAGCAAAATCATAAGCTTCTGTTTCATAATATCCTTTCATTAAATTACTTTGTGCAAAGAGGATGTTTTCGGTAACATATGCTTCTTCTTCTAATCTATCTAAAAGAGGTAAAGCTGTATTAAA
The DNA here is from genome assembly GCF_054589375.1 of Polaribacter sp. OB-PA-B3. Classification (NCBI taxonomy): domain Bacteria; kingdom Pseudomonadati; phylum Bacteroidota; class Flavobacteriia; order Flavobacteriales; family Flavobacteriaceae; genus Polaribacter; species Polaribacter sp. OB-PA-B3. The sequence continues at coordinate 106,118 of NZ_BAAIIX010000003.1, forward strand.
ATCGTTTTGGTTTAAATAAATTTGAGACAACTTATTTAAAGAATCTTCTGTATAATCAGATGTATCTTCATTTATAATAAACTCGAAATAAGGAATCGATTTTTTATATTCTTTCACTTGAAATAAAACATCTGCTAAATAATAATTTGCCTTAATAATATGAGTTCCTTTAGGAAAATCTCTAATGTATTTCTGAAGACTATTTATAATATCGTCTCCTTTTTTTGATTCTAAATATTTTTTTTCTGCAACTGCAAAAGTAGTATTGTCTAACTCAGAACTGGTGATATTAATAAATTTTAAAGTTGCAACCCAATTCACATAATCTTCTAAATTTCCTTCTTCTATATATACGTTTCTTGCATTTGCAACCGCTTCTAAAGCGTCTGGAGAATTCGGGAATTTAGCTGCCACATCTTTATATTTCATTAAAGATTGCATATTTAAGTTGTCGTTAAAGTAAAGCAACCCTTGCCTTAGCAAAGCTCTAGAAACAAAAGTACTTTTGGGATGTTTTTCAATTAAACGATCATATGCAATATGTGCATTTTTATGATCTTTTATTTTGGTATACGTATTTCCTAATTGATATAAAGCATCATCTTTTAAGTTAGAAACTTGATAGTTGTTTATTACTTTTTTTAAAGCTGATATTTTTTCCTCATTCTTGTCTATAAAACCGTAACTCATACCTATTTGATACTGTGCATAATCTGCGCCAAGGCCAAAATTATCGGTAACATTTTTATAAGTAGCAATGGCGTTTGTATAATTTGTAGTTGCAAAATAACTATCTGCCAATCGAATTAAAGCATCGTACTTTAAATTGTTTGAAATACTATCTCTTTTAAGAAATTTTGTAAAAGAATTAGCTGCGTTTTCGTATTGTTTTAGTTTAAATTGACTATAACCAATGTTATAATCTAATCTAGAAAATTCGCTGATATTTTTTGAACTAGACTCGCTTTTTATAGAAATAAATTTCGACAATGCATCTTTATAATTTTCTAATAGATATAAAGTTTCTGCTTGCCAATATTTTGCTCTTTGGTTTATTTGATTAATTTTCGATTTTTTTGCTTCAATAAAGAATGGAATAGATTCTGTTAATTTGTTTTCATTAAATAATTGTATACCTCTGTAAAGGGATACTTCATAAATAAGTGCAATATTTTCTTCAGATTTTTTTTCTGATAAAAATGCTAAAGCACCTTTATAATCTTGCTGGTTTAAGAACGATGAAACTACTAGTTGGTTAATTTCTTTGTATGATTTCGACTTAGGATAATTTTTTAAATAATTTTGTAAAACTTGAGCAACAGGTTCAAAAGGGTTTCCTTCTTCGTAACTAAGTTTAGCATAATTTAAAGCTGCATCTTGTTTTATGTTTTTATCGAAATCCATTAAAGAAGCAGATTTAAATGCGTTTAAAGCTGCACTTTTATTATCTAATTTCATGTAACATTCACCTAAATGATAATATGCATTTTGAGAAACTGAATTTTTTTGATCGATAATTTTATTAAAGTTATTTACAGCATTTTCAAAATCGTTTTGTTTGTAATACGCATATCCTAATTGGTAAAAATCGGTGTTATTCCATTTACCTTTTGTGCCTTTATAAGCTTTTAAATAAGGTATAGATTCTGCATATTTATTTAAATTAAAATAACTTTCTCCAATAATTTTAGCAACATCAGATTTTAATTTTCTTTCTATTGTTGGGTATAACTCTAAACCAACTTTAATGCATCGTTTAAATTTACCTGCTTTAAAACTAATGTCTAATAAATAATAAGTAATTTCTGCTCTGTAAGATTCGTCGTCTGCAATTTCTTTTAAGGTAGACTCTGCAATACCATAATCTTCTAATTTGTATGAAATAAATCCGAAGTAATATCTCGAATCATTACCATATTTTGCATCATTAATTAATGGTAAAAATCGTGCTTTGGCTAATTGTAAATTATTTGTAGCTAAAAAACAATAACCCATTTTAAAATTAAGTTCTTTTTTATTTTCTTTAGAAAGTTTATCTACATCTACTTTCTGAAACCATTTTAAGGCATAAGCTGCTTTTTTATTAGCAAAATAGTAGTTTGCTACATTGTAAAAAGCAATATTTTTTTTATTACTGTTTGGGTTTTCTTCAACAAAAGTTAATACCTTTTTATCTGCATCTGCTCGGTTTAATTTTATTGCAGACATTGCTTCGTAATACCTTGCATCAGATTTTAAATTAGAACCAACACTTGCGTCTTGGGCAACTTTATTAAAAGTTTTAAAAGCGGCAGCATAAGCTTTAGAGTTGTATAATTTTAATGCATTATTATACGTTGTTAAATTTGTAGCATCAGCAATTGTTTGTTGTGAAAAACAATGATTACTGCATAAAAAGATGCAAAAAGAAAGAATCAGTTTTGTTAAAAAACGATATTTCATAGAGTTATATTTATTCTCAAAAGTGATAACGAATAATTTTTTATTTTGTTGGATGGGGGAAGAAATATTATTTCATTTTAAATCAAAAATAAGAATTGTTGTCAATTCATAGTTAAAAAATCAATAGAAACTTTTAAGTTTGTAGAAACTACTTATTCCTATGAAAAATCATGTTTTACAATTAGAAAATGCAGAAATTTACCAAAGAGATAATTTAGTGCTTTCTAAAGTTAATTTAACCATTAATAAAGGCGATTTCTATTATTTAATAGGAAAAACTGGTAGTGGTAAAAGTAGCTTAATGAAAACTTTATACGGTGATTTACAATTGCAAAAAGGTACGGGAAACATTGTAGATTTTGATTTAAAAAAGTTAAAAGAAAAACAAATTCCGTTTTTAAGAAGAAAAATAGGAATTGTTTTTCAGGATTTTAAACTTTTAAACGATAGAAATGTTTTTGATAATCTAAAATTTGTTTTAAAAGCAACAGGCTGGAAAGATAAAGAACAGATGAAAGAAAAAATTTATGAAGTATTAGATAAAGTTGGATTAAAATCTAAATACTTAAAAAAACCTTTCGAACTTTCTGGCGGAGAACAACAAAGAGTTGCTATTGCAAGAGCTCTTTTAAATGATCCTGAATTAATTTTAGCAGACGAACCAACAGGTAATTTAGATCCGAAAACTTCTATGGAAGTCATGCAACTTTTGAATGAAATACATAAAAGTGGTAAAACAATTTTAATGGCAACTCACGATTACCAATTAATTGTAAAGTTTAAACAAAAAACTTTAAAATGTGAAGGTGGCGAGTTGTTTGAAGTTGCCCAACAAGCAAGTGTTTAATGCTTTCTGTATTAATACCAACATATAATTACAATGCATTTAAATTAGTTAAAAGTATTCACAAACAACTAGTATTAGAAAGAATCTCTTTCGAAATAATTTGTTTTGATGATGGATCTAACTCTTCTATTAATTTAAAGAATAGAGAAATAAATACACTTTCTAACGCAACTTTTACAGCTTTTAAGAAGAATGTTGGTAGAAGTGCAATTCGTAATTTATTAGCAGAAAAAGCTACATTTAATTGGTTGCTTTTTTTAGATGCAGATGTTTTACCAATAAAAACTAACTTTATAAGAAATTATAGTAAATATTTTAATTCTGATAAAACTGTTTTTTGTGGCGGAATTAAATATGAACATTTACCCAAAAACAAAAAGTATTTAAGATACAAATACGGAAAAAAAAATGAAGAAATTTCTTTAAAAAAACGAACAGAGAATCCTTCTAAGTATTTTTTCACTTCTAATTTTTTAATTCAGAAAGAAGTTTTTTTAAAAATTAAATTTGAAGAAAAATTGGTTGATTACGGTAGAGAAGATTTACTTTTTTCTTTGGATTTAATAAAGCAAGGTTACAAAATAAAGCAAATAGCAAACGAAGTTTATCATTTGGGTATTGATGACAATACACTTTTTATTAAAAAGACAAAAAAGGCGATGAGAAATTTAATTTTCTTAGAAAAAAGTAATTTGATAAATCCTGATAATTTACAATTATTAAAGCTAATTAATAAAATTTCTAAATTTAAGTCATTAAGAGTAGTTGCTTTTTTACAACCTTTTTTTGAGAATTCAGCAAAGAATAAATCATCAGTATTTTTTTTAAATTGTATGAAAGTAAGTTACCTCTGTCAACTAAAATTAAAAGATGAATAGAACCGAAATTGCAAATTTAATTTTAAGAAATTTAGTTGAGAAAAAAGATGTTTTAAAAAAGCAGTTTTTATCTTCAAAAGGTGGAATTGGTTATTTTTATCTAGATAATTTATTGCCAGAAGATTTGGCTTTAGAAATCTATCATAAATTTCCAAATACAAAAGCAACTGTTAAGAAAAAAAACTTAAGAGAATTTAAATTTACAGCTTATCAGATGAATAAGTATGATACAATTTTAGAAGAAATTGTTTATGCTTTTCAAGATAAAAGAGTTGTAAAATTAGTTGGTGAAATTTGTGAATTAAAAGATTTAGAAGGTGATGAGAATCTGTATGCAGGTGGTTTATCTTTAATGGAAAAAGATAATTTTCTGAATCCGCATTTAGATAATTCTCATGACAAGGATAGAAATAAATGGCGCGTATTAAACTTACTTTACTATGTTTCACCAAACTGGAAACTAGAAAATGGTGGTAATTTAGAGTTATGGCCAAAAGGTTTAAAAGAACCTCAAATAACCATAGTTAGCAAGTTTAATAGATTAGTTGTAATGTCTACGCATAATAATTCTTGGCACTCTGTAAGTAAAGTTTTAAAAGATGATGTTAGAAATTGTGTTTCTAATTATTATTTTTCTAATACTCCTTTTTTAATTTCAGATACTTTTCATGTAACTACTTTTAGAGGTAGGTCTTCAGAAAAAATTAAAGATATTTTATTGCGTTTAGATAATGGGTTTCGTGGAAGTTTACGAAAAATTTTTAAGAAAGGAGTTCGAGAAAATCCACATCAATATAAAAAGTAATTACTCTAAATTTTCAAAAATTTGTATTAAATCAGTTTCCTGGTTTTCCCAAATCAATTCTTTTTTTGCGGTTTTTATAGATACTAAATAATCATTTTCTAACATTTGTTGAATTTGTTTTGCAATAATTGCAGGCTTTCTATTTTTTAGAACTTCACCTACATTATATTTAGAAACAATAGCTTTCATTTCTGGTAAGTCGGAAACTAAAACAGGGACATTTGCTTGAATGTAATCGAATATTTTATTAGGTAATGCGTATTTGTAATTTAATCCTAAATCTTCTTCAACACTAATACCTAAATCTGCTAAAGGTGTTAATTCTGCTAATTCTGCAGGAGTTTTTCTACCTAATAAAAAAACTTTTTTTTCTAATTTTTCTGATGCTATCTTTAATTTTAAATTTAGAAACTCATCACCATCTCCAATGATAACAAAAATATAATTATCTAATAGTTTTACAGTTTCTATCATTAATTGTATTCCTCTACCAATGTTCGTTGCTCCTTGATATAAGATGATTTTTTGATTTTTTGTATCAAAATTGAAACTCCCTTTTTTTAATTCTTTTTGAAAAGGTAAATTTTTAATAGTTTTAAAATTAGTTTGATATTTATTTTGATAATGTTTTGCAATGCTATCACAAACTGTATAATTATTTTTTAATTTAGGTATTATTTTATCTTCCAAAGTCATCCATAATCTTTTAACTTTTGGTCTATGAACTAGTTCTGGTATTTCAGAAAAAAGTTCGTGACTGTCAAATACTAGTTTTTTGTTTTGAAGTTTACTAATAAGATAATTGGGTAATAAAGTATCTATATCATTAGCTAATAAATAGTTTTTTTTAGAAAACAATAAGTATAGGAATAACCTTAAATTAAATTCTGCGTAAAATAGAAATCCATTGTTAAATAGAAGTTTAAATCTTTTTGTTTTATAATTTCTTGAAAGACTTTTGCTGTTCTTTAATTTTCTACCAATTAAAATAACATCGAAATTATTTTCCGATAGTGTTTTACAAACCTTTGCAACTCTTTGGTCGGTAGATAAATCGTTAGTAACAGAGATAAGTATTCTTTTCAATTTTTACTAGAATTTTAATGCAAGATAATTTAAAACAGATTAATATATTTTATCTATTTATTTTTTAACTTATGATATTGATATACTGTCTTTTGTTATTGAAATAATAAAATACCTTCATTAAAATTATTATATTTTTACAAATAATATCTTAGAATTACTAAAATAATAATTATATTTGAGACAATTGCTTGTGATATTATAAGGAAAAGTTTTTACTAAACTAAAATTTAACCCCTAAAAACCCTATTAATGTCAAAATGCCCCACATGTAATTCTAATTACAGTAAAAGATCATCAAGAAACTTTTTTCAAAGAATTATACCTAAGTCAAGAGTTTTTAAATGTTTTCATTGTAAGACTAAAGTTCTAAAAGTGCCTTATTTGTTTTCTGAGTTCGTTATTAAAAAAGGAAAGCAATTAGAAAGAGGTATTCAAATTATTAATTAAAGAAACATGTTTTTTTATATTTAATTTTAAAAGACAATTATGAGTAAATGCCCCTCATGCGATTCTGGTTTTAGAAAAAGAATAACAAGAAATTCTTATTTAAGATTATTGTTTAGAGCTAAAATTTATAAATGTCACGAATGTAAGGTTAAATACATAAGAATTCCGTTTCTATCAACATCAATAATTATAAAAAAAGGAATCACTAAGAACAATTGTAAAAAGAAAAGTTGAATTAAAAAACCTCTAATTTATCTAAATTAGAGGTTTTTTTTATTTGTGGAGACGCCGAGAATCGAACTCGGGTCCAAACAAGCAGCCAAAAAGCTTTCTACATATTTAGTTCTTTCTTAATTTTCGATCTAAAGCTGATTAAGAACAATCCACTTTAAACTTAACTTTTTTAGTTTCAAAAACCTGGCAAAGTAACAGGTTTTCTATGTCTATTTTTACGATGCCCAAAAGTGAAACGCCATAAACCAAGGCTTTTCGTGGACATAAAGCTTGCACACCTTGTGTGCCGAGGCTAATTCTACTATGATTCGAATTATGCAGCTAAAGCGTAGTTATCTTCGCCGTTTAAAAAGTTGAAATTAGGTTTTACGAGTGTTATTTCATAACTCGATATGCTTACAAATTCACTGACCTTGCTGTCAAAACCAGTCGTCCCCAATATTTCAAAGAGCTGTAATAAGAATACAATAATTAGACCAATCTATTTAAAAATTTCATTTTTTAATACTGATGAAACTTTGTAACTTGTCTTAGTTATTATTATTACAAGGTTGCAAAAATACAAAAACTTATAATTGTAACGCAAATTAGTTCTATTAATAGTAAATAAATTAAATATTATTATGATAAGAAAAGGTACAAAGGTAACTTGGAAATGGGGAAATGGTTCAGCAGAAGGTGAAGTAGTAGAAACATACTCTAAAAAAGTAACAAAAACCATCGATAACACTGAGATCGTTAGAAAAGGAGATGTTGGGAATAAAGCATTGTATATCAAGCAAAAAGATGGAAATGTTGTCTTGAAATTAGAAAGCGAAGTTGAAAGAGTAAACTAACTTTTTGTAGGTTCATATAAATAAAATATCTTCGAGCAAAACTAAAACGTATGAAATTCGGTATCATAAAAGAACGCAAAAACCCACCAGATAGAAGAGTCGTTTTTTCTCCTTCTAAATTAGAGCAATTTAAAAATATATATTCTGATGCTGAAATTGTAGTAGAAAGCTCTGATATACGTGTTTTTAGCGACCAAGCATATTCAGATTTAGGTTTTAAAGTCTTAGAAGATGTATCTAATTGTGATGTATTGTTAGGCGTAAAAGAAGTGCCAATTGATGCATTAATTCCTAATAAAAAGTATTTCTTTTTTAGTCATACAATTAAAAAACAACCCTATAATAGAGATTTATTGCAAGCTATTCTAGATAAAAATATCGAATTATACGACCATGAAACAATTATAAAGCAAAATGGTGCTCGTTTAATTGGTTTTGGTAGATACGCAGGTATAGTTGGTGCTTATAATGGTTTTAGAGCAATTGGTTTAAAAAATGAAACATTTAATTTGCCTAAAGCAGAAACCTTAGATAGCCAGCAAGAATTAATATCAGAATTAAAAAAAATAGCATTACCAAAAATAAAAATATTACTAACCGGTAATGGTAAAGTTGCATACGGAGCAAAAGAAATGTTAGATGCAATGCAAATTAAAGAAGTTTCTGTAAACGAATATTTAGAAAAAACTTTTGATGAAACTGTATACTGTTTAGCTGATGTGCTAGATTATAATAAACGAAAAGATGGTGAAATTATAGATAATTTCGATTTTTACAATCATCCAGAAAATTATGAATCTAATTTTATGCGTTTTGCAGAAGTAACGGATTTCTTTATTGCTGGTCATTTTTATGGAAATGGCGCGCCATATTTATTTACTAGAGAAGATGCAAAATCTAAAGATTTTAATATAAAATTTGTTGCAGATATTTCTTGTGATGTTGATGGTCCTGTTGCGTCAACAATTAAAGCATCAACTATTGCAGAACCTATTTACGGATACAACCCAGATACAGAATTAGAAGTAGATTATCAAGATAAAAATGCTATTGTGGTAATGGCTGTAGATAATTTACCATGTGAATTACCAAAAGATGCAAGTGAAGGTTTCGGAGAAATGTTTTTAGAAAATGTAATTCCTGCTTTTTTTAATAACGATAAAGATGGTGTTTTAGAAAGAGCAAAAATGACAGAAAACGGTAAGTTAACAAAACGTTTTTCTTATTTACAAGATTATGTAGATGGTAAAGAGTAATGATAGAAGATAGACAATTTCTAATAGATTTGGCGAAAATGAAAATGCCTTTTGGTAAGTATAAAGGAAGATTTTTAATAGATTTACCAGAACATTATATTGTTTGGTATAAGACAAAAGGGTTTCCAAATGGTAAATTGGGTAAACAAATGGAGTTAGTTTACGAGCTTCAATTAAATGGTTTAGAAGATATTATTAGAAAAATTCAACAAGAATATTCGTAATAATACATTATTTTTATATTATTAACACAATTGGTTATTATGACTTTAAAGTACATTTATTTTGGATTTGCAATTCTAGGTATTTTCCTTTTCTTCTTTCTTCTAAAGAAGTTTTTTAGATGGTTACAAACTAAATTAGATGCTTTAGATAGAAATGTGTTATTTAAGAAAAAAGAACTCTTAAACATCTTTAAATTTATAACACCTAGAAGAGAAAAACATATTTTAAAGTTTTCGGTTAGAGCATTAAGAATAGCAATTAGTATTTTTTTCTTAGTGGTTTATTTACCTTTTGTTTTTAGTTTTATACCAGAAACAAAAGAAGTTGCATCTACGGTTTTCGATTATGTTATGAAACCCGTTCAATTTATCGTAAGTGGTTTTTTGCAATTTATACCTGGTTTATTTTTTATTTTAGTAATTGTTTTTATCACTAAATACTTACTTAAATTTTTAAAGTATTTAACTGGTGAATTAGAAAGAGAAGCAGTAAGATTAGATGGTTTTCATGCAGATTGGGCAAAACCAACTTTTAATTTAATAAGAGTTGTAATTATAGCTTTTGCTGCGGTTATATGTTTTCCATATATACCAGGTTCACAATCAGATGCTTTTAAAGGAGTTTCAATATTTTTTGGAGTATTATTCTCTTTAGGATCAACAGCTGCAATTTCTAATATTGTTGCTGGTGTTGTAATTACTTACATGAGACCTTTTAAAGTTGGTGATAGAGTAGAAATAGGAAATACCGTTGGCGATGTAACGGAAAGAAGTTTATTAGTAACAAGGGTTAGAACTATAAAAAATTTAGATGTAACAGTTCCAAATTCTACGATTTTAGGAAATCATATAATTAATTTCAGTAAAAATGCGGCAGAAGAAGTTGGTGTTATTTTACATACTTCTGTTACTATTGGTTACGATGTTTCCAGCGGAGAAGTTATTAAAGCTTTGGTAAAGGGGGCAAAAAATACTGATATGATTTTAAAATCGCCAGAACCATTTGTATTAGTGAAAAGCTTAGATGATTTTTATATAAATTACGAAATAAATTGCCATACTAAAAATCCAGAAAAAGGAGCTGTAATTTACTCTTTATTACACGAAAGTATTAAAAATGAATTGCATAATGCGGGCATAGAAATTTTATCACCGCATTATAATGCGGTTAGAGATGGAAGTGTTTTAACCGTTCCGCCAGAAAATGTGCCAAAAGGATATGTGAAACCTGGATTTAAAGTAGAAAATTAATTTTTTTCGACCAAACCAAAAGCTGCATGTGCAATTGCCATAATTGTAAATGATGAATACCAATAACTTGGTATAATAAAGCAATACAAAGCTAATAGAATAGCTAAACCAATTAAAGCATATAATTTATTATTATCCTTACTCTTTAATAGAAATAACATAGAAGCATAACAGCATAGAAATACTGGTGTTAAAATATCTACATATCCGTAAAATTTTAAAATGAACAAGGCACTAAATCCTATTATTACTGCTAAAAAGTATTTTTTAAAAGCATTTTTACTTTGCTTATTCCATAATAAAGAACCTTCTTTTTTAACTTTCCTTTTTGCTCTAAAAAAAATAGCTAGAGAAGAAAACACCATAAAAACAGCAGCTAAACCAATAAAAAGAATTTCTAGTATTTGAGGACTTATAACACCTAAAGGATGATTTTCAATTAAAAAACCATCAATAATATACTTATAAGCATAAGCAAGTAAAAAAAAATAAAATCCTATTAGTATACTTGCGAACCCTCTTAAAAAAAAGTTGTTTTTAAAATTATCTTGCAATTGCATGGTTTCTCTTCTAAATTTTATAACTTTCGTAAAGATACAAAAAGAGCCGTATTGTTTATCTTTATTTATGAAACCTGCTGAAGAATATATTTTAAATCAACCAGAACCTTTCATGTCTATTTTGTTGCATTTGCAAATATTAATAGAGTCTAGTTTCCCTAACGTTGATTTACAATTTAAATGGAAAATCCCTTTTTATTATTTAAACGAAAAACCTTTTTGTTATCTAAATCCGTCTAAAAAGAAAGGATATGTTGATGTAGCTTTTTGGGTTTCTGCACATTTAACAAAATACAACGAACATCTAATATCAGAAAATAGAAAGGTTGTTAAATCTCTTAGATATTTTAAAATTGAAGATATAAATGAAGAAATTTTACTATCTGTTTTAGCAGAGGCACATTCGCTTAAAGACAAAGGTTTCTACAAGAGAAGCTAATTACTCAACTTTAAATTGAAGCGCAGTTCTATTATTTAAAAATAAAAATAATTCAGAGTTTCTTAATGGGTTTAGAATTGTTAAAGTAGTTATATTGTTTTCTGATTTTAAAATTGGTCTCTTTGCATAGTTGTGGTTTTTATAGTTGTATAGCATTGAAGCTTTTTCGGATAAATTTTTAAACTTTAAAACAATATTTTCACCTTTTTTAATTTTGATAATTCCATTTTTCGGAGAAATTAACTCAATAGTAGATGCTAGAAATTCTTGACCATAAATTGGCTGATTATAAAACTCCTTTTTAGTAATTCTGCCCAACCTCAAAACCCATATACTTTCTTCGGGTAGATGTGTTTTAAAAAATTTATCTTTAGGAATGTCGTAAAAATAAGGGTTGAATTTTCGTGTCCATTTTCCATTCATTAGATATCCTGCCGCCCAAGTTGGGTCTAAAATTATCCATTTATCATTAAGTTTTACAGCGTTCCAAGCATGGTTTGTTTCAGAAACAAACCTACCAATATCATCTGGTGAATTTCTTGTGTAACCTTTTATTACTGCTGCTTCAATATTTAACAAAGAACAAACTTTCTTAAAAGATTGTGCATATTCTTCACACAAACCTTTTTTGGTTTTAAAAGTTTTATCAATAATTTTATTTTTTGCTGCTTCTAACTTTTGTTCTTTTTCAATTTCATTCCTATAACTAAATTTAAAACTTCTTCCTTTCGGATTATAGTATTGATTTAAATCGTATCTAATATTTTTTGCCAACCAAAAAAATGCTGCTCTAACTTTTTCTTCATCTTTAGAAAAATCAGTATCTATTCTTAAAGCTAAATTTTCAATTTTAGAGAATCTAGGGTATTCTAAAACGATTTTATCAACTTTATCAAAATTTTGAGAAAAAGTCGTGTAAGAAATTAATAAGAAAAAATATATAAATTGTTTCATATAGTAAATGTTAACAATTAAGCTAAACAATTATTATGCCTTTATATTTTATTCATAAAAAAACCATTCAAATTAAAATCTGAATGGTTAAAATATGTATCAATAACTTGTAGTTTATAAATTATTTATAGTTTTTCTAATAGCGACTAAATTACTTAATAAACTTTCTAGATTATCTAAATGTAACATATTAGCACCGTCAGATTTTGCATTTTTCGGATCAAAATGAGTTTCAATAAATAAACCATCAACGTTATTTACAATTCCGGCTCTGGCAATAGTTTCAATCATTTCTGGTCTTCCGCCTGTTACACCAACTGTTTGATTTGGTTGTTGTAAAGAATGTGTAACGTCTAAAATTGTTGGTGCAAATTCTCTCATTTCTGGAATGCCTCTAAAATCTACAATCATATCTTGGTAACCAAACATGGTACCTCTATCTGTTATCCAAGCTTTATTAGAACCAGCATCTTTAACTTTTTGTACGGCATGTTTCATAGCACCGGGACTCATAAATTGACCCTTTTTTAAGTTTACAACTTTACCCGTTTTTGCAGCAGCGACAACTAAATCTGTTTGACGCACTAAAAATGCAGGAATTTGTAAAACATCTACATACGCAGCTGCTTTTTCTGCATCAGATACTTCATGAATATCTGTAACTGTTGGCACATTAAATGTTTCTGAAACTTTACGCAAAATCTTTAAAGCTTTTTCATCTCCAATACCTGTAAAACTATCAATTCTACTTCTGTTTGCTTTTTTAAAACTACCTTTAAATATGTAAGGAATTTCTAATTTGTCTGTAATAGTAACTACTTTTTCAGCAATTCTTAATGCCATTTCTTCACTTTCTATAGCACAAGGTCCTGCTAATAAAAAAAAGTTATTTGCATCGGTATTTTTTATATTCGGAATTTCAGATAAAATCATTTGTAAAATTTTCAACAAAAATACATAAAATTTTAGCGGTTATTTAAAGAGTTATAATCGAATTTTATAAGACAACCTTCAATTTAAAATAGTTATATTTATCCTCTAAATAGATATTTTATGAGAAAAATTATTGGTGTTTTTTTAGCCATGAGCTTAATGCTTAGTTGTGCTATTGTTACAAAAGGAAAAGATGGAAAAGCAGGAACAGCTGGTGAACCAGGTTTAAATGGAAAAAATGGGGCTGATGGTATTTCTGGAAAACTTAAAAAACCAGAAAAAACTTTTTTTATTGATTCTAATTTGGTTAGAAAACATTTATATACGTTGGCTGCAGATGAAATGGAAGGTAGAAAATCTGGAACAGCAGGTATCGAAAAAGCGGCTGTTTACATAGAAAATGAATACAAAAAAATAGGATTGACTACTTTTAACAGTTTAAAAGATTATAGACAAACTTTTACTTTTAAAAATAGAAGAACTAAAGAAGATATTACTTCTAGCAACATTATTGGTGTATTAGAAGGAAAAAGTAAAAAGAACGAATATGTTATTATTTCTGCACATTACGATCATTTAGGTATGAAAAAGAGTGGTGAAGGAGACTTAATTTACAATGGGGCAAATGACGATGCTTCTGGTGTTACAGGATTGTTAGTTTTAGCTAAATACTTTAAAGAAATTGGTAACGAAAGAACAATTGTTTTTGCTTCTTTTACAGCAGAAGAAATGGGTTTAATTGGTTCTACTCATTTTGGTAAAGGTATTGATGCGGATAAATTTGTTGTCGGAATTAATTTAGAAATGATAGGGAAAACACCAAGTTCTGGGCCAAATACAGCATGGTTAACAGGTTTTGAGCGTTCTGATTTTGGTAAAATTATTCAGAAGAATTTAGAAGGTACCGGTTATCAGTTATTTCCAGATCCTTATAAAAAGTTCAATTTATTTTTTAGATCAGACAACGCTTCATTAGCAAGGTTAGGCGTGCCATCGCATACATTTTCTACAACACCAATAGATGTAGATCCAGATTATCATAAATTAACAGATGAGGCTGAAACTTTAAATATGACTGTTATAACACAAACAATTCAGGCAGTTGCAAAAGGTACAGAAAGCATTATTAATGGTACAGATACACCTACAAGAGTAATTATTAAATAAAACGTAAAATGAAAGTTTTTAGGTTAATTTTATTGTTCTTAGTTTTTGGGTGTTCTAGTTCGAAAGTAGTTTCTGATTATGATTCGAATACAACTTATTCAAAATATAAAACGTTTAATTTCTATGAAGATAATGGAGATAATTTAAATGATTTTGATGTAAAAAGAATTACAAACTACATCACGTCTAAATTAAAAAATGATAATTTAGAGCAAGATAATTTACCAGACTTTTTTATTTATTTTGATACGCAAACATCAATTGTAAGAAATAATAAATCAATTTCTATTGGTTTAGGAAATAGAAATGTGGGTGTTTCGGGCGGAATTCCGATAGAAAATAATAAGGTAAATGAGAAACTAATCATAAAATTTATAGAAGCAAATACTAATAATTTAATATGGGAAGGTTCTCTAGAATCTAAAGTTCGTAAGAAAAGATCACCAGAACAAAGAGAGGCTCATTTAAAGGTTGTTGTTACTCAAATTTTAGAACAATTTCCGCCAAGTAATTAACATTCTAATTTTAGTATTGTGTAAATAAAAAAATCCTCTAAAAATTAATTTAGAGGATTTTTTTATTTTTTACAGTTATTAGAATTGGTATCTAATACTAAATGCGATATCATTATCGTAGTCATTAAAATTATCTCCAAAGCCAAACTCTGGTCTTAAATCTAATGAAAGTAAAATTGGTGCAGAATCAAAATTATATTCAATACCAATATCACCAGCAGCAAAAATAAAGGTTTCAGAAAAATTATCATTTCCGTTACCATTGTAATTTGCTAATCCACCACCAACACCAGCATACCAGTTAAAGTTGTTTTCGATGTTCCAAACCCATTGGTAAATACCTGTGGCTTTGAAACCATCGTAATTAGAATTATCTCTTAACCCTAAATCTATTTCTAGTCTATTGTTATTATTTAAGGCTCTTTGATAAGAAATTTCACCACCAAAACCATCATTATCTCCTAATCGCAAACCAATTGCGTTTTTAGAAATACTTTGTGCATTTGCAGAAAAAGCTCCTGCGACTAAAAGACCTATAATTAAAAATGTTTTTTTCATGATTGTTTATGTTTATTTAATGGCAAAATTAGTCGTAAACTTATTTTAAGAGTAACTCATATGAATTTAAAATTGCTTCAAACGAAATTTATTTTACATCTAATCTTACACCTTTAGAATGACTACTAAACTCTGGAGCATACATACTTTGTATGGTTGTTATTCCGTTACTAAAGTTACCAGCATTGTTAACTCTTAAGTCATATTCAAAAACAAAAACACCTTTAGGTAAATAATCAAAAAAGAAGTTTGTTGCGGCATCTTTGGTACTTTCATAGTAACTTAAGTTATCTTGATATTTATATCTAGAAATTACATTTATTGGTTCTAAACCAGCAGCTCTCATGTCTTTCATATGAATAAATTCCATATTTCTATCAGAAGATAATTCTATTCTAACCGTAATTAAATCACCAACTTTTAACTGACTGCTATTTGTAATTTCTATCAACTCTTTTCCGGTATCAGAATTCACTTTTAAAAATAATTTTTTAGACAATTTAAGTGGTGTATTTGCAACACTAATTTTATCTAAATCTTCAAAATACTGCCAATACAAACCAGCCCAAGCAATACCTTTATTCTTTTTGCTGATAGTTACAGTGCCCATTTCTTTTGTAATTTCTTTACCAGACCAAGAAGTTTTAAAATAACCTGTTCCTGCTTCTATTTTTGCACTTTCTAATTTGGTAGGTTCAATTTGATGTTCACCAATTTTTATAGTAACTAATTCTTCGCTGTTTTTAACCCAATCGCTTCCGTTTAAAAGTAAAGCATAAATGGCTTCGGATGTTGCTTTGGTTGTTTTCCAGCTATTGGTTTGCTTATTTTTTAACAACCACACTTTTAATTTGTCTATTGTCTGGGTATCATTTTCTAGTTCTGTAAAAACTTCTACCATTAATGCTTGTGTTTCTACAGGAGCTTGATAAAAATAATAACTAGCATTGTTAGTTTTCCAATACATACCCAATTCATCCGAAGAGATAGCATTTTCTTTTAAAGAATTAAGAATTTTTATTGCTGATGTTTTTTCATCATTTCTAAATGATGTCAATGCAATTTGTCCTTTAGCATATAGATTAAATTCAGTCCAATATTGTTCTGATTGTTTTTGATAATAATTAACAGCTTCTTCTAATGATGAATTTTTAGCTAAATTTTGATAAAAACTTCGCATGTATAAATACTGAATTGTTGTATAATCTAAATGATTTTTTTCTAAATAATTTTTATATACTTTTTCTACTGCAGATTTGTTTTTAGATTTTCTTTTTAACTTATCTGCATTTTCTAGAAGAATCTTGTATTTTTTTACGAGTTGGCTGTCTAAATAATTAACAGCATTGGTAATCATTTTTTTTGTCTCTGTGTTAAATTGAGCAGCACCTAATTTTTCTAAATGACCAAAGCCAGTAGCAATATAAAGTGTAATGTAATTATTTTCATATTCTCCGCCTTTAAACCAAGGAAAACCGCCCGAACTCATTTGCATATCTTTAAGTTTCGCGATTGTTCTTTCTTGCTCATTTTTCATTTTATTCAAATCGAACAATAAGGCAATTCTTTTTTTCTGTTCAGATTCAGATTGTGCATCTCTTAACCAAGGTGTTTCTTGAATAATTAATGATTTTAATTCCTCATTTTTTTCTAAGTTGCTAAGCAAAGCATCAGAAGACTTCCACATATTAAAAACTTCTTGAATTCTTGGATTTGAATTAGCAATAAAACTTGCCAATGTATTTGCATAAAATCTAGAAAAAGTTTGCTCTGAGCACTCGTACGGATATTCCATTAAATATGGCAAAGATTGAATTGCGTACCAAACTGGGTTAGAAGTTACTTCTAATGTTAATTTATGATTTTTTAAAGTTGTAGAATTATTTTCTCTTAATTTATCTAAAGTAAAAGTTTTAGTTTCGTTAGAATTTATCCAAATTGGTAAGGTTTCTGTAACTAATTTTCTGTTAGATAAAACAGGTAATACTTGTTGTTCTCCGTCTGAAAAAGAACCTGCTTTTGCAACAATTCTATACTGAACAGCTTGCACAGTTTCCGGAATAAAAACTTCCCAAGAAACATTTGTATTACCATCTTTAGCCACTGTAAATTTTTTGTTTGCCTTGAGATTTTGCATTAAAACATCTATTTTTTTATTGGTAATGGCATCTGTTAACTCAAGTTGTGCAATTCCGTTTAACGCATTATTTGTTAAGTTGGTAATTTTTGCACTTAAAGTAATTGTATCTTTTTGTCTTAAAAATCTTGGTGCATTTGGTATTACCATTACTTCTTTTTGAGTAACAGTTTGCATACTTTTTACGGCATATTTTAAATCTTTAGTATGTGCTAATAATTGTAGTTTCCATCGGGTTAATGCTTCTGGCATTGTAAATGTGAAACTTACTTTACCATCTTTATCAGTTTTTAACTGCGGATAAAAAAATGCAGTTTCTTTAAAGTTCTTACGTGCTTTAATTTGCGATAAATCTTCAATAATATTTGTTGTAATAATTATAGCACCATTTCTTCCTTTCGAGCCATATAATGCAATAGCTTCAGAATCTTTTAAGACTTGATAACTAGCAATATTTCGAGTTTTTAATCCTTCAGCAATTTCTACAGTACTAATCTTACCATCGATTATAATTAATGGTTTTTCATCTGAGTTTAGAGAAGAATTCCCTCTAATTCTTATTGTAGGATTATCATCAGTAATATTTATTCCTGCCGCTTTTCCGCTTAAAACAGTAGTTATTTCAGCTTCTTCTTGTGGTATACTTATCGAACCTGTAACATCGGATGCTTTTCTTTTTTGAGTACCATAACCTGTTACCACTATTTCATCTAATGATTCTAAATCTGGAATTAATTGAACATTTAATCTAGAAAAATCTTCTACTTTAACCTCTATACTTTGATAACCAATATATCTTATAGATATGATATCATTTTTTTTAATATCAATTGTAAAATTACCTTCAAAACCTGTATTTACGCCTTTAGTTTTATTTTTAATAAGAATTGTAACTCCAGGTAAAGGTTCATTATTTTCATCAGTAATAAAACCTGTAATTGTACCATTAAACGAGCCAGATTTTGTGATTTTAATCTTTTTTGAATTTATTTTTTGTCTAATTTGTCTTAGATAACTATTGTTTAACCAAGAATTATTATTCAAACTAAACCCAAACCAGTTATATGTAATGTTGTTTATAGAAGGATAGTTGAAATACTTATTTTTATTATTTATTACGCTAAAATTATTTACTCCAAAGCTTAGATTTGCATTGCTAGATTTGTAAGAGTAGTATTTTTTAGTTGTTTTTACAGGATTAAAATACCAATTATGTGTTTTAAATTCGTCTAAAGAGGCATCATACATAGAAGCTAATAATTCTGCAGCAACTTTATCGTTTTTATCATTTTTGATTGTAAAACTCCATGTTTCTTCTTGACCAGGACTTATTTTATCTCTAAAAACGTTGGTTTCAATTTCAATATTACTTTTCGGTTTATCTAAAACATTTACAAGAATACTACCGCTTTTAAAGTAATTAAAGTTTACAAAATGATATTTTATAGCAAAACCACCAACATCTTCTTTTTCAACAGGAATTTTAATCGTTTTAGTAGTGTTGTTTAAATGAATTAGTTGTGTATCAACTATTTTATAATTTTTTTCTATTTGAACAACAATGGTGATGTCTTTAGAAGCAGAACCAACTTTTAAGTTTACTGTTTCACCCTCTTTATAAGCGTTTTTATCAGTATTAATTGTAAACAATTTATTGTCTGCAACTTGTTTCTCTGATGTCGAAAATATTGAAAAGTTAACTTCGTCTTTCACTTTTTTACCAAACTTGTCTTTGGTTTCTAGTATAGCGATATATTTACCAGATTCCCATTTTTTTAGATTTGATATTTTTAATTCTTCAGAATTTTTAGTGTTGAACTTTTTAGAAAAAGTTAGAGTTCCTTTTTGCCAATTAGTTACGTCATCTTCATTATTAGAGTAAGGGTCATTCGGAAATAATCGTTTAAATTCTTCTTTAGAAATTTGTTGATAATCTGGTTCTTGCCACGGTCTATTTCTTACAGGAGATTTAGGTGCTAGTAATTTGTAAATTTTTAAGGTTCCTTGAGCAGCGGTAAATTGATTGTTTAAATTGGTGGTTTTAATATTAATTATTGTTTTTTGCTGATTTTTATCAATATTATTATCCATAGAAATTGAAGCCAACAAACTATGGTAACCAACTTTTACAGTAGATGTAGCGCTTCTAGTTTCTCCATTTACATCTGTTACATCTGCTGTAATTTCATACGTAAAAATTGGTAAACTTTCTTCTGAAATACTTTTATCTGGTATTGCTTTAAATTTTATTGAGAAATTTCCAGAAGCATCTGTAATAACTTCTCCGTTAGAAATTTCTTGTGTTTCTGAGTTGTAAAAAGGTCTTCTCCACGAATACCAAGACGGAAATTGTGTTTTTCTGTGAACTCTATAAACAACATTTGCATCTGTAATATTAGCCCCAGAAAAAGCTTTTGCAAAACCGTTTACAACAATCGAATCATTAATTTTAAAATTTTCTGTAACAGGTTTAAATTCTGTTTTAAATTTTGGTCTTTTATATTCTTCTACAGCGATTGTTGCGTTTGCACCATTAAATCGTACGTTTTTATTAGTGAAAGAATTTGAGCTTATGTGTAATTTATAATTACCTGTTAAACCATTGTTAGGTAAGAGAAATTCGCCAGCAACACTTCCAAAATCATTTAATTCTAAAGTTTTAGTTTTAACTGTTTGATTGTTTACATCTCTCAAACTAATTTCTATACTTTTGTTATTTACAACCTTAGAAATTTCATTTTCATTCTGAGTTAAAATAGTTTTAAAATAAACAATTTGTCCAGGTCTATAAATACTTCTATCCGTAAAAATAAATCCTTTAATATCTATATAATTGCTTTTATTATTAAAATTATTATTGTTTCTATTGTATAAATAAGAAGAACCAAAAGTAGCAGTATCATCTTTGGTTTTAACTTTAATTTGAACATTGTTGTATCTGCTATTACTTTTAAAAGTTGCAAACCCTTGTTTATTTGTAACTAAAGTTTTGTTGATATAAGAACCGTAATTTCTTTTAGTGTTTTTTAAATTTATTTTTGCGTTTTCAATTGGTTTTCCTGTATTTCGATTTACTACTTGGTAATTATACAAATTATTAAAAGTATTACTTACCAATGTTAAATTGGTAACTTGTATTACTGTTGAAGCGTGTATAAAATTGGTTTCTATATCTTTTTTTTCTGATGCAATAATTAAATATTTACCACCATCAAATTTAGGCACAACAATTTCTGTAGTATGTTGTAAATAATCTGCTTCGTTTTTTAGATTACTCGTCCAGGTTTTTACTTTAGAAAGCTTTGTTAGAAAAGTTTTTTTCTTTTGGATGTCATAAATATTATTAAATGTGTTCAATTCACTTTCAAAGACTTTATATGCAGAAAAGTAAAGTTTATTCAGGTTTTTATAAGAGATTAAAAATCTAGAATTAGACTGAATCGGTAAAAATTCTTCGGTAGTTATATTTAAAGACGAGTTTAAGATATTTGCTTTTAATACTTTGCATTTTTTTGCAGCTAAACTTTCTGGAAATTTTAAAATTGTTTGGTTACACAATTCTAAAGCTTCCTTGTTTTTAAATTGATTTTCATCTTTTTTAGTATCCTTATAATTTAATGCTTTTTCATTAAAAATTTGTGCGATTTCAAATGCATACAAACCGCTAGATTCATGTGAGTTAAGATTGCTTTTGCTAATCTGAAGTGTTTTTAAAAGCGCTGTTTTAACACTTTTAAAAGTGGCATTATTCTTTACAAAATTTAATCTTTCAAGATCTATAATTACAAGTGCATTTTTTTGATTTTTTTGTGTGTGTAATTGTATTAATTTTTGATACAATTTTAAAGCTTGTAATTGATTTGAAATACTATCTTTTGATTTGATTTCTAATGAAGTGAAGATAGAAGAGCTTTTAATAAAATCAGGATTGTTTATCTCGAATTTATAAGAAGGTTTATGAATTGAATTTTCATTTGTACTATAAAATTTTAGTGCCGAATTTGCTAAAAAATCAAATAGAGATGGCTTAAATTGAACAGTTTCATCGTCTATATTTAAGATATCACTATAATCTGTAATTTTTATTTCTAAAAGCTGTTGATCATTTTGTAAAGAATTATCGAAGTGAAATAATATTTCCTTAAAAATTGTAGCTAAATCCCAAGTTCTAAAATCTTCGAGATTCGCTTTTTCTTTAGTTGAAGTTCTATTGTAAAACTTGTATCTATTTTGTTTAAAATACTGCCAATATAAATTGGCTAAAATATTTTCTAAAATATTCTTTGTAGGAAATGTCTGTTGCGCAATTTGTTCTTTAAATTGATTTATTACATTTAGTTGTGCATTTTCTTCTAAAGTAAGTGAGAATTTACTTTTGTAAAATAAAGATTTAATTAACTGTGGCGAATTATTTTCTTTTGCAGCTTTGTTGAAAATTTTATCTACAATTCTTAAAGCAGATTTAGGTAAATTATCTAGCTCAAATTTTTCTACATCTGTCCATAATTCGTCAAAATTATCTTGAGAATTAATCGTTGTTGAAATTAAAAATATTGAAAATAAAGTTGTTATGATTTTTTTCATAGTTAAATTGTTTGCACTTTAAAATAAGTGTAAATTATACTGAAACTAATACCAATTCTATTTAGGCGATACTTTTTACAAGTAAAGTTAACTTTTCGCTTAGTTTCGTCATAAATATAATCAATAATGTAAAGAGCTTTTGTACTTTTACTTTTTAAAATTTTGTTAAATGAATATTCATTTTATTGCCATCGGTGGTAGCGCAATGCACAATCTTGCAATAGCATTATACCAAAAAGGATACCAAGTTTCTGGAAGTGATGATACAATTCACAATCCGTCTAAATCTAGATTAGAAAAATATGGTTTATTGCCAGAAGAATTTGGGTGGTTTCCAGAAAAAATAACAAGAGATTTAGATGTTATTATTTTAGGAATGCATGCTAAAAAAGACAATTTAGAATTACAAAAAGCCCAAGAATTAGGAATAAAAATTTATTCTTATCCTGAGTTTTTATATGAGCAATCTAAAAATAAAACAAGAGTTGTTATTGGTGGTTCTCACGGTAAAACAACAATAACGTCTATGATTTTACATGTTTTAAATTATCATGAAAGACAAGTAGATTACATGGTTGGTGCGCAATTAGAAGGTTTTGAAACGATGGTGCATTTAACAGAAGAAAATGATTTTATTGTTTTAGAAGGAGATGAATATTTAAGTTCACCAATAGACATGCGTCCTAAATTTCATTTATACAAGCCAAATATAGCATTGTTAAGTGGTATTGCTTGGGATCATATTAATGTATTTCCAACTTTTGAAAATTATAAAGATCAGTTTCAAATTTTTACGGATTCTATGGTTAATGGCGGAAGTATGGTGTACAATGTTGAAGACGAAAACGTAAAAGACGTGGTAGAGTCTTCTCAAAATCATATTAAAAAATATCCTTACCAGACACCGAAACATTTTGTAGATAATGGTGTTACTTTTTTAGAGACAGAAGAAGGTGATTTACCTTTAGAAGTTTTCGGAAACCACAATTTGCAAAACTTGGCTGGTGCAAAATGGATTTGTCAGCATATGGGAGTAGATGAAGATGATTTTTATGAAGCAATAGCAAGTTTTAAAGGAGCAAGTAAGCGTTTAGAAAAAATTGCAGAAAATAACTCTACGGTAATATTTAAAGATTTTGCCCATAGCCCAAGTAAGGTTGCAGCAACTACAAAAGCTGTCAAAGAACAATATTCAGATCGAATGGTTTTAGCTTGTTTAGAATTACATACGTATTCTAGTTTAAATGCAGATTTTTTGGCAGAATACAAAGGTGCGTTAGATGCAGCAGATAAAGCGGTTGTATTTTATTCTCCAAATGCAGTAAAAATTAAACAACTAGAAGAAGTAACTTCAACGCAAATAGCAAATGCCTTCGAAAGAGAAGATTTAATTATTTATACCAATCCAACAGCTTTTAAAGAGTTTTTAATTAAACAGAATTTAGATAATACAGCATTAGTACTAATGAGCTCTGGAAATTATGGTGGTTTAGATTTTGATGAAGTTAAGAATTTGGTTTAGATTTAATAAGTTTTAATTGTTTTAAATAGAAGTTTAAATTTTTTAATCTTCTAAATGTATAGTTACTATATTCCCTATCTGTAAATGAATATTGTAAAATTTTTAATTTATCTTTTAACTTTATAAGAGAATCTATATATTTTATTTTCCTTAATTCAGATTTTGAATTCTCGATTGTTTTTAAATATGAATCAACATATTTTTTAGCATCAGAATTTTTTATATATTTTAAAGATTCAGGCTTATTTAGAAGTAAGTGAGCACATGCTTTATAATTATTTAGATACTTTTTAATCTTGGAATTTGATATCTCTAAATCTAAAGAATTCTGTGTCTTATTAGCAAGCAAAAAACTATCATAAATGTTTCTTAAAGCCAAAGATTTAGAATGATATAAGTTGTCATTTATTTGTTTTTGTAGAATTGTAATCAATAATTGGTTTTCAAATGAAGTTATATTACATTTTTCTGATTCAAATGATTTGTTTTTTAAGGCTTGATAATTTAAAAGTGAAGTGTAAGGCTTTTTTAAAACTTTATTATGTACTTCTACAGCTGCAATTCTGTCTTTTTTAGTCATTTTTGGATAGTGCCAATGAAAATCCATATAAGTTTCATTTTTACTAGAATATTTATCAATTTTTAAAATTGAAACAGCTTTACTAAAATTATCTTTCGAAACAATAAAATCAATATCACCAACCATTCTTTCTGCAATATCACAATACAAACCTTCTAGTAAATTACCGGTTCCTTTTAAGAAAATTGGTGTTATATTATTTGCTAATAAAAGAGTGTTAATTTCTTTTGCCTGTTCTATAATTTGTTTGTTTCTTTCCCTGTTTAAATCGGTAATATGGATCATGTAATCTACCAATTCTTCAGGTAAGTATTGTAATAGATTTGCTCTTTTTAAATTACAATATAATGCAGGAAAAACATAATGTTGTGTACTTACTTTAACAACAGAATCCCAATCTATTTCTGTCTTTTTTAATAGTATTTCAATTTCGATTCGGTTTTTTTCTTCTAATGTTATTGTAAGACATTTAGCAACAAAAAATAATGTTTCTTTATAATTCATTTTCGAAAATTTTTGAAACCGCATTTATCATTTTTTCATTATCAGCATATGTAATTTGATAACAATTGATATTCGAAAACCAATCTAAAAATAGTGCAGCATTTTCTTTAATTGGAGAAAGCCAAGAATCTGGTACTAATTGCTGAAAAGCTTCAATCTTAGAAATTTTACTAAAAGAGATATCAGAATTTTTCTCATACTTTATAAAAACTAAATCTTCACAAGGCAAATGTGCTAAAAAGTTGTTGTTGTTTGGCTCTAAGTAGCGAACGATTTTATTTAGTCTTTTAAAATGAAATTCTGCTGATTTTTCTAACTCAGGATATATTGGTAATAATGTTTTTAAGCTATTTTTTTTTATTGAAATGGATGCAGGAAAACTAAAAACTTCATTTTGCTTTATGTCGATCGGCACAAAATCATCAGCTAAACAAGTGTAACCGTTTGCCTGTAATAAAGCCAAAGAGGTACTTTTACCGTTGCCTGAGTCTCCTAGAAATAATATTGATTTTTTGCCATTAGAAACTGCAGAAGCATGAAAAACTCCCATCCATTCATTCTCTTTTCTCTTATGGATTTTTTGAATTAATTCCATTGAAAATTTTCCTTGAAAATAATGAATGTCTTTTTTATTCCAAGCACCAATAAAATTGTTGTCAATATAAAAAAACACAAAGTTATTATTTAAAAAAACCGTAAAAATAGCATCAATATCCTTTGATTCTTTGGTTTCTAAATGCGCAAATTTTGGATGTACTAAATACAATTCATATTCAGAATTAAATTCAACTTTATAAACTTCGTTATTTATTTTATAATACTTTGTGAACTCAAAAGAAGTTGGTTTAGTAACATCTCTATAATCGTTAATAATTGTATTATTAATTATAGACTTATTGGCATAAATTTTCTTTTCAAGATCTAAAATAAAGTCTATAGTTTTATCCAAAGGGACTTGTAATTTTTTAGCTAATGCAGTAGCTATTTCTTTTACAGAAATCCCTTTACTTAATCGTTTTAAAATATCTGCTGTAGTATTCTCTAATACTAGATATTCGTTACTATTTTTAAACCAAACAATTGTTTTGTCTTCTATGGTTTTAAGTAATATTTCAGATTGATTTTTCATGAAAAATAAATGTAGGTAATTTCTAAATGATATTCAATAAAAAACGCTTCAATAAAATTGAAGCGTTATAATTATATTAAATTTCAGTTTAAAATGCTGATCCAGGTTTTTCTGGACTTTGAGCTTGCGCTTTTTGTGGATTTAAAATCATGTAAGTTCCTAAGGCAGTTAGGGCGGTATATTTACCATAATTAACAATTTTTTTTATAGCTTCTTTACGAGTAATTTTTGTTTCGTTTTTTTTCATGGTGAAATGTTTTATCTCTAAAGAATTATTTTAAAATTATCTTTTTATTGATGCTATTAGAAAGTGTTTCTAATTTTACAACATATACACCAGGCGTTAAATTTGGTAGTGTAATATTTTTTGTGTCAACGATGTTTAGCTCTTTTTTCAAAACATTTTTACCTAAAATATTAAAAATAGAAATATTTATTTTTTCATTATTAAATCCTGTTAATTTTAAGTTCTTATTGCTTGTTTGAAAAATGGAAATATTACTAACTAATAGATTTTCTACATTTAGAGCTTCGTTTGTCTTTGTGTGAATAAAAAAACGATCTTCTGTATTATTAGTTTTTACAGTAGCAACATAAGTAGAAGATGTATCTAGTAACGTAAAAGTACCAGTTAATCTATCTTCTAAATATACGTTATGTTCTTTAGGTAGATTGATGCTGTTTGCAGAAAATGTAATTTCAGAATCAGTAGGTGCATTAACACCAACAGGAATAATCATTGAATCGAAATTAGTTTTGGGTAAGGTTTGAATGGCTAATTTTTTATTAGTTTCTGCAGATACTAATTTTGTATATACTATAAAAGAATCACCAGCACCTGTAAAAATAGAGCTATCATAGCCATTATCAAAACCTGTTGTTTTTTCAGAATAATAGTAGATTGATGTATTCGAAGTTTTACCTTCGGTTGTAATATTTAAATTAATTTCTGGTCTTAAATTTTCTACTTTATTAAATGTTCCTGTTGTTTGATGATTTTGATCTGCTTGTTTAAATTTAAAGTCTCCACCAGTACTGTTAGACTTTACAAAGAAACTTTGAGCAGGAGCTATGTAAAGAGATGGTCTTTGATTTGTTCCGGTTCCTATGGTTGTTGTTTGATTTACTGTTATGTATTCATCAGAAGTTTTATCCCAAATCCAAAGTGTTTCTTCATCTAATACACCCGAGTTTTCAGACAATAAATTGTTTGAATTAGCATTGGTATTAAAAGGTAAATAAGCAGGATAAGGATTTCCAACCAAGTTAAAAGCATTACCTGAAGTGGCTGTTTTGTCGGTAACTGTAATTGAAACATCAGAAGTAGGTGCATCACCTTTAAATCCTAAGTTTCCTTTCGCAGTATCAGAATTTAAAGCAGAATTTGGTAAAATGCTGTACCCTTTACCTTGTTCCATTGTTAAAACAGCACTTGCATTGGCAACATCAACTTCGGCTTTAGAGTAATAATCCCAACGAAGATTAGCATCAGATTGAGAGTTATCGTAAAATGCGATTCCGTAGTTTGTAGCACTTTGTTGTAATGCATTAAAAACAGCAAAATTTCCATCTCCAGTATTACCATCAATTAATTCTCCAACGGTTGGCGAAGAGATTAAACTCCAACCAGATGTATCATCAATAAAAGTTTCTGTAAAATAGAAAAAGGAATTATCATCCACAGAAGTATAACTTCCGTTTAAAATTAGTGTTGCTGCATCTAAAGTTTTTGATGCAGTAATTTTAGACTCTAAATATAAAGAGCTCCCTGCATCCACTGTAATATTTCCATGTACAGTTAAACTGCCAGATAAAACAGATAATCCATCAGCCTCAGAAATTGATATATTTCCAACTTCTGCATTTGTAGTTGTACTAATTTCAGGTGCATTTGTCATTAAATCAGGAATACTAACTAAAGAACTAGAGTTAGGAACACCATTATCCCAATTTAAAGGGTTATTCCAATCAGAGCTAATTGCACCTAACCAATTTGTGGTTAATATTGTAAAAGATTCTTTAGAAATAGGCAATGTAGCTTCTCCATTACTAGTGTTGTGTATCCAATTATTTTTGTCTATCATAAGATTAAAGTAATTTGAATACGATGCTTCTGTAGATCTTGAACCATTATAAAATCCTCCGTCAGGGTGGGAAACAGGATTCAGTTCTAAAAAATCTACATCCGCTGTTAAACCAGTACCTGTTAACTCTCCACTCAAATTTCCATTTTTTAAACCTGTCAAATACGTTGTAGGTGTATCTTTATCAGTGCCTAAATAAACAAAAACAGCTTCGCCACCTTTGTTCCAATTAAAAGATCCACTTTTTTCTATGGTTCCTTTAGAAACTCCTAATAAAGGATTTCCTGCGGCATCAACATCTGTAAATACAGTGATACTTCCAGATTTTATAATATCACTTCCAGTGTTCCATGTTATAAAACCCGAACCATCTTTTATATATATTATTGTGTTTGGAGATAGATCTACTAAGTTTACTAAAGAAAAATCTGTATCTCCATCTGCATTAAATGCTGTGAAAGCAATATCACCAGTGGTTTGAGAATTTACAGAATTAACTGTGTATAATGCCAAAATAATAAGGCAGAGTGCCTTTAAAAAGTACTTTTGTTTCATATCGTTAGTTTTTTAGGTAGTCTAAATATACAAAAAAATGAATGCGAGTACTAATGTTTAGTGTTTGTTAACAATATGTTAAAATTGAAAAACCAAGGTTTATTAATTTTTACGCCAAAAGAAAGGTGTAAATAATATCAAAACAGTAAACAACTCAAGCCTACCAATCAACATTAAAAAAGAACAAAACCATTTTGCAGAGTTGGTTAAATGAGCAAAATTATCAACAGGACTTACAGAGCCTATTGCAGGACCAATATTTCCTAGAGAAGATGCTGCGGCTCCAATTGCAGACATAAAATCTAAACCTAATAACGTTAAGATTACAGAAGATATGATAAAAATTAACATGTAAATTATAAAGAAAGACAGAATGTTAAAAACAATGGTTTGATTTACTGTTTTTCCATCATATCTTACAGGTATTATTGCATTTGGGTGTAATGCTTTTTTAAATTCTAAAAAACTGTTTTTAAGCATAACAATATGTCTTACAACTTTTACACCACCACTTGTTGATCCAGCAGAACCACCTGTAAAAAATAGTGCAAAAAAGATTCCGGTTGCAAAAAAGTTCCACATTGTAAAATCAGCAGAAACAAAACCAGTTGTAGTTACTACAGAAATTACCATAAATAAAGAATGTCTAATGGCACTTTCTGTTTCTCCTAATACTTTAGGATGTGCTAATACAGATTCTAAATTAGGGTCTTGAAAGAATATAATAATAATTGCAATTATTGCAGAGACACCCAAAGTACCAAACAAATAATACTTAAATTCTTCACTTTTAAATACACGTTGCATTTTTCCTTTTAAAGCGAAATAAGTCAACACAAAATTTGTACCGGCAACAAACATAAAAAAGATAATAATGTATTGTATTAAAGGTTTTCCGTTATAAAATGCAATACTATCAGATTTTGTAGAGAAACCACCGGTACTCATTGTTGCCATTGCATGGTTAATTGCATCAAACCATGTCATACCAGCAAATTTCAATAAAAAGAATTCTAATAATGTTAATAGTACGTAGATTAAATACAATCTTTTTGCTGTGTCTGTTATTCTTGGATGTAATTTATCTGCCGATGGTCCTGGAGCTTCTGCCATAAATAATTGCATACCACCAATTCCTAAGAGTGGTAAAATTGCAATTGTTAAAACAATAATTCCCATTCCACCAATCCAATGTGTTGCACTACGCCAAAAAAGAATTCCTTTAGGCATATTATCAATATCGGTTAATATTGAAGAGCCAGTTGTAGAATATCCAGAAATTGTTTCAAAAAAAGCATCAGAAATACTAGGTATTGCACCAGAAAGTAAATAAGGTAACATTCCTGTAAAAGAAAGAATTAACCAACCAAGCGTTACAATTAAATAACCTTCTTTTTTCTGAATATTAGTGTTTGTGGGTTTGTTAAAAAAGTAAAGTAAACTTCCAATAAAGGTAGTTATAATACCAGCATTTAGTATGCCCCATTTTTCAATTTCATCATTAAAAATACTAAACGGAACTGTTAAAAACATAAACAGGCCATTAAGTATTGCTGTGATACCTAAAAAACGATAAATTATTTTTGTGTTTAAATTTCCCATTTATCTAAATAGGCTTTCTACGGTGTTAATTGCTTCTGGTAAACAGAAAACAATCACTTTATCTCCGCTTTGAATTTGCATTTCACCAAAAGACATATATGGCTTGCCGTTTCTAATTAAGCCACCAAAAACAGCATCTCTAGGGAAATTTAAATCTTTAATAGGTTTTTCTGTAACTTTTGCATTTGGCTGAACTTCAAACTCAAAAATTTCTGCATCTATATTGTGTAAATTTGCAGATGCAAGTATTTCTCCTTTTCTAATATGTCTAAAAATATTACTTGCAGCAATTAATTTTTTATTGATTAGAGATTCTATACCTATGGTTTGAGAAATCTCAATATAATCCATGTTTTCTACTAAAGCGATGGTTTTCTTTACTCCTTTAGATTTTGCAACTAAACAAGACATAATATTAGTTTCAGAATTACCAGTTACTGCAATAAATGCGTCGGTTTCTCTAATATTTTCTTCTTCTAATAATTCTAAATCTCTACCATCACCATGAATTACCAAAACATTTTCTAATTCTTCTGCTAAGTTTTCTGCTTTTTCTCTGCTTTCTTCAATTAGTTTGATGTTAAAACTATCTTGACAAAGATTTCTTGCAGTTTTTTGCCCGATACTACTACCACCAAGAATAATAACATTTTTAATGTCAAATTTTTTCTTTCCTATAATCGGATATAAATCCTTCATATTATAACTTGGTACAGAAAAATAAACTTGGTCGTTAAGTTGATACTTCGTGTCTCCTCTAGGGATAATAGTTTGCGCAACATTATCTCTTTTAATAGCAATAGTTATAAAATCGATATTACTAAATTTTTGTTTAGCTTCTTTTACAGTTAAATCTACCAACGGAGATTTATATGTTAAGGCAGTACCCATTACATTAAATAAACCACTTTCAAACTCTACAGTGTCGTTAAAAGAAGATTGTTTTAACAACATTTTTATTTCATTTGCTGCTAATTCTTGTGGCGAAATCATAAAATCTAAACCAAACTCTTTAAAGTTTACTTCACATTCATTTAAAAATTCTGGGTTGTCTATTCTAGCAATGGTTTTTTTAACACCTAAAGATTTACCGATTACAGAAATTGTAAAATTTGTATTCTGACTTTCTGTAACAGCAATTAATAAATCGGCAGAATTTATACCAATTTCTTTTAAAAGTTTTATAGAAGTGGCATCACCTTTTTTGGTAATTACGTCTAAATGATTGTTAATATAATTTAGTTTTTCTCCATCAAAATCTATGATATAAGTATCTTGAGATTCGTAAGAAAGTAATTTTGCTAAATGAAAGCCAACATCTCCAGCTCCAGCTATAATAATCTTCATATGTAAAAATAGATAGAATATAAGTTGCAAAGATACGAAAGTCTATAAATTGTTTTTTTAAAATTGAATTTTCTTTTCAACCATTTAAAAATCATAACTAAGTAACTTAAATCTGATTTTGTATTTTTATAAAAAAAAGCATGGAAAAATTAACCATTAAATCTTGGGCTTTAGACGATAGGCCCAGAGAAAAATTAATTGCTAAAGGTAAAACATCATTATCTGATGCCGAACTTATTGCTATTTTAATAGGCTCTGGTAATAGAAATGAAAGTGCAGTTGCCTTATCTAAAAGAATTTTAAAATCGGTTGATGGTAACTTAAACCAACTAGCAAAACTTTCTTTAGAAAAATTAATTGAATTTAAAGGTATTGGAGAAGCAAAAGCAATTAGCATAATTACAGCTTTAGAGTTGGGTAAAAGAAGGCAGTTAGAAGTAGCCTTAGAAATACCAAAAATAACCAGTAGTAAAGATGCTTCTTTAGTTTTACAAAGTATAATTGGCGATTTAGAACACGAAGAATTTTGGGTATTGTTTTTAAATAATTCTAATAAAGTTATTGCTAAAACCCAAGTAAGTAAAGGAGGTTTAACTGCAACAGTTGTAGATGTTCGGTTGTTGTTTAAAAGAGCTTTAGAGTTGGCTAGTGTAGCAATAATTGTAGCTCATAATCATCCGTCAGGTAAATTACAACCAAGCAATGCAGATAAACAACTTACTAAAAAGATTAAAGATGCAGGCGTTACATTAGATATTAAACTTTTAGATCATTTAATAATTACACAAAAAGATTATTTTAGCTTTGCAGACGAAGGAATTTTATAGAATTTACAATTAATTAAAACTTCTAAACATATAAATGATATTAGTTTATACACATAAAATAACACCAAGAGTTCGTTATATTTTTAAACATATTTTAACTAGAACGCTTTTAATTTCTGTAGATTTTACAACGAAAGTAGAAGAGTTTGTGGCACATAATGGTCCAAAATTAACATATACAAAAACACCTTTAGGAAATGAATTTTTTATAAAAAGTAACGATTTGTTGTTTGAGCAAGGTGTAAACGATTTGGATATCAATATCCAAAAGTGGGATAACACTCCGTGTTTTTTTGGTGCCGGAAGTAAATCTGCAATTCCTTTTGATATTTTTGCTGCGAGTTTTTATTTAATATCACGTTACGAAGAATATTTACCACATGTAAAAGATGTACATGGTCGTTACACGGCAACAGAAAGTTTAGCATATAAAAACGGATTTTTAGAAAAACCTGTAGTAGATATTTGGGCTTATAAATTGTTAGAAAATTTAAAAGAAAAATTTCCAGATTACGATTACAAAACAAGGTCTTATAAATATTTATCTACTATTGATATAGATAATGCATTTGCTTATAAACATAAAAATTTTGTTAGAACCTTTGGTGGTTTTTTTAATGATTTATTTAAACTTCGATTGATAAATGTTTGGTATAGATTTGCTGTTTCTTTAAACATTAAGAAAGATCCTTTTGATAATTTTCAGAAGATTTTAGATATAAAAAAAGCATCTGATATTAGAACCATATTTTTTTGTTCTATAGGAGATTACACCACTTTTGATACCAATGTTTCAGCATCTAAAAATAAATACAGATTGCTTATTAAAGATTTGGTAGATTACGCTAGAGTTGGTTTGCATCCATCTTATTTTACAATGCAAAATCCGGGGTTGCTAAAAAAAGAAAAAGAAAGATTAGAATCTATTACCAATATGCCTGTTATTAGATCTAGACAACATTATTTACGTTTTAATTTACCAGAAACGTATCAGCAATTGATAGATTTAGAAGTTAAAGAAGATTATTCTATGGGATATGCAAGTAATCTTGGTTTTAGAGCAAGTACTTGTACACCATATTATTTTTATGATTTAGATTTCGAAATTCAAACCCCTCTAAAAGTATTTCCTTTTGCGTTGATGGATACGACTTTAAACGATTATTTAAAGATAACGCCTAAACAATCTTTAGGAAAAATTAGAGATTTAAGAAATGAGGTGAAAGCTGTAAACGGAACCTTTATAACTTTATTTCATAATGAAAGTTTAAGCAATCATTTAAGATGGAAAGGTTGGAAAAGATTGTACGAATCTATGATTAAAATAGCAACTTCTTAGGATGATTAAGCTTATCTCAAGAAAAAATATCAATATTGATAAATATGATGATTGCATTCAACATTCAATTCAATCTAGAATTTATGCATTTTCTTGGTATTTAGATAGAGTTTCAAAAAATTGGAGTGTTTTAGTTTTAAAAGATTATGAAGCTGTTTTACCAATTTCTTGGCAGCGTAAGTTGTTCTTTAAATATAGTAATCAACCATATTTTAGTCAGCAATTAGGTGTTTTTTCAAAAAAACAAATTTCAAAAGAATTACAAGAAGAGTTTTTATCTCAAGTATCAGCTAAATTTTTTAAAGTAGTTATTCATTTAAATTCTCAGAATTATTCTACAGAAAATACATCAACATTAAAAAACTATAAACTAAGCTTAAATACTGATTATGATTCTTTAAAAAAGAGGTTTTCTAAAGGAAGAAAGCACGCAATTAAAGTAGGAGAGAAGGCATCGCTTGTTTTAAAAGAAACAACTATCGACGAGTTGATTAAAATACACAATGATAATTATCTATATAAGATTCCGTATAATGTTTTAAGGGAATTATCAAAATCTATTTTATCAAATAAAAAAGGATTTTTATTGGGAGTTTTTGAAGACGGGCAACTGTTGGGTGGCGCACTTTTTACAAATCATAATAACCGAATAACCTATTTGTTTGCAACTTTCACTGCAAAAGGTAAAACTTTACAAGCATCTAGTTTTTTACTATCAGAGGTTATTAAAAAACATCAACAAACTGGTATAATTTTAGATTTTGAAGGCGGTAATATGCCAAATATTGCCAAATTTTACCGAAGCTTTGGCGCAGAAGAAGAAAACTATTTTGCTTTTAAAAGAATTTTCTTATAGAGCTTTTTAAAGCAAATAAAAGAGAACAAACCTGTTAGCCACATTAACAAAGCAGAAGTTATTGCAGCCCCCTTAATGCCGTATTTTGGTATCAAATAATAATTACTAAATATATTTATTGTAAGCGCAATACTAGCAATATAATAGTTTACGTGCGCTTTTCCGATAGACGAAAGTAGGTTGCCAAATAAACCTCTTAAAATAAATATTCCAGAAATTCCAAGCATTAAAATAAAGAAAGTTGTTTGGTATTTAATAAAGCTTTCGTCTAAAAGACCTAGTAAAAAACTACCAAAAAAATAACTAAAGATAATTAATAAGAAACTTACTATAGTAAACAGTTGTATGTAGCTTTTTATATACGTTTTAATGTAGTTTTTGTCTAATATTTTTTCTGTAAAAGCAACAAAATCAGTGTTAATAAAAACTCTTGGTAGAAATAGTAAACTAAACGGAATAATAGAAACATATCTAAAATTTGTTACCATTTCTGCATCGTTTATTAAGTAACCAATTAGTAAAATATCAATAGCAAAAAGTAATTGTGTAACAACGTTAGATAAACTAGCAAAGAAACCGTATCGCCAGAATTGAAAATTTAATTCTGAAACTATTTTTATTTTAGTTGCTTTAATTTTTATCTTTTTGATAAAAAATAATGACGATAAAATAGGTGACAACAACAAAGAGATTATATAACCATTTTCTTGATAATAATAGGTTAAAACGATAATTAGAATTAAGAAAATTAGGCTGTATAAAAACTCGGAATATGCATAGTTCTTGTTGTCGTGGTTTAGTCTTAATTGCGATTTTATGATTTCAAAAAGAAAAGCCGGAATTAATAAAAACGATAAAATAATGATAAAAAACTGTGCTTTTTCAAATTGAAAAGAAATAAAAAAGCTACTAGTTATTATAATACCTATTAATACAAGGCATGAAATTAACCCGTATTTTAAAACATATAAAAAAATATGATTTTTATCTTCTGTATTGTTGTTTAATGCACTAAACCGAAGCAAACTTTGATGTAATCCTAAACCACTGATTGGCAAAATAAACACAATAACATTGTTAGCAAAAAGCAATACACCTAAATCTTGATTATCTATAAATTGTAAAGCTACCCAAGAAGCAGCTAAAGATAAAATCTTAGCAAAAACTGTAGCCAGAAATACATAACTTCCAGAGCGTTTTAAAAAATTTAATATGTACGTTTTAATTAAGTTCAGGTTAATTTATTTTAATGATTTAAAGTATAATTTTTCAAATTCTAGCGCAATTTTACTTTCAGAGAAATTATTAATAACATAATTGTGCA
The DNA here is from genome assembly GCF_054589375.1 of Polaribacter sp. OB-PA-B3. Classification (NCBI taxonomy): domain Bacteria; kingdom Pseudomonadati; phylum Bacteroidota; class Flavobacteriia; order Flavobacteriales; family Flavobacteriaceae; genus Polaribacter; species Polaribacter sp. OB-PA-B3. Next base: position 141,943 of record NZ_BAAIIX010000003.1, read on the forward strand.
TTTTTTGTTTATTTAGTGTCTTAGTTTTAAAACTTTTTTCAAAATTTAAAATACTTTCTAATAATTCTTCTTGGTTATTTCTTTGGATAAGTTTGCCAAAATCATCTGGAAAATATTCATTTATTCCGCCAACATCGGTAGATATTACAGGTACACCACAAGAAAAAGATTCTAAAATTACACATGGTAGATTTTCGTAATTACTAAATAAAATAAACAAATCACTATTTTGTAATCGATTTGCGATTTCTTTATGAGGAATTTGATCAATAAATGTTACATTATTTAGGTTTATACCAATTTTAGTGGCAAAAGTGATGTATTTACTAGAATTTTCACCAATAATTTCAACCTTAAAATTAACTAATTTAGCTTCTAGATTTTTTATCACTTGCAGTAAACCTTCAATATTTTTATGAGGATTAACCATATTAGAAATATGCGATATTGTAAAAACCGAATTTTTAGATTCTGAAGGAACAAACAAATTTGTATCAACAACATTGGGTATTCTTGCGTAATTTCCCTTGAAACCTAACTGCTGCATTGCATCTTTTAAATTGTTAGAAACTGGGCAAATAAATGCTGCACTTTTTGCAATTTTTTTACTGATAAATTTCTCAAGAAAAGAAATGTTTTTAGATAAAGGTAAATGATAACCCGTAAAATGTTCAGAAATAATAAATTGTTTCTTACGAGTTTTTTTTAGATACAAAGTAAAAATACCAAAAGGGTATAATTTATTTAAATGTACAACATCAAAATCACCAATATGTTTTAATAAAGATAGAAAAGCTTTTCTATATAAAAGAATCTTCTTTAAGGGATTTTTCGTCTTTTTTATATAAGCAATATGTATATTTAATTCGTCTTTTTTTTCTGAAACTATTTCTATTTTTTGATTACAATTTTCATCAGAAATTATATGCAAAATTGTAACCTTATGTTTATGTGAAACAGCTTTAGCATGTCTTTCTATAAAATCGCCATTCGTTGGTAATACCCTAGAAGGAAACCAGCCACAAAGGAATAATATATGAAGTTTTTTACTCAAAAAAAATGATTTATTATTACAAATATAACAACTTAATGTGCTAATAGTTTATTTATAATCTTTACTTTTAAAGGATGAAAATAGAACATGTATTTTTCGACTTAGACCACACGCTTTGGGATTTTGATAAAAACTCTGGTTTAACATTCAAAAAAATTTTTAAATTAAATGATGTAGATATAGAAATTAATAACTTTCTAAGAATCTATATGCCTATTAATTTAGAGTATTGGCGTCTTTATAGAGATGAAAAAGTTACCAAAGAAGAATTAAGATACAAAAGGTTAAAAAAGTCTTTTGATAAATTGAACTTTGAAATTTCTGATGCATTGATTGATAAATTAGCGATCGATTACATAGATAACTTATCAAGTTTTAATTATTTGTTTGAAGGAACTTTTGAAATTTTAGACTATTTGAAAAGTAAATATCAATTACATATCATAACAAACGGGTTCGACGAAGTTCAAACAAAAAAAATGACAAGTTCAAAAATTATTGATTATTTTGATGCTATCATAACTTCTGATTCGGTTGGCGTAAAAAAACCGAATCCGAAAGTATTTAATTATGCATTAAAGAAAGCCAATGCAACTGCAGAAAACTCGGTAATGATTGGTGATAGTTTAGAAGCAGATATTAACGGTGCTTTAAATGTTGGTTTTAAGGCTATTCATTGTGTTTTTAATGAAGAAACACCTACAGATGCAAATGTAACCTCCGTTGCAAATTTACTAGAGATTAAGCAATATTTGTAGGTAATTATGCGTTTAATTTTTTAAATATTTAAGATGAAAAATAATATAATATTAAAAATGCTTTTGTGTTTTGTTTTGATATTTGGCTGTTCAGATGCAGTAGATTTCGATCAAATAGACAACTATACCATAAAACCTACATATGCTTTATCATTAACCTATTTTACAATATCTCCAGATAATTTTGTGCCAATACCAGGCGCTCCACCAATTACTGAAATTTCAGAAAAATCTGACGTTAAAATATTTGAAACAAAATTTATAAGAGAAAATTTAGTGCAGCTAGATTTCGATTTTGAAATTACAAATAGATTCAACAGAGATTTTACGGTAGAAATTTCTCTTTTAGATGAAAATGATACTCTTATTTATAAATTAAACGACTTAAAAGTGACGGCAAATAATTTAGAATTTAAGCAAAAAGAAATTTTAAATATCGAATTAAACCCGAATGTAAGAAATTTTACTAGAGTAGAGGTAAAGCTTAGTTTAGATGATAGAACCACGCCTATACTTGCATCAGATGTTGGTGAAATAATATTTAATTCTGCAGCAACAATTCATTTAGAAGCGCCTTTATAAAATGAAAACAAAACTATTATACTTAGTATTTATCTTTAGCATTGGTGTCAATAGTCAAAATAAGCAAGTAATGTATGACTTTGCAGGTTTACCACAAACATTACTTTTAAACCCAGGTTTAGAAACTAATTATAAATATCATATTGGCGTACCTATTCTTTCTGGTTTTTCATCAGAATTAGGATCAACAGGTTTTTCTGTTGCAGACTTATTTGCTGCGGATAACAGAAGTATTACAGATAAAGTAACAGCTGTTTTAGCAAATATAACATCAACTGATTATGTAAGTTTAAATGCTAAGATCGATGTAATAAATGTTGGGTATAGGTTAGATGATAAGACATATTTAAGTGGCGGTTTTTATAATGAAGTAGACGGTATTGGTTATTTACCTAAAGACGGAATTACACTTTTGAACGAAGGTAATGCGGCGTATTTAAACAAAAGCTTTAGTATCTCTCAAATACTATATAAACTTGATTATCTTGGTGTAATTCATGCAGGAATTACTAGAAAAATGGATGACAATTTAACTTTAGGAGCGCGTTTTAAAATTTATTCATCTTCGTTAAACGTAGAATCTACAAATAACACAGGTACTTTTACTTCTAACCTTGGCAATAATAATATTTATGTGCATTATTTAGAAAATATAGATATAAATTTTAGAACCTCTGGTTTGATTAAAGACAATGAATATATTAATGATGCAAGTACTTATATTGGAAATACTTTTTTTGGCGGAAATATGGGTGTTGGATTAGATTTTGGGTTGTCTTATAAATTTTCTCCGCAATTACAGTTTTCTGCAAGTTTATTAGATATAGGTTTCATTAACCATAAAAAAAATATTAAAAACACCACTACAAAGGGTAGTTTTACTTTCGAAGGAATTGCTTTTGATTATAACACTAATAATACAAATTATTGGCAGAATTTAAATGATGATTTTGAAGAACAATTACCAACAGAAGAAAATAAAGATTCTTACATTTCATGGAGACCCACCAAATTTAACGCTGCAATTAAATACAGTTTTGGTGAAAAAAGAAGTAAATATTGTTATGATGATACTTATAAAGATTTTTATACAGATGCATTTGGTGCACAATTGTATTCAGTTTTTAGACCTTTAAATCAGCAATTTGCTTTAACTGGTTTTTATGAAAAGTCTTTTTCTAATAAATTACATGCAAAAATTACCTACACAGTTGACGATTTTTCATATTCGAACATAGGTTTTGGGCTTTCTACCCAAATATGGAAAATTAATTTTTACGGACTTGTGGATAATGTCACAAAATTATCCGACATTTCTTCTGCAAATAATGTTTCTTTACAATTCGGTTTTAACCTTTTATTTAACTAAAATGAAATTAATTTATACACTTCTATTTTTATTAACTTTTAACTCTATATTTAGTCAACAAAAACAAATTAATAATTATAAATATTTAGTTGTACCAGAGAAGTTTGGATTTTTAAAAAAAGTAGATCAATATCAAACAAGTTCATTAACCAAATTCCTTTTTAAAAAAAATGGTTTTACAGTTTTGTTAGATACAGACGAATTTCCGTTAGAACTTAAAAACAATCCATGTAACGCATTAAATATTATTGTAGAAGATAAATCTTCGATGTTTAAAACCATTGTTTTTATAGAATTAAGAGATTGTTTAAATAAAACAGTCTATACTTCTAAAGAGGGAAACAGTAGAATTAAAGAGTATAAAAAAAGTTATCAAGAGGCAATTAGAAGAGCGCATGCATCAATGGTTGATGTTAAATATGAACCAAGTATAGAAGTTACTAAAACGAATGATAATAATAATTCTATACATGCTACCAATACTAAATCGACAGTTATTAATAATCAAGATAATCTAAAATCATCAAACTTAAAACCTTTAGTTAAAACTAATAATATTAATTTGGAGGTAAAGAATAACCAGAAAACAGATGTAGTTACTAAATCTAGTAGTAGCAGTGCATTATATGCTCAAGCAAAAGAAAATGGATTTCAGTTAATCAATTTAAAACCAGAAGTTGTTTTTGTTATTTTAAATAGTAAAGTTAAAGATGTCTTCATTATTAAAGGTAAAAACGGAATATTCTACTTGAAAGATAATAACTGGATTGCAGAATACTACAAAAATGGTAAGTTGGTTCAAGAAAAATATCAGGTTAAGTTTTAATAGTCGTATCTATTTTTCCATCTATTTTTTAATACTTCTTTAAATTGATTTTCTCTTTGGTTATTGCCAGGTTCATATAATTTTGTGCCAGAAATTTCTGAAGGTAAAAATTCTTGATCTATAAAGTTATTAGGGTAATTATGTGAATATTTGTAATCTTTACCATATTCTAAGTCCTTCATTAATTTTGTAGGCGAATTCCTTAAATTTAGTGGTACTGATAAGTCACCGGTTGCTTTAACCAAACTTTGTGCTGCTCCTATTGCCATGTAAGAAGCATTACTTTTAGCAGAATTTGCAAGATAAACAGCAGTTTGACTTAATATAATTCTAGATTCGGGGTTTCCGATAACAGATACTGCTTGAAAAGTATTGTTTGCCAAAATTAGTGCTGTTGGGTTTGCGTTTCCGATATCTTCAGACGCTAATATTAACATTCTTCTCGCAATAAATTTTACATCTTCACCACCTTCAATCATTCTTGCTAACCAATAAACTGCGGCATTAGGGTCGCTACCTCTTATAGATTTAATAAATGCTGATATAATATCATAATGTTGTTCACCAGTTTTATCATATCTGGCAGTATTTTTTTGAATTTTAGATAAAACCAATTCATTAGTTATTTCTATTTCATCATCAGCAGAAACTAATAATTCAAAAATATTTAAAAGTTTTCTAGCATCTCCACCAGAAACCTGAAGCAATGCATCTGTTTCTTTTAAGGTAATTTTTTTAGTTGCTAAAAATTCATCTTTTTCAATGGCTCTATTTAATAATGCAATTAAATCTTCTTTATCAAAAGAATTTAATATATAAACCTGACATCTAGATAATAATGCAGGAATCACCTCAAAACTTGGGTTTTCTGTAGTTGCTCCAATCAATGTTACCCAACCTTTTTCTACTGCGCCTAATAAAGAGTCTTGTTGAGATTTGCTAAATCTATGTATTTCATCAATAAAAAGAATCGGATTTTTAGCAGTAAATAATCCGCCGCTTTTTTTTGCCTTATCAATAACTTCTCTAACGTCTTTTACACCAGAACTTATGGCACTTAAAGTATAAAATGGTCTATTAGATGCTGTGGCAATTATGTTTGCTAATGTTGTTTTACCGATTCCCGGAGGTCCCCAAAGAATTAAAGAAGGAATAATACCTTGCTTAATTAAATTAGTTAATACACCGTTTTTACCAACTAAATGTTGCTGACTAATATAATCTTCTAAAGTTTTCGGTCTAATTCTTTCTGCCAAAGGTTCATTCATACCGTAAAAATAGTAAAGTTTTATGACAGATGTTGTTAATTTCTAATTTGGTAGAATTTTTGATAATTTTGATCTAACATGAAAGAAGAAAATCAACTTAATACATCTAGATCTATTTTTTTTATACCTGTACTTTATGTAGTTAGTATTTGGCTAGTGTATTGGATAGAAATAAAATTTAATTTTAATTTCAATAAATTCGGAATTCTACCTCGAGATTTTACTGGTTTAAGAGGTATAGTGTTCACTCATTTTATTCATAGTGATACTAAACATTTATTTAATAATTCAATTCCCTTATTTGTATTACTTCTGAGTCTGTTTTATTTTTATAAAGAAATAGGCTTAAAAATATTATTTTATGGAGGAATATTATCGGGGTTTTTAACTTGGATAATTGCTAGAGAGTCTTATCATATTGGTGCCAGCGGTATAGTATACTTACTATTTAGTTTTGTTTTTTTTAGCGGAATAATTAGAAGGCACTATCGATTAGTTGCTTTATCTTTAGTAATTATTTTTTTATATGGAAGTATGATTTGGTATGTTCTACCAATTAAAGAAGGGATGTCTTGGGAAGGGCACTTATCTGGCTTCGTTGTAGGATTTCTATTTTCTGTAATTTATAGAAAAAAAGGTATCGTTAAAGAAGAGTATCAATTTAGTAACACTGAATTTGATACATATTTTGATGAAGAAGGAAATTATACTCCTCCAGAACTTAACAGTGAAGTAGAGGAGGAGTAATAATTCTTTTAATTCATTCTTTGCCTTACTGTTTCATATAAGAAAGCACCACAAGCAACAGAAACATTTAAAGAAGCTATTTCACCTAATAATGGTAATTTTGCCTTATAATCTACCATTTTAAGTATTGATGGATTAACGCCTCTATGCTCAGACCCCATAACAATTGCTATTGGTTGATTTAAATCAACTTCATATAAAGAATCATCTGTTTTTTCAGTTGCAGCAACTGTTTTAATTTCTGCAGATTGAAGAATAAATAATGCATCTTTTATATGATCTACTTTACAAATAGGAATTTTAAAAGCTGCACCAGCAGAAGTTTTAATAGTTTCGGCATTTACAGGAGCACTACCATTTTTTTGCACGATAATTCCGTTAACACCAGTACACTCTGCAGTTCTTATAATTGCTCCAAAATTTCTAACATCAGAAAGTTGATCTAATAATAGAAAAAGTGGTTTCTTATCACTTTCTAAGGTCTTTTCAATTAAAGATTCTAAATCATGAAATTCTATTGGTGATATTTGAGCAACGGCACCTTGATGATTGTTATTTTTAGATAAGCGATTCAGTTTCTCTACAGGTACCATACTTGTAGTTAGTTTTCTTTCTTTTATTAATTTATCTAATTCATAGAAAAGATTTCCCCTTAAACCTTTTTGAAGGTATATTTTATTAATTGTAGAACCACTTTCGATTGCTTCAATAATCGCTCTAATTCCAAAAATATTTGTCATTTCATTATTCATTTTGCAAATGTATGTTAATTTAAGAGCAAAAAAAAACCATCTCTAAAAGAGATGGTTTTAATGTTATATAATATTAATAAATATTATTTTTTTACTAACGTCATTTGTCGTTTATCTGTATATCCATCTACAGTATATTTAATAGAGATGTCACCGTTAGCTAAAACAGTACCTTCTCCTGAAGTTGGAATACCAAAACTAGACTCAATCACTGAACCAGTAACTGAAATCATATTACATCTATCATTTATTTCAAATGCATAAGCAGCACCAAAATAATTATCTCTACTTACAGTGTAATTACCTTCACTAACTCTTGTAACAGTAACATCAGCACCATTACCATCAGAAAAATAGTATTCACCTTCTAAGTCTGAAGGACAGAATCTTTCTAGAGAAACAGTTAAGGTTCCATTACCTATTGTTGCTTCTTGACCTTCGATACCAGTAATATTTAAAACAAGGTCTACACTACCACTCAAAGGTACATTTTCATATACGCCAGTAATAGAGGCAGTTGCTGTAAATTCACCAGCAGGTATTACGATAGAGTTAATTTGATAAGCATTAGCTGCAGCTGTACTTGATTCGTCTATAGAAACATTAATAGTTCTATCTTGATCAGATACGGTTGTTACTTCAATGTTTACATTTGCTGTACTTGCTTCATTTTCTTTTACAGGTATTGCTGCACTTGTTGAAGAAAATTGAACAAAAGTTTGTCCATTTACAACATCATACTGAACATTTTCTTGTTCTTCACAACTTGTAAATAATGTGGTTACTATTAGCGTTAAGACTAATAAAATTTTATTTGTTTTCATATTTTAATATATTTTAGTTATAACCTGGGTTTTGTTGAGTACGTAAATCAGGGTTACCGTTAAATTCAACTAAAGGAATTGGTAAAGTAAATCTGTAATCAGTTGCAGGTAAAGTTGCTGTCATTCCAAATTCAGCTGCATCTACAGGATCTCTTTCTACTCCTTGATTAGCTCTTTCACCTAATCTTTTGATATCTTTCCATCTGTGACCTTCAAAAGCAAATTCAACTCTTCTTTCATTTAAAAGAGCTTCGTATGCTTCTTGTTGTGAACCATAACTAGGTAATGGCTGATCTGATCCAAATCTGATATCTCTTAAGGCTTTAATGTCTTCTGCAGCACCAATTAGGTCATTTCTGGCAATCTTTGCTTCTACAACGATTAAATACATTTCAGAAGATCTAAAAACTTTATTATCATTTAATAAAACTTGTCCTGGTTTACCTGGATATTTATTTACTTGTAATACATCTTCCACTCTATAATCTGTAGTATTAGTGTAATCTGGAGCTACAATAGAAACTGGATCAACTATTACGTCATATCTTACATCATCTGGATCGATCAAATTAAATAAACTACGACCTATTTCAAAATATGGAGTGTTGGCACCAAATAGTGTTACACCACCAATCCATCCAGAAGCAGCTACTGTACCAGATCCAGGTTGATTATCATAAATACCATTAACATCTCTCTGTAATTTGAAAATTATTTCTGAATTATCAGAGTCTTGAAACATTAATCTATAGGCAGTTCTATCTGCTAAAGGATATTTTGTTACAAGGCTACTAGCTAAAGATTCTGCAGTTACATAATCTTGTCTATATGCAGCCATTCTTGCACGTAATGCTGTAACAAAATCTTTTGAAACAAAAATTGGATTACTTTCATCTTCAATTAAGGAAGAAGCTTTGTTTAAATCATCTTCAATTAATGCATATAATTCTCCATTAGTACTTCTTAATAATTTATCAGCTATACTAGGAACAAAATCTACTTTTATTACGGCTAATGCGTTATCATCTGTGTAATCTGTAGTAAAGTAACTAACTAATTGAAAATTGGCATATGCTCTTAGTGCGTATGCTTGACCTAAAATGTCATTTTTCTTACTTGCTTCTTCAGCTCCATTAGTTTCAATAAGATCTGCAGCTTCAATTAATCTATTAAGTGCATTTAATCTATCATAACCATTTGTCCAAAAAGTAGACGCAGCAGCAGAGGCAGCATTTAAGTTAAAAATGGCACCGGTAGTTCTACCTTGACCTCCATTTTCTGTACCTTCAGCAGTTTCATCTGTATAATTTACAGCCATAGCTACTTCTCTTGTCAAGTCAAAAAATCCGTAAGCTCCTGTTAAACCATTTTCAAGTTCAGATACGTTGGTAAATGCAACATCTGCTGTAACACGACCAACTTGTTTAATATCTATTGCATTTTCACAACTACTAAATAGTGCGATGCATACAATAATTGCTAAATTATATATTTTATTCTTCATGTTTTTGTTTTTTATAATCCTATTTCTACTCCTAATGAAAATGTTACAGGAGTTGGGTATTCACGTCCTGATAATCTTGATGCAGCATCAAAACCTCTAAATTTAGTAAATGTTACTAAGTTTTCACCATTAGCAAAAATTCTTAAAGTATTTAAACCAACTTTTTTAAGTACTTCCTGTGGAAATGCATATCCAATTGAAGCAAATCTTAATCTTAAATAATCTTTATCTGCTAAAAATCTGTTTGAAGCAAATGTACCAACATTACCACCTGGTTGGATAGAAGGAACATCTGTAATTCTATTAGTAGGTGTCCAAGCTCTTAATAGGTCTGAAGATAAATTAAATTGACTAATTGCTCCTGGATCCATGAAGTTTGCATAATCAAAGTCTAATTGATCAACACCTAAAACATATGCAAATTGTGCTTCGAAGAAAAAACCTTTAAAGTCACCATTAAATGCGAAACTTCCTTGAACTTCTGGAGTTGTATTTAATCCAGACCAAACTCTGTCAGTATCTGGGTTAGGCGTCTCAGTGATGTTTCCATCTTTATCATAAAATAATTCGTTACCATTTGCAGGGTTTACACCAGCATATCTAACGTCGAACCTTTCAAATATCGGTCCACCATTTCTACCTATACCAACAATTTGAACCTCTCCTGTTACTTCATCTACTTCTGCCGGTAAATCAGCTAAATAATTTTTATTAAAATTAGCAACAGTGTTAAAAGTTAATTTGAAATCATTGTTTTTGATAATATCATAAGCAAGATTAACATCTAAACCATTATTGTGTAAGCTACCAACATTAGAGTTAATTGATGTTACACTTGTAATTGCCGATACAGGTAAACTCTGAAATAAATCTGTTGTTTTTTTTCTGTAGTAATCTACAGAACCTCTTAATCTACTATTCCATAAACCAAAATCTAAACCTATGTTAGCTTGAGCAACAGTTTCCCATTTTAACGTGTCATTTCCTAATTGGCTTAATCCAATTGTTTGTTCACCATTGTAACCTACACCTGTAGCAAAAAAGTCAAATGCTAAATCTGGAGAAGTATAATAGTTACCTCCATTAATTCTCTGATTACCTGTAGTACCATAAGAACCTCTTAATTTAAGTTGATTGAATACAGAATCTTCCATAAAGTCAAACTGATCGATATTTACACGACCAGAAACAGACCAAAAATTAGCCCATCTATTTGTCGTAGAAAATCTATAAGAAGCATCACGTCTAAATGTAGCACTTAACCCTAAAGTAGAGTCATAATCGTAATCTAGTGTACCAAAATAAGATAATAAACCAGCATCAATTCTATTTGCAAAAACTGTATCTACAAATAAATCGTCGTTAGCATTGTCTCCAATAAATCCAGCTCCGTCTCCAGGGAAGAAAGTCTTTGGGTTTAATCCGTTAGATGTGAAACCAAAATCTCTTAAGAATGCTTTGAAATATTCAGTATATATCCCTGCATTTATTGTATGCTTGTCAAATTCTATATTGTAGTTTAAAGAAGCTGTTGTATTAAAAGCAGCTCTTCTTCTTGAATTTTGACTTGAAAAACCTGGGTTTTCAGGATTGAAATATTGTGCATTAAAACCTTCAGGGTCTCTTGTACCAACAAAAGATGTTGCTTGATAATCTACACCTGTATTAACACTTGCTACTAAATTATCAGTAAGATTTAAACTTGCATTTACAGATGCAATTATTTTAAGTTCTTCAACTAAAGAAACATCTTTAAATAATTTTTCTTGAATAAAGTATGGACTATAACCAAAAATTAAATTATCTACTAATTCTTGAACAGTAGGAGTTTCTTCTGGTAACAAGTAAGGTAGTGCACCATTAGCTCCAAAAAAAGGATTTTGATTAATACCACTTGTACCTACACTTGTAGGAGTGTTATTAGTAGAATAGTTTAAAGAAACTGAAGTTCCATATTTAAATTTATCAGAACCTCCGTTGATGTTGTTTCTTAAATTAAATCTTTTCAAATCACTTACAGCAAGGATTCCTTCTTGTTCAAAGTAACCTAAAGATGTAAATTGACTTGAGTTTTCACCACCACTTGTTAATGTAAGCGTATGGTTCTTTGTTTGTCCCATTCTTAAAAATTCATCTTCCCAATTTCCATTTGGTAAAGCAGCTATTTGCTCATCAGTTAAAGGAGATCCGTTTGCCGGGTAAGATATACCTACACTAGCTCCTGAACCTAATCCTATACCTCTCTGTCTTTCTAAAGTAGCATATTGCTGAGAGTTCATAAGATTGTATTTGTCTGAAGGAAATTGTGATATACTATATACACTATTAAAATTAACAGCTAAAGGAGCGTTTTTTCTACCAGTTTTAGTTTTAATAACAATAACACCATTTGCACCTCTACTACCATAGATTGCTGTAGCTCCCGCATCTTTTAATACTGTAACTGAAGCAATTTCATTTTGATTAATACTTCTAAAGTTATCCTCATCTACTGGAGTACCATCTAAGATAAAAAGTGGTTCTGTGTTACCATTAATTGAGTTTACACCTCTTAGCTGTACTAAAGCGTTTGCACCTGGTTGACCAGAACTAATCGAAATATCTAATCCAGGAACTTGACCTGCAAGTGAATTTACTAAGTTACCACTAGGTCTATTCTCAATAGCACTTGCATTAAGTTGTGTTGATGAAGTAGAAGCTTTTGCTTTAGTTATAGTAGTATAACCTGTAACAACTATTTCTTCTAAGACATTAGCATCCTCAACTAATTTAATATTAATACTGTTAGAATTGTTGACAACTCTCTCAACTACTTTGTACCCTAAGTATCTAAATACTAAGACATCTCCTTTGCTAACTTTTAAAGTATATTTACCATCAAAGTTAGTTTCCGTACCTGTAGAAGTACCCTTAATTACTATACTTACTCCGGGTAGAGCGCCCGAATCATCAGTAACTGTTCCACTAACAGTCTTTTGTTGAGCAAATGATATTTGCACAACTAACGCCAGTAATAGCGTTAAAATTCCATTAAACTTTGTCTTCATTGTATAATTATTTGAATTAATTAGTCCCAAAAGTCTTAAAATAAACTTAAATAAACAATTTTTTAACATAAAATGTTTTCAATATCATGAGCCTTATTTTACTTTTTGTTAAATAATCATTAATTTATAATATATTAATTTAATAATATAAAAAAAGCCGTTTAAAATATAAATATTTTAAACGGCCTAAATTTTGAAGATCTAAAAAAATTAATTTACATCCCACCAAACTTTAGCTGTCATATCACCTGGATTTGTTGTTACAGCATTTAATTGAGCTGAATTTGTTTGTGTTTCCGATAAAGGATATGGCATACGAACAGGAATTGAGTTTATTACTGCAGCAGCTGGTACCGCTAATTGAGGATAATCTAATCTCCTCCACTCATTCCATGCTTGAAATCCATCCATGTATAATGAAATCCATTTTTGAACACCTACAGATTCTTTCCAGTTTGCTGCATCATAAGGGTTATTTGTTACGTAATCACTAATTGCTGTAGCATCTGTAATACCCCAATAATTCATTGATGCAGTAATTGCATTTTCATAAGCAGCAGCAGCATCACCAGATAAAATTCCTCTCTGGTATGCTTCAGCTAATAAAAATTGAACTTCTGCATAAGACATTATTACGTGAGGTGTTGTTGCAGATCTAACTGCATCACTAGGTCTAGAAGTTGTTGGTTTTAATGCTGTTGCATCGTTATCTAAAAGACCATAAGGCATACCAACAATACCTCCTTGTGGAGTTTCTTTGGCGTACTTCTCTAGTCTTGGGTCTCCCATTCCTTCTAAAGTATCTACTAAATATTTTGATACTGCGAAATCATCTCTGTTACCAAGTTGAGGATCGTTATTTATAAATAAAGGATTAGATCTAGCAGGATTTGTATCAAATACAAATAAGGCGTTTTCGCTATTACTTGATATTAAGTTAGAACTTGCAATATTTATATAATTACTAGCTGTTGCTGGATCTACATCAACAATTCTCATTGCATATCTAAGCATTAAAGAATTTGTTAATTTTTTCCAACTATCAATATTTCCATCAAAAATTACTTCTCCACTTACGAAAGATGGTGCAGAAGAATTGAATGATTTTGAAGCATTGTCAAGTGTAGCTAATATTCCTTTATAAACTTCTTCTTGACTATCATATTTAGGTGTGTTTATATCTGATATTGCTTCAGTGTATGGTACAGCATCAAAAGCATCTGTAAGAAAAGCATAAACTTCTGCTGTCATTACATCTAAGATAGCTATTCTATTACCTTTTATGGCACTTGATACGTCTTGTAATTCAACAAGTTCTTTTGCAGCATCTAATTCTTTTAATACACTTGCGTACATAGCGTTCCATGTCCCGCTGTAACTAGTTACATCTTGATTATATCTACTATCATCTGTGTATTCATTTTCAGCCCATTGTTGTGTCATTAATAACCCCCAACTTGCATTTATTCCAACACCAGCCATAGCGTTATAAAATGTATATTCTGCAGTAGTTAATAATGTTGACGCATCAACTTGTACTGCTGAGTTTGGGTCAATATTAATGTCTGATAAATTATCATCACAATTGTGAAACATTGTGGTTGTTAATAATAACAGAGCGTATATCTTTATTTTTCTCATTTTTTATAATTTTTAAAATTTTGCTGATAAGTTAAATCCGAAAGAGCTTGTAGGTGGGATTTGTGCATTTTCTAAACCTTGCGCATTTCCAGAACCTGTAACAACTTGTGGATCAATATATGGTACATCAGAATACAAGATACCTAAGTTTCTTCCAAAGGCACTTAAACTAAGGCTTGTAAATGGTGTTTTTTCTAAAATCTTATTAGGAACACTGTAACTTAATCTGATGTCTCTGAATTTGATAAAACTTGCATCATAAACATTTGGAGCTGCTCTTCTAAATGTATTGCTATAATAAGTTTGTGGATTTATTCTAATATCATTTGGTGTTCCGTCAGCCTTAACACCTGGTAAAAGTAATCCATTTGCTCTTACGTCACTTTCTCCGTTGAAAGATACTGTTTCAGGGTGCATACCAGAGTATTTAGACCATTGTAATGAAGTAGAGTGAATAACACCTCCAACTTGAAAATCAAATAAAGCAGATAATGTAAAGTTTTTGTAATTAAATGCTGTACTAAAACCTCCTGTCCAATCTGCTATAGCAGATCCTAAATATACTCTTTCATCTGTAAATTGATATCCTCCATCTGCTCCAACAAGTTTGTTACCATTATCGTCATATACAAAATCTTGTCCAAATACAGCCATATAAGGTAGTCCTTCTTGAATCCTTAAGTCAGCTGCCCAAGTTGCTCCTTGTGCAATACTTTCCACTACAGTATTACCTTCTTCATCTTTTAATAATTCAACTACTTCATTGTTTTGACTAGTTAAGTTAAGACCTAAATCCCAAGAGAAATCTTCTGTTTTAATTGGTGTACCACTTATTTGTAATTCTAATCCAGAATTTCTCATAGTACCTGCATTTAATAATCTAGATGTGTATCCTGTTGCTGCAGAAGAAGGAACATTGAAAATCTGGTCAACTGTTTCTCTAGAATAGTATGCTGCATCAATAGATAATCTATTTCTTAATAACTTCACTAAAAAACCAAATTCAACCTCTGTTGTTAATTCATTTACTAAATCTGGATTTTGTTGAGAATTAGGAACGTTGTATAATGTATTACCTCCGAAATTTGGATTAATTGGATTGTAAACATCTGCAATTCTATAAGCACCAGCATCATTTCCTGCTTGAGCAATACTAGCTCTAACTTTTGCAAAATTGATAACATCACTTTCTTTGATAGATTCTAATTCCGATACAGCAAAACTAAATGATGCTGAAGGGTAGAAGTAGCTATTATTTTTCTTTGGTAAAGTAGATGACCAATCATTTCTTGCTGATAAATCTAAAAATAACATATCATTCCATCCAAATGATGCACTACCAAAAATACTGTTAATTCCTCTTTGACTTTCAAATGTGTTTATTGTTGGGTCAACAGATGAGTTTGCAATGTTGAAGAATTTGTCAACAACAATACCTCCTGAAGTTGCTAATGAAGTTCTTTTAGAAAAGCTTCTCATTCTATTAGCACCAATAAATCCACTAAAAGTAAAGTCTTCATTGATATCTGTAGTATAGTTTAAGCGAGCTTCCATGTTAGTTTCTTGAAATCTTCTTTCTGTTTCAGAATAAGATGATCCTGATGAAGATCTTAATGGAATACCTTCTCTAATGCTGAATTGAAATAAATCAGTACCAAATTGAGTTGTAAATGTTAACTTGTCAGTTATTGCGTAAGATAAGTTAGCGTTACCAAACAATCTGTTTTTTGTATCTTCTTGTAAATAGTTTTCTCTTACCCATGATGGATTATCGAAAAAGTTTGGAGTTGCGTCAAATGAAATTAAGTTTCCTGAAGCATCTTCAATAATTCCTTTAGGGTTCCAAGTGTATTGGTTACCTTCTGTAGTATTTTGTTGATCTCTTAACCTAGTTACATCTAATTGAGATTGCCACCATTGTGTAAATGCTTGTAATGGGTTTGCATTATTATATCCAGTTGCATTTCTATTTTCCGCTTCAGTTTTAACATAAGTGAAAGCTACACTAGATTTTAATTTTTCTGATAAATTATAATCTGTACTTACAGTAATTGTATTTCTTTTTAATTTACCTTCAGGAGTAACACCTTTTTGGTCTAGGTTTGTATAACCTACTCTAAAATTTCCTTTTTCATTACCTCCTGATAAGGATACAGTATTGATTAATGTAACTCCAGTGTTAAAAAAGTTTTCATAAGAATTTTCAGGAGCAACCCATGGTCTAACCTCCTTGTAATTACTAGATCCTGGATCCCAAGAATCCCAATGTCTTACTAATACATTTGGGTTAAATTTTGGTCCCCAAGAACCATCTTTACCGTAGTTTGGTGCTAAATAAGCTACACCATCTTGTGTGAATTCGTTAAAACCACTTGCTGTATCATAAGTTGAACCCCCTCCGTATGTTGTTTGTATAGGTATTAAATTTCTTACTTGATCAAAAGTTACACTTGAGTCAAAAGACACACCAATACCTTTTTGGTTCTTTCCAGATTTAGTAGTAATTAAGATAACTCCATTTGCTCCTCTTGAACCATAGATTGCTGTTGCAGCAGCACCTTTTAACACAGACATTTCTGCAATGTTAGAAGGGTCGATTTCTGAAGCTGCGTTACCATAATCGTAGCTACCACCACCAAAACCAATTTGTTGAGCATTAGAAGAGTAACTAGCGTTACTAATTGGCACACCATCCACAATAAAAAGAGGTTGGTTATCTCCTAAAAAAGAGTTTGATCCACGGATAGTAATTCTTGATGAACCACCTAAAGAAGATGGACTTCCTTGGATTTGTACACCTGCAACTCTACCTTGTAAAGAGTTTACTAAATTTGGTTCTTTAGCTTTATCAATTGCACCACCTTCAACTTTTTGAACAGCGTAACCAATTGCTTTTTCTTTTTTCGAAATACCTAAACCAGTTACAATTATTTCGTCTAAAACGTTAGCTCCAACTTCTAATGTAACATTTATTGTATTTGTATTTCCTACTGTTTTATTAACAGTCTCGTAACCAATGTAACTATAAATTAAAACATCACCTACGTTTGCTTTAAGTTTATATTTACCATTAAAATCAGTGTCAGTACCTTTACTAGTTCCTTTAATAAGTATGCTTACTCCAGGTAGTGGACCTGTTTCGTCTGATACTGTTCCAGAAACTGTTTTTTCTTGCGCAAAACTAATCTGCACAACAAACGCCAGTAACAGCGTTAAAATTCCCTTTAACTTTGTTTTCATTATTTATTTGATTTGAATTAATTATGTCAAATATCTAAATATTTTATTAATAAAACAATGAAAACGTTAATAATTGTTAATTTTAGAACTAAAATGCATTTTTTAGTTAGAAAAAATTTATGAAATTAATTGAAAGTTGAGTGTTTTCAAGGGGTTTCGGGCTTCTTGTTTTTAATAAAGTTGTTATAGAAAGGTTAATTTTTGATTTATTTATGTTAAATAAATACCCTATTCCTATTCCATATAATTTTTTATTGTCAGCTTTATTAAAGATTATTCCTAAATCTGTTATTGTGTATAGGTAAGCGTCTTTTTTAGTTAGGTATCTATATTCTATATTTTGTGTTATGTAGTTTTCCGTAAATATACTTTTTTCATAAACACCTCTTATAGTATTTTTACCACCTATCCTAAATAATTCGTTAATTAAATAGTTGTCGGAATTTAAGAAACCCACATTGTTTTGAAGGTATAATTTGTTTTTTTTATTTAAATTAAATAAATAACTAACTCTCGATTCAATTTTAATTTGTGACGTGTTTTCTGATGTAGTTTTTCTTTTTCCAATAGATGGTTTGATTGAAAGTGAAAATTTGTCAGAGTTGAATTCATCATAATTAGGAACTGTATATTCATAACCAAACCCGAGGAAATTATTATTAAATGTTTCTGTATTGTCAGTTTGAATAATTTCTGTCGATGATTCTGTAGTGTAGTTAAATGATATTTTTGAATATTCAGATAATTTGTACTTTAAGTTAGTTTCAAACTTAGTATTTGTAAAAGTTGAATCTTGTCTATATATGTTAAATTTTATTTGTGGTGATATCTTTGATTTGAAAATATAAGGAGTAGTAAAGTTTAGAGAAAATTCACTTCTGTCATTATTTAAGCTTCTCCATTCAAGATTTATTTCTTCTCCCTTGTTCATTATGTTTAAGAGATTTAGTTCTAAATAACCGTTAAATTTTATTTTACCGTTATCGTTGTTTGCAAAATTTAGCAATCCATCAAAACTACTCCTGTTTGTTTTTTTTAAATACATATATAGTATGGTAGAGTCTTTTGTGAAAAGTATTTCTGGTTTTTTAATTTCTTTGATGAAATTTAAGGGTTTGGTAAGTTTACTTACTTTGTTTATTAAATTATTATTAAAAATCGTTTTAGAGCTAATGTTGTAATGGTTGTTTAAATATTTCTTCGGGAAATTTTCATAACCTTTTATTATCGTATTGTTTATTTTTCTTTTCTTTAAGTTGGTTATCGTTAAAGTAGCTTTTATTGTTTTATTTGATGTTGTGTAATTTTCTAAATAAATTTTAGAGAAGCTAAAACCATTTTGTTCTAATTTTAAGGATAGCTTATTTAGGTATTCTTCAATTTTATTACTTTGAACAATTGCTTTAGTGGTTGGTATTTTTAATACCTTTAATATGTCAGGATTTAATTTTGAAAAAGATATGCTAATATCATTAATTTGATTATTAAGACTTATATATATATTAAAAGTTTCGTTTTCTTTTTTTACACTATCAATCATATGAGTGTAGTATCCTTGTTTTTGTAATTCTATTTCGATTTTTCTTAGCTCTTTTGTTATGATAATAGAGTCATTAATTTTTCTTAAATAAGGTATTTTATTTAAGAGTGTGTTTTCTGATTTGTTTGTTGATATAATATTCAACTCATATTCTTGTGCGTTTAGTGTGTTGGTCACAAGAAAAGTACAGAGAGTTAGAATTAATAAGTTTTTAAAAGGCATTAATCGTTATCAGGTTTAATATTATCAAAAGTATAAGTTTTGTAGATAATGTATGTATTAAAAAAATGTTTTTTGAAAAATAACTCACTGATATTTGAATAATTAGAAATTAGTTGTACATTTGCGGACTCTTAAAAAAGAGACAATGTTTAATTATAAACGAAAAACAGTAATTATTTAGTATGCCAACTATTCAACAATTAGTTCGTAAAGGAAGAACCAAAATAACTAAGAAGAGTAAATCGGCTGCTTTGTCGTCTTGTCCTCAAAGACGTGGAGTTTGTACTCGTGTTTATACTACAACACCAAAGAAACCTAATTCAGCAATGCGTAAAGTTGCCAGAGTTAGATTGACAAATGGTAATGAGATAAATGCATACATTCCAGGAGAAGGACATAACTTACAGGAGCACTCGATAGTATTAGTTAGAGGTGGAAGGGTAAAAGATTTGCCAGGAGTTAAATATCACGTAGTACGTGGTGCATTAGATACTGCAGGAGTTGAGGGTAGAACCCAACGTAGATCTAAGTATGGAGCAAAACGCCCAAAAAAGTAAATTAGTAACTTTTTTAATGTAAAGACATGAGAAAAAGAGCAGCAAAAAAAAGAGTCTTATTACCGGATCCAAAATTTAATGATCAGTTAGTAACGCGTTTCGTTAATAACTTAATGTGGGATGGTAAGAAGTCAGTAGCTTTTAAAGTATTTTATGATGCGTTAGATATCGTAGAAGAAAGAAAGGGTGAAGAAGAAAAAACAGCTTTAGAGATTTGGAAAGATGGTTTATCTAATGTAATGCCTCACGTAGAAGTAAGATCTCGTCGTGTTGGTGGTGCTACATTTCAGATACCAATGCAAATTAGACCAGACCGTAAGGTTTCTATGGCTATTAAATGGATGATTTTGTACACTCGTAAAAGAAACGAGAAAACAATGGCACAGCGTTTAGCTGCTGAAATTTTAGCTGCGGCTAAAGAAGAAGGAGCTGCTGTTAAAAAACGTACTGATACTCATAAAATGGCAGAAGCAAATAAAGCTTTCTCTCACTTCAGATTTTAATAGAAATGGCTAGAGATTTAAAATTTACAAGAAATATTGGAATTGCAGCACATATTGATGCTGGAAAAACTACAACAACAGAACGTGTATTGTATTATACAGGTGTTTCTCACAAGATTGGTGAGGTGCATGATGGTGCAGCTACAATGGACTGGATGGAGCAGGAGCAAGAAAGAGGTATTACAATTACTTCTGCAGCTACTACTTGTACGTGGAACTTTCCAATAGAAAACGGAGAAAAAACTCCAGAAACAAAAGGATATCACTTTAATATTATTGATACCCCAGGGCACGTTGATTTTACTGTAGAAGTAAATAGATCTTTACGTGTTTTAGATGGTTTAGTTTTCTTATTTTCAGCAGTTGATGGTGTAGAGCCACAATCTGAAACTAACTGGAGATTAGCTGATAACTATAAAGTACCTAGAATTGGTTTTGTTAACAAAATGGATCGTCAGGGTTCAGACTTTTTAGGAGTTTGTCAACAAGTTAAAGATATGTTAAAGTCAAATGCGGTGCCAATTGTTTTAAACATTGGTGACGAGGATGAGTTTAAAGGTATTATAGATTTAGTAAAGAACCGTGCTATTGTATGGCATGATGAGACTCAAGGGGCAACTTTCGATGTTATCGAAATTCCTGAGGATATGAAAGAAGAAGCTCGTAAATACCGTGCACTTTTAATTGAGGAAGTAGCAAGTTATGATGAGAATCTTTTAGAAAAATTTATGGAAGATGAAGATTCTATTACAGAAGAAGAAGTGCATGCTGCGCTTAGAGCTGCTGTAATGGATATGGCAATTATTCCTATGATTTGTGGTTCAGCATTTAAAAATAAAGGTGTTCAGTTCTTATTAGATGCTGTTTGTCGTTATTTACCATCGCCTACTGATAAAGAAGGTATTGTAGGTGTAAACCCAGATACAGATAAAGAAGAATTACGTAAGCCAAGTGTAGATGAGCCTTTTGCTGCTTTAGCATTTAAAATTGCTACAGATCCTTTTGTTGGTCGTTTAGCTTTTTTTAGAGCATATTCTGGTCGTTTAGATGCAGGTTCTTATGTTTTAAATAACCGTTCAGGTAAAAAAGAACGTATTTCACGTATTTATCAAATGCATGCAAACAAGCAAAATGCAATTGATTTTATCGAAGCTGGGGATATTGGTGCTGCGGTAGGTTTTAAATCTATCAAAACAGGAGATACTTTATCTTCTCAAGAGCATCCAATTGTTTTAGAATCTATGGATTTTCCAGACCCTGTAATTGGTATTGCTGTTGAACCTAAAACAAAAGCCGATGTTGATAGATTAGGTATTGGTTTAGGTAAGTTAGCTGAAGAAGATCCAACATTTACTGTTCGTTCTGATGAAGCTTCTGGGCAAACTATTATTTCTGGAATGGGAGAGTTACACTTAGATGTAATTGTAGATCGTTTAAAGCGTGAATTCAAAGTTGAAGTTAATCAAGGTCAGCCTCAGGTAGAGTATAAAGAAGCTATTACTGCTTCTGCAGATCATAGAGAGGTTTACAAAAAACAATCTGGTGGTCGTGGTAAATTTGCTGATATAGTATTTACTATGGAGCCTGCTGATGAAGGTGTTCAGGGATTAGTTTTTGAATCTATTATTAAAGGTGGTAACGTTCCTAAAGAATTTGTACCTTCTATAGAAAAAGGATTTAAAGAAGCTATGAAAAATGGACCTTTAGCTGGATACGAAATGGATTCTATGAAAGTAACTTTAAAGGATGGATCTTTCCACGCAGTGGATTCTGATCAATTATCTTTTGAGTTAGCTGCTAAATTAGGTTTTAAAGCTGCTGCTAAAGCTGCTAAGGCTAAAATTATGGAGCCATTAATGAAATTAGAAGTGTTAACTCCAGAGGAGAACATGGGAGATATTGTTGGTGATTTAAATAGAAGAAGAGGGCAGGTTAATGATATGAGTGATCGTAACGGAGCAAAAGTTGTAAAGGCTTTAGTGCCATTATCAGAAATGTTTGGTTATGTTACCGCATTAAGAACTATGTCTTCTGGTAGAGCTACGTCAACTATGGAATTTTCACATTATGCAGAAACTCCTTCTAACGTATCTGAAGAAGTAATTGCAAAATCTAAAGGTTAATCGACTAAATAATTTAAGATGAGTCAAAAAATTAGAATAAAATTAAAGTCTTACGATTATAATTTAGTAGATAAATCTGCTGAGAAAATCGTTAAGACGGTAAAAAGTACTGGTGCTGTTGTAAACGGGCCAATTCCTTTACCAACACATAAAAAGATTTTTACAGTTTTACGTTCTCCACACGTAAACAAAAAATCTAGAGAGCAATTTCAATTAGCTGCTTACAAAAGATTATTAGACATTTATAGTTCTTCTTCGAAAACTATTGATGCTTTAATGAAACTTGAGTTACCAAGTGGTGTTGAAGTTGAGATTAAAGTTTAAGTAAAATATTAACTTTCGGTTTAATTTTGTTAAACCGAAAGTTTTTTATACTTTTGCAACCCGAAATAGAGTAGGGTAATGCTGTTTTTGATAGAAATATCACTAATAGTGACATGTCTGGAGCGTTTCGCGAAGGAAAAACGGAAAAAACAAAATCAGCGTTGAATTTGTTTGCGCTGTTTTTTTTGGTGAAAATTTAAGGATGTGTAATG
Organism: Polaribacter sp. OB-PA-B3; assembly: GCF_054589375.1. Lineage (NCBI taxonomy): Bacteria > Pseudomonadati > Bacteroidota > Flavobacteriia > Flavobacteriales > Flavobacteriaceae > Polaribacter > Polaribacter sp. OB-PA-B3. The sequence continues at coordinate 165,036 of NZ_BAAIIX010000003.1, forward strand.
AAACAATTGTTTCAAAAATATAATTATTAATATAGACGCGCTGGATAAATATCTATTCGTCTAAAATTTTAACTAAATGTCTGGGTTAATAGGAAGAAAAATTGGAATGACCAGTTTATTTGATGAAAACGGGAAGAATATTCCTTGTACAGTAATCGAAGCGGGTCCTTGCGTTGTTACCCAAGTCAGAACCGAAGAGGTTGACGGCTACAATGCGTTACAACTTGGTTTCGATGACAAGAAGGCGAAGAGCTCTAACAAAGCGTTAGACGGTCACTTTAAAAAAGCTGGCACCACTGCAAAGAAAAAAGTCGTTGAATTTCAAGGGTTTGAAGGTGAGTATAAATTAGGAGATTCTATATCTGTGGATCACTTTGAAGAGGGTGAATTTGTGGATGTTTCTGGTGTTTCTAAAGGTAAAGGTTTTCAGGGTGTTGTAAAGCGTCATGGATTTGCTGGTGTTGGTCAAGCTACGCATGGTCAACATAACCGTTTAAGAGCTCCGGGTTCTATTGGTGCTGCATCTTATCCTGCAAGAGTATTCAAAGGAATGCGCATGGCAGGTAGAATGGGTGGAGATAAAGTGAAAGTACAAAACTTAAGAGTATTAAAAGTAGTTGCTGAAAAGAACTTACTTGTTGTTAAAGGAGCGGTTCCTGGACACAAAAATGCTTTTGTAACTATTCAGAAATAATGAAAGTAGCTGTTTTAGATATTACAGGAAAAGATACAGGTAGAAAGGTTGAGCTTTCTAAAGATGTATTCGGTATTGAGCCTAATGATCATGCTATTTATTTAGATGTTAAGCAATATTTGGCAAACCAACGTCAAGGAACGCACAAATCTAAAGAAAGAGCAGAAATTGCTGGTTCTACAAGAAAGATAAAAAAACAAAAAGGAACTGGTACTGCAAGAGCAGGTTCTATCAAGTCTGGTGTTTTTAGAGGTGGTGGACGTATGTTCGGACCAAGACCTAGAAATTATTCTTTTAAATTGAATAAAAACTTAAAGCGTTTAGCACGTAAGTCTGCTTTAAGTATTCAAGCAAATGATGAAAATTTAGTAATAGTTGAAGATTTTAATTTTGAAAATCCAAAAACTAAAAACTTTTTAAACGTTTTAAAAGCGTTAGAGTTAGATACTAAAAAATCTTTATTTGTTTTAGGTAGTGATAATGCAAATGTGTACTTATCATCACGTAATTTGAAAAATTCTAAAGTAATTAAAGTTTCAGAAATTAATACTTATGGTTTGTTAAATGCAAATAAAGTTGTTATAACTGAAGGTTCTTTAGAAGGTATAAACACTAATTTAAGCAAATAGGGATTCGAAATGAGTATTTTAATAAAACCTATTATTACGGAAAAAGCTACAAACGATAGTGAAGTATTTAATCGTTATGCATTTGTAGTAGATAAAAATGCTAATAAATTAGAAATTAAATCAGCAGTTGAGTCTGCTTATGGGGTTTCTATATCTAGTGTAAGAACTTTAAATTACCCAATTCAAAGAAATACGAAGTTTACTAAAAAAGGTTTAGTAACTGGTATTAAGAGTGGGTACAAAAAAGCAATTGTACAGTTAGCAGAAGGAGAAAGTATTGATTTTTATAACAATCTTTAAAAGACAAAAATGTCAGTTAGAAAATTAAAACCAATAACACCAGGTCAGCGTTTTAGAGTTGTAAATGGGTTCGACACCATAACAACTGATAAGCCGGAGAAAAGTTTACTTGCTCCGAAAAAACGATCTGGAGGTCGAAACAATCAGGGAAGAATGACAACACGTAATATTGGTGGTGGTCATAAACAAAAATATCGTATTATCGATTTTAAAAGAGATAAGCAAGGTATTCCTGCAACAGTAAAAACAATAGAATACGATCCAAATCGTACTGCTTTTATAGCTCTATTAAGTTATGCTGATGGTGAAAAACGTTATGTAATTGCACAAAACGGTTTAAAAGTAGGTCAAACTATTATTTCAGGTAAAGATGTTGCTCCAGAAATTGGAAATGCAATGACTTTAAGTGAAATTCCTTTAGGAACTACTATTTCATGTATAGAATTACGTCCAGGTCAGGGAGCTGTTATGGCTCGTTCTGCTGGTTCTTTTGCTCAATTAATGGCAAGAGATGGTAAGTATGCTACAGTTAAGTTACCTTCTGGTGAAACAAGATTAATCTTGTTAACTTGTATGGCAACTATTGGTGTTGTATCTAATTCAGATCATCAATTACTTGTTTCAGGTAAAGCTGGTAGATCTAGATGGTTAGGTAGAAGACCTAGAACAAACGCAGTAAGAATGAACCCTGTTGATCACCCAATGGGAGGTGGTGAAGGACGTTCTTCTGGAGGGCATCCAAGATCAAGAAATGGTATACCTGCTAAAGGATTCAAGACTAGATCTAAAACCAAAGCTAGTAATAAGTATATTATAGAACGTAGAAAGAAATAATAAGTTATGGCAAGATCATTAAAAAAAGGACCTTACGTTCACTATAAGTTAGAGAAAAAAGTGTTAGCTAATGTAGAAGGTGGAAACAAAACAGTAATCAAAACTTGGTCTAGAGCAAGTATGATTACTCCAGATTTTGTTGGACAAACAATTGCTGTTCATAACGGACGTCAGTTTGTACCGGTTTACGTTACAGAAAACATGGTAGGGCATAAATTAGGCGAATTTTCACCAACTCGTTCTTTTAGAGGACACGCTGGTGCAAAAAATAAAGGAAAAAAATAGTAGGAAATGGGAGTTCGTAAAAAAAATATGGCAGATCAGTTAAAAGCAGATAGAAAGCAACGTGCTTTCGCTAAGCTTACTAACTGTCCTACATCACCAAGAAAAATGCGTTTAGTAGCAGATCAAGTAAGAGGTGTTGAAGTTGAAAAAGCTTTACAAATCTTAAAATTTAGCCCTAAAGAAGCATCGATAAACTTAGAGAAATTATTGTTGTCTGCAATTGCAAACTGGCAAGCTAAGAATGAAGATGCAGCTATAGAAGATGCTGGATTATATGTGAAAACTATTTATGTAGATAGCGCAGGAATGTTAAAAAGATTAAGACCAGCTCCACAAGGTCGTGCACATAGAATTCGTAAGCGTTCTAATCACGTTACTTTAGAGTTAGGTACTAAAACAATAAGCAAATAATCAAAGTAGAAATGGGACAAAAAACTAATCCAATAGGAAATCGTTTAGGAATCATCAGAGGTTGGGAATCTAACTGGTACGGTGGTAATGACTACGGAGATAAAATTGCTGAAGATGATAAGATAAGAAAGTATATTCATGCTAGATTATCTAAAGCAAGTGTTTCTAGAGTAATTATAGAGCGTACTTTAAAACTTGTAACCGTTACTATCACTACTGCTAGACCTGGTATTATTATCGGTAAAGGTGGTCAAGAGGTAGACAAGTTAAAAGAAGAGCTTAAGAAAATTACAGGAAAAGAAGTTCAAATTAATATTTTTGAAATTAAGCGTCCAGAATTAGATGCGAGATTAGTAGCAACTAGTGTTGCTCGTCAAATTGAGAATAGAATTTCTTATAAGAGAGCTATTAAAATGGCTATTCAGGCTACAATGAGAATGAATGCTGAAGGTATTAAAATTCAGATTTCAGGACGTTTAAATGGAGCAGAAATGGCACGTTCAGAGCACTTTAAAGAAGGTAGAATTCCTCTTTCTACTTTTAGAGCTGATATTGATTATGCACTTGTAGAAGCTCATACTACATACGGAAGATTAGGTGTGAAGGTATGGATTATGAAAGGCGAAGTTTATGGTAAAAGAGAATTATCTCCACTAGTAGGATTGTCTAAGAAACAGTCTGGTTCTAAAGGTGGTGATAGATCTAAGCGTCAACCTCGTAGAAGAAAATAATTTTTAAAATTAGAAATTAAAAATGTTACAGCCAAAAAGAGTAAAATACCGTAAGGTACAGAAGGCGAAAGGAAATATGACTGGTATTTCTGGTAGAGGAAATCAACTTTCTAACGGAATGTTTGGTATAAAATCTTTAGACCAGAATTTATTAACTTCGCGTCAGATAGAAGCAGCTCGTATTGCGGCTACTCGTCATATGAAAAGAGAAGGTCAGTTATGGATTAAAATATTTCCAGATAAGCCTATCACTAAGAAGCCTTTAGAAGTACGTATGGGTAAGGGTAAAGGAGCACCAGATCATTTTGTTGCAGTTATTAAACCGGGTAGAATTTTGTTTGAAATTGGTGGAGTACCAATGGATGTTGCAAAAGAAGCTTTACGTTTAGCAGCTCAAAAACTTCCAGTAAGAACGAAGTTTGTAGTAGCAAGAGATTTTGATATTAACGCTTAATTCTAAATACAATGAAACAATCAGAAATAAAAGAATTATCTATAGCAGATCTTAATGAAAAGCTTGGAGCGTTGCAAAAGAATTATACTGATCTTAAAATGGCTCACGCAATAACTCCTTTGGAGAACCCATTGCAGTTGAGAAGTTTAAGAAGAACTGTAGCAAGAATTGCAACAGAATTAACAAAAAGAGAATTACAATAATTCTATAGTCAGTTTTAAAGATGGAAAAAAGAAATCTTAGAAAAGAGAGAATTGGTGTTGTTTCTAGTAACAAAATGGAAAAATCTATTGTTGTTGCTGAAACTAAGAGAGTTAAGCACCCAATGTACGGAAAGTTCGTATTAAAGACTAAGAAGTACGTTGCACACGACGAAAAGAATGATTGCAACGAAGGAGATACAGTTAGGATCATGGAAACTAGACCTATGAGTAAATCTAAACGTTGGAGATTAGTAGAAATCCTAGAAAGAGCTAAATAATATGTTACAGACAGAATCAAGATTAAAAGTAGCAGATAATACTGGAGCTAAAGAAGTTTTAGTAATTAGAGTTTTAGGAGGTACAAAAAAGCGTTACGCAAGTATTGGAGACAAGATTGTTGTATCGGTTAAATCTGCAACTCCTAACGGAACTGTAAAAAAAGGTCAAGTATCTAGAGCAGTTGTTGTAAGAACAAAGAAAGAAGTTAGACGTAAAGACGGATCTTATATCAGATTTGATGATAATGCTTGTGTACTTTTAAATCCTACAGAGGAAATGAGAGGAACTCGTGTTTTCGGACCAGTTGCACGTGAACTTCGTGAGAAACAATTCATGAAAATAGTATCATTAGCACCTGAAGTGCTTTAACATTATAATAAAATGAAGAAGTTTAAATTAAAATCAGGAGATACTGTAAAAGTAATTGCAGGAGATCACAAAGGATCTGAAGGTAAGGTTTTACAAATTATCAAAGATAAGGATAGAGTTTTAGTAGAAGGTGTAAATTTAGTTTCTAAACACACCAAACCTAATGCTCAAAATCCTCAAGGTGGTATTGTAAAGAAAGAAGCTTCTCTTCATATATCTAACGTAATGTTAGTAGAAGAAGGTGTAGCTGTAAGAGTAGGTTATCAGGTTGATGGAGATACTAAAACTAGAATCTCTAAAAAAACTAAAAAATAAGAATAATCATGAGTTACGTACCAAGATTAAAATCAGAATACAAAGAAAGAGTGATTAAAGCTCTTACTGAAGAATTCAGTTATAAAAATGTAATGCAAGTACCAAAGTTAGAAAAGATTGTTGTTTCTAAAGGTGTTGGTGCTGCTATTGCAGATAAGAAATTAATAGATTATGCTTTAGAAGAGTTGACTAAAATCACAGGTCAAAAAGCGATATCTACAATGTCTAAAAAGGATGTTGCATCATTTAAATTACGTAAAGGAATGCCAATTGGTGCTAAAGTTACGTTAAGAGGTGATAAAATGTATGAATTTTTAGACAGATTAGTTACAGCTTCTTTGCCACGTGTAAGAGACTTCAACGGTATTAAAGCAAATGGATTTGATGGTAGAGGTAATTACAATTTAGGTATTACTGAACAAATCATTTACCCAGAGATAAATATTGACCAAGTTAAGAAAATCAACGGTATGGATATTACATTTGTAACATCTGCAAATACTGATAAGGAAGCAAAGTCATTATTAGGAGAATTAGGTTTACCATTCAAAAAAAATTAAGAAATGGCTAAAGAATCAATGAAAGCTCGCGAACGTAAAAGAGCAAAAACAGTTGCAAAATATGCAGAAAAGAGAAAAGCTTTAAAAGAAGCAGGAGACTATGAAGCATTGCAAAAATTACCAAAAAATGCATCACCAGTAAGAATGCACAATAGATGTAAATTAACTGGACGTCCAAAAGGATATATGAGACAATTTGGTATCTCTCGTGTAACGTTTCGTGAAATGGCAAATCAAGGATTAATACCAGGTGTTAAAAAAGCAAGTTGGTAGAAATTTTAAATAAAGCTTAAAAATAAAAATAGAATGTGTATCTTTGCACGCTCTATTTTTTTTGAGTATAAGAATTTTAACTGATTATAGGTTCATTTATCACAGAGAAATCTGTAGCATAAATAGAGGTATTTGAAAACCGTAATCGCAATATAAATAAGTATGTATACAGATCCAATTGCGGATTTTCTAACAAGAGTTAGAAATGCAATCGCTGCAGGACACAGAGTAGTGGAAATTCCAGCTTCAAATTTGAAGAAGGAAATGACTAAAATTTTGTTTGACCAAGGGTTTATTTTAAGTTATCAATTTAATGATGATAAAGTTCAAGGAACTATCAAGATAGCTTTAAAGTATGACAAGGAAACAAAAGAGTCAGTAATTAGAAAAATTCAACGTATCAGTACGCCAGGTTTAAGAAAGTATGTTGGCTCTGCAGAGATGCCAAGAGTATTAAATGGACTTGGAATTGCTATTGTTTCAACATCTAAAGGTGTTATGACAAATAAAAAGGCACGTCAAGAAAATGTTGGAGGAGAAGTTTTATGTTACGTTTATTAATTTTTAAGAAATGAGTAGAATAGGAAAAAATCCCGTTAGCATTTCACAAGGTGTAGATGTAAGCATTAAAGACAACGTAATTACTGTTAAAGGAAAATTAGGAGAGTTATCTCAAACTATTTCTGAAGGAATTACAGTAAGTATTGAAGATGGAGTTATCACATTAGATAGAGCATCGGAAAGCAAAGACCATAAAGCACAACATGGTTTAATGAGAGCTTTGATCAATAACATGGTTGAAGGTGTAAGTAAAGGTTGGACTAAAGAATTAGAACTTGTTGGAGTTGGTTATAGAGCTTCAAATCAAGGTCAAAAATTAGACTTAGCTTTAGGTTTCTCTCATAATATTGTTTTAGAATTAGCTCCAGAAGTGAAAGTAGAAACAGTATCAGAGAAAGGGAAAAACCCAATCATTAAATTAACTTCATTTGACAAACAATTAGTTGGTCAAATAGCTGCAAAGATTCGTTCTTTTAGAGCTCCAGAGCCATATAAAGGTAAAGGTGTTAAGTTTGTTGGTGAATTATTAAGAAGAAAAGCAGGTAAATCTGCATAATAATATAGCAATATGGCATTATCAAAGCTAGAAAGAAGAGCTAGAATAAAGCGTAGAATTAGAAAAATTATTTCTGGTACTGCTACAAAACCAAGATTATCGGTTTATAGAAGTAACAAAGAAATTTACGCTCAAATAGTAGACGATGTAAACGGAGTAACTTTAGCTGCTGTTTCATCTAGAGATAAAGATATTAAAGCAAGTTCTAAAATTGAAGCAGCTACTGCGGTAGGTAAAGCAATTGCAGAAAAAGCTACTAAAGCAGGATTAGAAAATGTTGCTTTTGATAGAAATGGTTATTTATACCATGGTAGAGTTAAAGTATTAGCAGAAGCTGCAAGAGAAGCTGGTTTAAAATTTTAAGAAAATATGCAAGGTTATAAAAACGTAGAAAGAGTTAAACCTAGTGGGTTAGAACTTGTAGATAAATTAGTAGGTGTACAACGTGTTACTAAAGTTACAAAAGGTGGTAGAGCATTTGGTTTCTCTGCAATTGTAGTTGTAGGTGATGGTAATGGTGTTGTTGGTCATGGTTTAGGGAAATCTAAAGATGTTTCTTCTGCAATTGCAAAAGCAGTTGAAGATGCAAAGAAAAACTTAGTTAGAATTCCTATTTTAGATGGTACTTTACCTCACGAACAAAAAGGTAAATTTGGTGGAGCTAAGATTTTTATTAAGCCTGCATCTCCTGGTACAGGGGTTATTGCTGGTGGTGCTGTACGTATCGTATTAGAATCTGTTGGTGTACATGATGTATTATCAAAATCTCAAGGATCATCTAATCCTCACAATGCTGTAAAAGCTACTTTTGATGCATTATTACAATTAAGAAGTGCATCTTCTATTGCTAAGCAAAGAGGTATATCTATAGAAAAAGTATTTAACGGATAAATCTAAGAACGATGGCAAGAATTAAAGTTACACAAGTAAAAAGTCAAATCGGACGTCTTCAAAGTCAAAAAAGAACTTTAGAGGCTTTGGGTTTACGTAAAATGAACCAAACTGTAGAGCATGAGGCAACTCCTACAATTATTGGTATGGTAAATACAGTTAAACACTTAGTTTCTTTCGAAGAAATTAAATAAGATTTATAAAAAATGAGTTTACATAATTTAACACCTGCAGAGGGTTCCATTAAAAAAGGAAAAAGAATTGCAAGAGGTGAAGGTTCTGGAAAAGGTGGTACTGCTACAAGAGGTCACAATGGTCAGAAATCTCGTTCTGGTTATTCTAAAAAGATAGGTTTTGAAGGTGGTCAAATGCCTCTTCAAAGACGTGTACCTAAATTTGGTTTCACAAATATAAACCGTAAGGAGTATCAAGGAATCAATTTAGATAAATTACAATCTTTAGTTGATAGTGGAAAAATAACAGATACAGTAAATTTAGATATCTTAGTTGCTAACAGATTAGCTGGTAAAAATGACCTAGTTAAAATTTTAGGAAATGGAGAGTTAAAAGCTAAATTAAATATAACTGTACATAAATTTACAGCATCAGCAAAAGCAGCTATAGAAGCAGCTGGAGGAGAGGCTGTTGCTTTATAAGAACACGTAAATGATGAATTTTATTAATACGCTAAAGGAAATTTTCAAGATTGAAGAGTTAAAAAACAAAATTCTTCTTACTATCGGTTTAATTGCTGTTTATCGTTTTATGGCTGCTGTACCTTTACCAGGTATAGATCCATTACAACTATCAGCTTTAAAAGAAAGTACTTCGGGAGGTCTTTTAGGATTATTGAATGCATTTACAGGTGGGGCATTTGCTAGGGCGTCAGTAATGGCTCTTGGTATAATGCCATACATTTCTGCTTCTATTGTAGTTCAGTTAATGGGAATTGCTGTTCCTTATTTACAGAAATTACAAAAAGATGGAGAAAGTGGTAGAAAAAAAATTACACAAATTACAAGATGGTTAACAATAGTTATTACGTTAGTGCAAGCACCAACGTATATTACAGCTATTAAAACTCAATTTAACTTGCCACCAGAAGCTTTTTTAGTGAGTGGTTTAACTTTTTGGGTATCTTCAATCATAATCTTAACCGCAGGTACAATTTTTGCTATGTGGTTAGGTGAGCGTATTACAGACAAAGGTATTGGTAATGGAATTTCATTATTAATTACTGTGGGTATTATTGCTAATTTTCCTGCTGCATTTTTGCAAGAATTTGTTTCTAAAACAGAAAATGCTGGTGCAGGTGGTTTAATGATGATTTTAATTGAAATTATTGTTTGGTTTGTAGTGATTTTATTAACTGTCTTATTAGTTACAGCTGTTAGAAAAATTGCTGTACAATATGCAAGAAGAACAGTTGCAGGTAATGTACAAAATGTTGCAGGTTCAAGAGATTATATTCCTTTGAAATTAAATGCAGCAGGTGTAATGCCAATTATATTTGCTCAAGCTATCATGTTTTTGCCATTAGCTTTAGGTCAAAGATTTCCAGCATTAGTTGGTTTAACAGATCCTAATGGGTGGCAGTACAATGTGATATTTGCTTTGTTAATTATAATTTTCAGTTACTTTTATACTGCAATTACAATCCCTACTAATAAAATGGCAGAGGATTTGAAGAGAAGTGGTGGTTTTATTCCTGGCATTAGACCTGGAAAAGATACTGCTGATAGATTAGATAGTGTATTATCAAGAATAACCTTTCCAGGATCGTTATTTTTAGCTGCATTGTCTATATTACCTGCAATTGTGGTTCAGTTTGGAGTACAACAGGGATGGGCAATGTTTTACGGTGGTACATCATTAATCATTATGGTAGGTGTAGCAATTGATACAATGCAACAAATTAACTCGTATTTATTAAACAATCATTATGATGGTTTAATGAAGACAGGAAACAGCAATAGAAAATCAAATAAATAGTATGGCTAAACAATCAGCAATTCAACAAGACGGAACAATTACAGAAGCATTATCTAATGCTATGTTTCGTGTAGAATTAGAAAACGGACATATTGTAACGGCTCACATTTCTGGTAAAATGCGTATGCATTATATTAAACTTTTACCTGGTGATAAGGTGAAGTTAGAGATGAGTCCGTATGATTTATCAAAAGCAAGAATTACTTACAGATACTAAAAAAAAACTAAACAGATGAAAGTTAGAGCATCAGTTAAAAAAAGAAGTGCCGACTGCAAAATAGTACGCAGAAAAGGTAGATTATACGTAATTAATAAACAAAATCCTAGATTTAAACAAAGACAAGGGTAATGGCAAGAATAGCAGGTATTGATATTCCAAAGAATAAAAGAGGGGTTATTGCTTTAACTTACATCTTTGGTATTGGAAGCAGCAGAGCTAAAAAAGTTTTAGCAGAAGCTAAGGTAGACGAGAGTATTAAAGTTCAAGATTGGACTGATGATCAAATCGCTGCAATTAGAGAACAAGTAGGAACTTTCACAATTGAAGGAGAATTAAGATCTGAAGTTCAGATAAACATCAAGCGTTTGATGGATATTGGATGTCAGAGAGGAATTCGTCATAGACTTGGTCTTCCTTTAAGAGGACAAAGAACTAAAAACAATTCTCGTACAAGAAAAGGTAAGAGAAAAACTGTAGCTAACAAGAAAAAGTAAGTTAGACAAGTAACATAAGATCTATAAATTGGTATTAACAATTATTAATAGAAAACTAGGTTACTAAAACTAAATAATTATGGCAAAAGCAAGTTCAAAAAAACGTAAAGTAATAATTGAAGCAATAGGAGAAGCGCATGTAACTGCATCTTTTAACAACATCATTATTTCTTTAACAAATAAAAAAGGAGATGTAATTTCATGGTCATCTGCAGGTAAAATGGGTTTTAGAGGTTCTAAAAAGAATACTCCATATGCAGCTCAGTTAGCAGCAGAAGATTGTGCAAACGTTGCAAAGGAAGCAGGTTTACGTAAAGTAAAAGTTTATGTAAAAGGACCAGGTAATGGTAGAGAATCTGCTATTAGATCAATTCACAATGCAGGTATCGAAGTAACAGAAATTATTGATGTTACTCCAATTCCTCACAATGGTTGTCGTCCTCCTAAGAGAAGAAGAGTATAATTAAATATTTTAACTTGATAGGAAATAGATTATCGAAGGAGTAAGCCTTAATTCATAATCCCTATCTATAACAAAAACGAAATGGCAAGATATACAGGACCAAAAACAAAAATAGCTCGTAAATTTGGTGAAGCTATTTTTGGAGAAGATAAAAACTTCGAAAAAAGAAATTACCCTCCAGGACAGCATGGTAATGCAAGAAGAAGAGGAAAAAAGTCTGAATATGCTACTCAATTAATGGAGAAGCAAAAAGCTAAATATACTTACGGTATTTTAGAGCGTCAATTCAGAAACTTGTTTAAAGACGCTTCTGCTTCACAAGGTATTACTGGTGAGATTTTATTACAATTATGTGAATCTCGTTTAGATAATGTTGTTTACAGAATGGGTGTTTCTAAATCAAGAAGTGGTGCACGTCAATTAGTTTCTCATAGACATATTACTGTTAATGGTGAATTAGTAAACGTACCATCTTATAGGTTAAAAGAAGGAGACGTAGTTGCAGTTAGAGAAAAGTCTAAATCTTTACAAGCGATTGAGGATGCTTTAGCTTCTAACAATAATGTTTACGAATGGTTAACTTGGAATTCTGATAAAAAAGAAGGAACTTTTGTTAAAGTACCAGCAAGATTACAAATTCCAGAAAACATTAAAGAGCAGTTAATCGTAGAATTATATTCTAAGTAATAAATTAATCATATTGGTATTTAGCCAAAGGATTTGTAAGTATTTCTTCACACTTATATTTCGCGCAACTAAATAACAATTAAAACGAAGAAAAAAATGGCAATTTTAAATTTTCAAAAACCAGATAAGGTTATAATGATAGAATCTACAGATTTTTCTGGAAGATTTGAATTTAGACCTTTAGAACCAGGTTTTGGTTTAACAATAGGAAACGCATTAAGAAGAGTACTTTTATCTTCTTTAGAAGGTTTTGCAATCACATCTTTAAGAGTTGATGGTGTAGAGCATGAATTTTCTACTGTATCTGGTGTTGTAGAAGATGTAACAGAAATTATCTTAAACTTAAAGCAAGTACGTTTTAAGAAACAAATAGACGAAACAGATAGAGAAACTGTATCTGTATCTATTTCTGGTCAAGAGCAGTTTACTGCAGGAGATTTACAGAAATTTATTTCAGGTTTTCAAGTTTTGAATCCAGATTTAGTTATTTGTAACATGGATAAGTCTGTTAAATTAAATGCAGAAATAACAATAGAAAAAGGTAGAGGATTTGTACCTGCTGAAGAAAATAAAAAAGCTTCTGCACCAATAGGAACAATTTTTACAGATTCTATTTACACACCAATTAAGAATGTAAAGTACGCAATCGAAAATTACCGTGTAGAACAAAAAACGGATTATGAAAAACTAGTATTCGATATCGATACTGATGGATCTATTAATCCTAAAGACGCTTTAACAGAAGCTGCTAAGATTTTAATTCACCACTTTATGTTATTCTCTGATGAGCGTATCACTTTAGAGGCAGATGAAATTGCACAGACAGAAACATATGATGAAGAATCATTACATATGCGTCAGTTATTAAAAACTAGATTAATTGATATGGACTTATCAGTAAGAGCATTAAATTGTTTAAAAGCTGCAGAAGTTGATACATTAGGTGATTTAGTTTCTTTTAACAAAAGTGATTTAATGAAGTTTAGAAACTTTGGTAAAAAGTCTTTAACAGAGCTAGAAGAATTAGTAATTGTTAAAGGTTTAAGTTTCGGTATGGATTTAAGCAAATACAAATTAGATAGAGATTAATTTTCATATTTTGCTCCTCAAAGAGAGTTGATGCAAGATGAATAATAAAACAAGGTCATGAGACACGGAAAAAAACACAATCATTTAGGAAGAACAACTTCGCACAGAAAAGCGATGTTAGCTAATATGACTTGTTCTTTAATAGAGCACAAGCGTATTAATACAACAGTGGCTAAAGCAAAAGCTTTAAGAGTTTTTGTTGAACCATTAGTAACAAAGTCTAAGACTGATACTACTCATAATAGACGTATTGTTTTTTCTTATTTACGTGATAAATTTGCTGTTACAGAATTATTTAAAGAAATTTCTGTAAAAGTAGGAGATAGACCAGGTGGTTACCTTCGTATTATCAAGTTAGGAAACCGTCAAGGAGATAATGCTCCTATGGCAATGGTAGAGTTTGTAGATTACAATGAAATCTATAACCCTAATGGTAAAAAAGCAAAAAAATCTACAAGAAGAGGAAGAGGAAAAAAATCTGAGTCTGCTCAAGTAGAAGGTACTGCAACAGAAGCAAAATCTGAAGAATAAAAAATGAAAATTTTTTAAATTATATAAAAGGGATAAACGTTTACGTTTATCCCTTTTTTTATATTTTTACACCAACAACAAACACAATTATATATTAATGAAATATCAAACAAGAAAAAAGGCACTAGTTTTATTAGCTGATGGAACTATCTTTTATGGGAAATCTGTAGGTATAGAAGGAACATCAACAGGAGAAATTTGTTTTAATACAGGTATGACAGGTTATCAAGAAATCTTTACAGATCCATCTTATTTTGGTCAAATAATGGTTACTGCAAATGCTCATATTGGTAATTATGGAGTAAATGATGATGAAGTTGAGTCTGATGGAATTAAAATATCTGGTTTAATATGTAGGAATTTTAGTTTTACTCATTCTAGAGTAGATTCTAATGGTAATTTAAAAGATTGGTTCGAAAAGCATAATATTGTTGCAATTTCTGATGTTGATACTAGAGCTTTAGTTGCTTATATTAGAGACAATGGTGCTATGAACGCAATCATATCTACAGAAACAGATAATATCGACGAACTTAAAAAACAACTTGCATCAGTACCAAGTATGGAAGGTTTAGAGTTAGCTTCTAAAGTTTCTACCCAAGAACCATATTTTGTAGGTGATGAAAATGCTGCAATCAAAATATCTGCATTAGATATTGGTATTAAGAAAAATATTCTAAGAAATTTAGCTAAAAGAGGAGCTTATATTAAAGTATTTCCTTACAATTCTAAGTTCTCGGAATTAGAAGCTTTTAATCCTGATGGATATTTTATCTCTAATGGTCCAGGTGATCCAGAGCCTTTGATAGATGCACAAGAAGTTGCTAAAGAAATTATAAAACGAGATTTACCTTTATTCGGAATTTGTTTAGGTCATCAAGTAATTGCATTAGCTAATGGTATTTCTACTTATAAAATGCATAATGGGCATAGAGGAATTAATCATCCTGTTAAAAATATTGCAACAGGTAAAGGAGAAATAACCTCTCAAAATCATGGTTTTGCAATCAATAAAGAAGAGACAGAAAGTAACAATGATATAGAAATTACACATATTCATTTAAATGATCATACAGTTGCAGGTATCAAAATGAAAAATAAGCCTGTATTTTCTGTGCAATATCATCCAGAAGCTAGTCCTGGACCAAATGATTCAGAATATTTATTCGATCAGTTTATAGAAACGATAAAAAGCCATTCTTAAAGTTAATTGTTAATCAAAAAATATTGAAATCGTTTTCGTAAGAATACGTTCAAACTCAAATAAATGAGTATCATATTTTGTAAATTAGCAATATAGAATAGTAAATTAATTAAATAAAATATACAATGAGTATTATTATTAGCGTTCACGCACGTCAGATTTTTGATTCAAGAGGAAATCCAACAGTTGAAGTAGATGTAACTACAGAAAATGGAATTTTAGGTAGAGCAGCAGTTCCATCTGGAGCATCTACAGGAGAACATGAAGCAGTAGAATTACGAGATGGTGGAGATGCTTACATAGGTAAAGGTGTTTTAAAAGCTGTTGATAATGTAAATAATATTATTGCAGCAGAGCTTTTAGGAGTTTCTGTATTTGAACAAAATAGTATTGATAAATTGATGATAGATTTGGATGGTACAGCAAACAAGTCTAAATTAGGTGCAAACGCAATCTTAGGAGTTTCTTTAGCAGCTGCTAAAGCAGCTGCAAATGAGTTAGGAATGCCTTTATATAGATATGTTGGTGGTGTTTCTGCAAACACATTACCAGTACCTATGATGAATATAATTAATGGTGGTTCTCATTCTGACGCACCTATTGCTTTTCAAGAATTTATGGTGATGCCAGTAAAGGCAGAAACTTTTTCTCAGGCTATGCAAATGGGTTCAGAGATTTTTCATAATTTAAAGAAAGTTTTACATGACAGAAATTTATCTACTGCTGTAGGTGATGAAGGAGGTTTTGCACCAACTTTAGATGGTACAGAAGATGCTTTAGATACTATTGCGTTAGCAGTTAAAAATGCAGGATATTCTTTCGGAGACGAAATTATGGTTGCTTTAGATTGTGCTGCAGCAGAATTTTATGTGGATGGAAAATACGATTATTCTAAATTTGAAGGTGAAACAGGAAAGATTAGATCTAGCCAAGAACAGGCAGATTATTTAGCGGAATTGGCAGCTAAATATCCTATTATTTCTATCGAAGATGGTATGGATGAAAATGATTGGGAAGGTTGGAAATACTTAACTGATAAGATTGGAGATAAAGTACAGTTAGTTGGTGATGATTTATTTGTAACTAATGTAGAGCGTTTATCTAGAGGAATTGAAAATGGTATT
This sequence comes from Polaribacter sp. OB-PA-B3, assembly GCF_054589375.1. Classification (NCBI taxonomy): domain Bacteria; kingdom Pseudomonadati; phylum Bacteroidota; class Flavobacteriia; order Flavobacteriales; family Flavobacteriaceae; genus Polaribacter; species Polaribacter sp. OB-PA-B3. Next base: position 181,185 of record NZ_BAAIIX010000003.1, read on the forward strand.
GCAAATTCAATTTTAATTAAAGTAAATCAAATTGGTACTTTAACAGAAACAATTGCAGCGGTAAATATGGCTAAAAATGCTGGTTTTACATCTGTAATGTCTCATAGGTCTGGTGAAACTGAGGACAATACAATTGCAGATTTAGCAGTTGCTTTAAACTGTGGACAAATAAAAACGGGTTCTGCTTCTCGTTCTGATAGAATGGCGAAATACAATCAATTATTAAGAATTGAAGAAGAATTAGGAGAAGTAGCATATTTCCCTAAAGAAAAAGCTTTTAAAATTTAATTTAAAGCCTTTTTAAAATAAAAAAACCTCGCATTTAATGCGAGGTTTTTTTATTTTATAATCATAAGTTAATATTATTTTAAAATATTGAAAAACTATAAAAAAGTAATATAAATTATCTATAAAATATGGTATCTTCGTGGAATTGAGAAAAACACAATAAAATCATTATAAATGTCAGATATAGCTAAATTACAAATTGGAGAAGATTCTTATGAATTTCCTCTTGTAAAAGGAACAGAAAATGAAGTAGCAATAGATATTAAATCTTTGCGTGGAGCTACCAATGGGGTTATTACAATAGATCCTGGATATAAGAATACAGGTTCTTGTGAAAGTGCTATTACTTTTTTAGATGGTGAAAAAGGAATTTTAAGATATAGAGGTTATTCTATTGAAGATTTAGCAGAAAAAGCAGACTTTTTAGAAGTTGCATACGCTTTAATTTTTGGAGAATTACCAACAAAAGAGCAATTAGATAAATTTCATGCAGATATTAAATCAAAATCAGTTGTAGATGATGATGTTAAGAAAATTTTAGATGCTTTTCCTAAGACTGCGCATCCGATGGGAATATTATCTTCATTAACAAGTGCTTTAACTGCTTTTAATCCTTCTTCAGTAAATGTAAATTCAGAAGAAGAAATGTACAATGCAATTGTAAAAATATTAGGAAAATTTCCGGTATTAGTTGCTTGGACAATGCGTAAGAAAACAGGTTTGCCTTTAAATTATGGTTCTAAATCTTTAGGATATGTAGAAAACATTATGAAAATGATGTTTGAAGAGCCAAATGAAGAATACGTAATCAATCCTATAATTAAAGATGCAATCGATAAATTATTAATTTTACATGCAGATCACGAGCAAAATTGTTCTACGTCTACAGTAAGAATAGTTGGTTCTTCTCATGCAGGTTTATTTGCTTCTTTATCTGCAGGAATTTCTGCACTTTGGGGACCATTACATGGTGGTGCTAATCAAGCTGTTTTAGAAATGTTAGAAGCTATTAAAGAAGATGGAGGAGATACTAAGAAATATATGGCTAAAGCAAAGGATAAAAATGATCCTTTCCGTTTAATGGGATTTGGTCACAGAGTTTATAAAAACTTTGATCCTCGAGCAACAATTATTAAAAAAGCAGCTGATGAAGTTTTAAAAGATTTAGGTATAGAAGATCCTATTTTAGATATTGCTAGAGGATTAGAACAAGAAGCACTTAACGATCCTTACTTTGTAGATAGAAAATTATATCCTAACGTAGATTTCTATTCAGGTATTATATACAGAGCAATGGGTATACCAGTAGAAATGTTTACAGTAATGTTTGCATTAGGTAGATTACCAGGATGGATTGCACAATGGAAAGAAATGCGCTTAAATAAAGAGCCAATAGGTAGACCACGTCAAATCTATACTGGTGAAAACTTAAGAGCTTTTACATCTATAGAAAATAGATAATAAAAACACTAACAATAAAAAGCTTCATAATTATATGAGGCTTTTTTTTTACATTTTTTATATGTTAAAATTAAATATCAAAAATGAAACAGCTAAACTTAAAGCTGTTGTATTAGGAATAGCAAATAGTGTTGGTCCTACACCTAAGGTAGAAGATTGTTACGACCCTAAAAGTAAACAACATGTTCTTGCGGGCACTTACCCAAAAGAAGTAGATATGGTTGCCGAAATAGATGCAGTTGCAACTATTTTAGAAAAATATCATGTAAAAGTTTTTAGACCAAAAGTTATTGAAGATTATAATCAAATTTTTGCTAGAGACATAGCATTTGTGATAGAAGATAAATTGGTAAAAGCAAATATTTTACCAGATAGAGACCAAGAAATTGAGGCGATTAATCATGTATTAACTCAAATTGATGCCAATGATATTATAAAATTACCAGAAGAATGTCATGTAGAAGGTGGTGATGTAATGCCTTGGAATGATTATATTTTTGTGGGAACTTACTCAGGAGAAGATTACCCAGATTTTATTACTGCAAGAACTAATACAGATGCTGTAATTGCGTTGCAAGAATTGTTTCCAGAAAAAACAGTAAAATCTTTTGAATTAAGAAAAGATAATGTAAATCCTAAAGAGAATGCGTTGCATTTAGATTGTTGCTTTCAACCAATAGGTAAAGACAAAGCTATACTTCATAAAAACGGATTTTTAGTTGAAAAAGAATATCAATGGTTGGTAGATTTCTTCGGAAAAGAAAATATATTCGAAATTGATAAGGAAGAAATGTATAACATGAATAGTAATATTTTTTCGATTTCGGAAGATGTTATTATTTCAGAAAAAAACTTTACTCGCTTAAATACATGGCTTAGAAGTAAAGGTTTTATAGTTGAAGAAGTTGCTTACTCAGAAATTGCAAAACAAGAAGGCTTACTAAGGTGTTCTACAATGCCATTAATAAGAGAATAAAGATTACAATAAATTTATTAAAAACCGTTTTCAAAAAAAGAAAACGGTTTTTAAATTTAATACGTATTCTATAATAATATGTGTTTATATTTGTACTTTATTTAAAATTTATGCAACAAACTACAAATACCATATTAATGATTCGTCCTATAAATTTTAGGATGAATGAACAAACCGCCGTAAACAACTATTTTCAGGAAGACATTGATTTAAAAAATGCTGAAATAAATAAAAAAGCTCAACAAGAATTTGATGCCTATGTTTTTAAATTAAAAAGTTTTGGAGTTAATGTTGTAGTAGTTTCTGATACTGATAAATTTGACACTCCAGATTCAATTTTTCCTAATAACTGGATTTCTTTTCATTCTGATGGAACCGTTGGGCTGTATCCAATGTTTGCAGAAAACAGACGTTTAGAAAGAAGAGATGATATTTTAAATGAACTAGAAAAAAATGGTTTTTTAATCGAAAATATTGTTGATTATACTTCTGCAGAAGAAGAAGATTTATTTTTAGAAGGTACAGGAAGTATCATTTTAGATAGAGTAAATCGAAAAGCATATTGTGCTCTTTCAGCTAGAGCAGACGAAGATTTATTTATAGAGTTTTGTGAAGATTTTGAATATACACCTGTAGTTTTTGTTGCTAATCAGACTGTAAAAGGAGAGAGAGCAGCTATTTACCACACAAATGTTATGATGTGTGTGGCAGAAACTTTTGCTGTAATCTGTCTTGAAACTATAGATAATAAGTCAGAAAAGAAAAATGTTTTAAAACATCTAAAGGAAGATGGTAAACAGGTAATTGAAATTACCGAAGCACAGATGCATAATTTTGCGGGAAACATGTTACAAGTTAGAGGTGCTAACGATGAGCTATTTCTTGTAATGAGCAAAACTGCTCACGATTCTTTAACTCAAAGCCAAATAGCTAAAATAAATAATCATTGCAAAATTATTTCTAGTTCTTTAGAAACGATAGAAACATGTGGTGGTGGTAGTGCACGTTGTATGATGGCAGAAGTGTTCTTGCCACAAAATTAAGCTCAAGTCTAAAATTGCTATGGAAACATGAATTTACTACTCTTGGCTATTGCGCCCGTAACAATCATAATATTATATATTTATTTTAAAGATAAATATGAAAAAGAACCAGTAGCAATTTTAGCAAAATCATTTGTATTGGGTGCAACTATAAGTGTAATTCTAACATTTGCTATTGGTTATACTGCTACTTTATTATTTCCTGCATTAAATTCTAAAGATATATTTCATCAGTTTTTAAAAGCTTTTATAGTAGTTGCTTTGGTAGAAGAGTTTTCTAAATATTTAATCGTTAGATTTTACGCACAGAAACATAAAGAATTTAATGAACCTTTTGATGGTATTGTTTATGCAGTAATGGTTTCTATGGGGTTTGCTGCTTTAGAAAATGTAATTTATACTTTTCAATATGGTGCTGGTACAGGTTTAATAAGAGCTTTTACGGCTGTTCCTGCACACGCAACTTTTGGTATTTTGATGGGATATTTTATGGGAAAAGCTAAATTTTCTAAGAATAGAGTTCAATTGAATTTAATAGGTTTATTATTAGCAACATTATTTCATGGTGCTTATGATTTTTTTCTATTTATAAACTTTATTCCAGGAATTTCAATTGGTGCTTTTATATCACTTATCATAGGAGTTGTTCTCTCTAAAAAAGCAATAAAAAAACACCAAAATAATTCAGTTTTTAAGAGATAATTATTTTTTTAGAACTTCGTCTATAATTTTTCCAGAAGTTCCGTTTGGAGCTTCGATTTTAAGTAAATTAGAAATTGTGGGTGCAATATCTATAATGTCATATTTTTTAGTAGATCTTCCTTTATTTATTCCGTTGCCATAAAAGATAATTGGTACATGAGTATCATAAGAATAACCAGAACCATGACTTGTACCTTTTCTACTGCTAATTAATGTTGCTGGATAAGGAATCATTAAAACATCTCCAGAAAATTTCTGATTATATCCATTTTGTAAAGAGCTTAATATTCCGGTAGAAAACTGAGTAGTTTGCAGTGTTCTTGCGGTTACAGCTTTATATATATTATCAAAATTTACAACTTCGTCAGCAATTCTCTGCGCAACATCATTTTTATTTAAACCTAAAGATTCAATTTTATTTTTATCTAAAAAGATTTGATAATTAGAAACATTTTCAATCAATTCTTTAGAATTAAAATATTTTTGAGTAATACCTAATAAGAAGTCACTAAAATCTTTTGTACTCATATAATGAGCAGGAATTTTTAAGGATTGTAGATAAGAAGGAACATGAACAGCTGCATGATCTGCTGTTAAAAATAATGTATAATTTCCTTTTCCAACTTCAGAATCTAAGAAATTAAAAAAATCTTCTAAATCTTTGTCTAGTCTTAAATATGTATCTTCAGTTTCTACAGCAGCAACACCGTATCTGTGCCCAACATAATCGGTAGAAGAAAAACTTACACTTAAAAAATCTGTAAATTTAGTAGTACCTAATTTTTCTCCTTTAATAACTGCTTTTGCAAAGTCTACAGTGTAAGTATTACCCGCAGGAATTGTTTTTATCAAACTATAATTTCCATTTTTACTTCTTAGTTCTTTTAAATTTTTAGGGAAATCTGGTTTTTCTTTTCCATTTAAATTATTTTCGTAGATGTTACTATCAGTTCTACTTTGCGTATATGTTTCAATGTCATATAAAGTTTCCCAAGTAGTATTTAAATAAGAATCTGCATTGTTATTTTTATTGAAATCTTTTACCCAATTCGGTAATTCATCCATATAAAAAGAACTTGTTATCCATTGATTTTTATCGCCGCCATCGTACCAATATGCAGCGTTAGCTGTATGGCCAACTGGTAAAATTGCAGATCTATCTTTAATAGAAATACCAATTGTTTTTCCTTGCATATTTTGAGCTAATTGTAATTGATCGGTTATCGTTGTTGTATACAACCTATGTGGAGATTTTTTTCCAACATAACCATCATTTCCAACTGTATTATAATTGTTATCATCTACACAATATATTGTTTCTTTTAATTTTTTATCATACCAATTGTTAGAAATAATTCCATGGTTATTGGGTGTTGTACCTGTAAATATTGATGTATGGCCTACAGCAGTATATGTTGGTATATAATTAAAATGGGCATTTTCAAGAGAGAACCCATTTTTTAAAATTCTATTAAATCCGCCATCAGAATACCTGTCAGCATATCTCGTTAAATAATCATATCTCATTTGATCTATTACAATACCAATAACTAACTTTGGTTTTTCTGATGTTTTTGTAGTACTTTTAGTACAACTAGAGACTAAAATAATTGATGTTAATAGGTAGAAAATAGCTTTCTTCATTAGTTGAAAAATATTATAAATTTCATCAAAAGTAATTATTTTTTATTTTGAAGTTGTATAATTAACATTCAATTAATCATATTTTAATACTTTAGCCTAAAATTAGTTTAAATGACGTATTTAGAACATGTGGGTAAATATTTTATGATGTTAAAGCGTGTTTTTAGAAAACCGCAGAAACGTCGTGTTTTTTACCAAGCATTAATGAAAGAAATTGAAGATTTAGGTATTAAATCTTTGGGTATTATTATGTTTATTTCTTTTTTTATAGGTGGTGTAATTGCATTGCAAACTGCATTAAATTTAGATAGCCCATTTATACCAGACTCTTTAATTGGTTTTGCTGCTAAGAGATCTATAATTTTAGAGTTTGCACCTACTTTTTGTTGTATTATTTTAGCAGGTAAGGTAGGCTCTTACATAACATCTAGTATTGGTACAATGCGTGTTACAGAGCAAATAGATGCTTTAGAAGTTATGGGAATTAATTCACTTAATTTTTTAGTATTGCCAAAAATTATTGCGGCACTTTTTTTCTACCCTTTTTTGATAACTTTAGCAATGGCACTTGGTATTTTTGGAGGTTGGATTGCCGGTGTACTCTCTGGACTGTTTGCGGGTTCTGATTATATTACTGGTATTCAAACAGACTTTAAACCTTTTTTAATAGTATATGCATTAATTAAAACGGTAATTTTCTCTTTTTTAATTGCAACTGTGCCTTCTTATCATGGTTATTATGTAAAAGGAGGATCGATTGCTGTTGGTAGAGCAAGTACACAAGCTGTAGTTTGGACAACCATTTTAATAGTTATTGCAAATTATTTTTTAACTCAAATGCTGTTAACTTAATACATGATAGAAGTAAAGAATTTACATAAAGGATTTAATGGTACAGAAGTTTTAAAAGGCATTACAACAACTTTTTTACCTGGAAAAACAAATTTAATTATTGGACAAAGTGGTTCTGGTAAAACAGTATTTTTAAAGTCTTTAATTGGTTTGCATATTCCAGAGAAAGGAACGGTTGCTTTTGACGGAAGATTAAACACTGAATTTACTCAAGAACAAAAAATGCAGTGGAGACAAGAAATTGGTATGGTTTTTCAAGGAAGTGCTTTGTTTGACTCTCAAACAGTAGAAGAAAATGTAATGTTCCCCTTAAAAATGTTTACCAAGAAATCTCAATCGGAAATGTTAGAGCGTGTAAATACTGTTTTAAAAAGGGTGAATTTAGAGAATTCTAATAAAAAATTACCTGCAGAACTATCTGGCGGAATGCAAAAAAGAGTGGCAATTGCAAGAGCAATTGTTATGAATCCAAAATATTTGTTTTGTGATGAACCAAATTCTGGTTTAGATCCGCAAACTGCAATTGTAATAGATAATTTAATTCAAGAAATTACAGAAGAATATAAGATTACGACAGTAATAAATACCCATGATATGAATTCTGTAATAGAAATCGGAGAAAAAATTATTTTTTTAAATAAAGGAGTTAAAGCTTGGGAAGGTTCTAGTGAAGATATATTTTCTACTGAAAATGAGTCGGTTGTAAGTTTTGTTTATTCTTCTAATTTATTAAAGAAAGTTAGACAGGTTTATTTAAATGAAATAAAATAAAAAAAAACTTGTTTTATTTAGATTAAGGTGTATATTTGCACCCGCTAAGCGAAAAGAATGACCTGGTAGCTCAGTTGGTAGAGCATCTCCCTTTTAAGGAGAGGGTCCTGGGTTCGAGCCCCAGCCCGGTCACTTGATAGTAAAACTCCACACTTTGTGTGGAGTTTTTTTTTAATACAACTTCAACATAGTTTCATTATTATTTTAATAATATTATTTATCCAAAATTGATAAACAAAATAATTTTAATCATTTATTTTAGCTCTATGAATTTGTCAAACCAAATAATTTTCGACTTTAAAGAATCTGCAAATATTGATGATTGGAAAATAGTAGACGATGTTGTAATGGGAGGTAAGTCTATTGGAAACTTTAAGTTAAATGATGCGGGTAAAGGAGAATTTTACGGAACAATCTCTTTAGATAATAATGGCGGGTTTTCATCATTAAGAAATAAAAATATAAACTTTAAAAATTTTAGTTACACAGAGGTAGTTTTAAAGGTAAAGGGAGATGGTAAAAAGTATCAATTTAGATTAAAAGATAATTTAAATAATGCGCATTCTTACATAATGCCTTTTACAACTTCAGGTGAGTGGCAAACTATAAAAATTAAGCTTTCAGAAATGTATCCTGCCTTTAGAGGAAGAAAATTATCAATCGGAAATTTTTCTGCTAACAGTATTGCTGAAATTGCGTTTTTAATAGGAAATAAGAAACAAGAAAGTTTTAGTTTAGAGATGGATAAAATTTATCTACAGTAGTATATATTTTAAGAATCAAAACACTTTTTTTGTATCTTTCCAAAGTTATAAAATCATATAAATGGAAGAAGATCTTAAAAACCCTACACCAAATTCAGCAGAAAACTCTAAACAAAACGTTCAGAAAGATGCAAAAGGTTTAGTTGAAAGTATAAAAAAGTTTTTAATAGAACTTTTTGACTTTCGAGATGACACAGATCATGAGGCAACTATAGAGGCTATTAAGGCTGATATACCTTTTAAAGGTGCTACTGCTTGGATTTTGCTTTTTGCAGTATTTGTGGCATCAATTGGTTTAAATGCAAACTCAACAGCAGTTGTAATTGGAGCCATGTTAATATCGCCGTTAATGGGGCCAATTTTAGGCTTAGGAATGTCTTTTGCTTTAAATGATATTAATACTTTTAAAAAGTCTTTAATGAACCTAGGAACCATGATTGGTTTAAGTTTGTTTGCTTCATTTTTATTCTTTTACTTTTTTCCTTTAAGTGAAGATAATTCAGAATTATTAGGACGTGTTAGTCCAGATATTAGAGATGTTTTAATTGCTTTTTTTGGTGGATTAGCATTAATGGTAGCAAGAACTAAAAGAGGAACCATAGCTTCTGTAATATTTGGTGTAGCAATAGCAACAGCATTAATGCCACCTTTATGTACAGCGGGTTATGGATTAGCTAAAGGTAATTTTTCTTACTTTTTTGGTGCAATGTATTTATTTACCATTAATACTATTTTTATTGCGTTGGCAACATTTTTGGTGTTAAAATTATTACGTTTTCCAATGCATAAATACGCAAATGCGGCTAAACGTAAAAGATATTCTACCATTGCTACAGTTGTCGGTATTGCTGTAATGATACCTGCAATATTTACGTTTATTACTGTTTTTAAAGAAAACCAAGTTAAAACTCAGGTTAATAATTTTATAAAAAATGAAGTTGATAAAATTAAATCCTTTCAATTAATAGATGATTCTTATAGTTATGAAGATAAGGTGATTAATTTAAGTTTCTTTAACGAAGTTACAGAAGGCGAAGAAAATATTTTGAATAATCAATTAGCAAATAATATTAATTATGACAGAATAAAAGACTTTAGAATTAATATAAAAGGTAGTGATACAAAGAGTTTTGAGTTAATTACAACAGCCTACAAAGAGAAAAGAGAAGAACTGCAAAAAAGCAAAAATATTATTGCGGGTTTACAAAAACAAATAGCAGATTTAGAGGAAACCATTTCTAGTTTAAATAACAGAATAGAACAAGATGCTTTAAATAAAAATCAAAAAGTGGTTGCTTTTAGTAGAATAGCAAAAGATGCCAAAATTAGATATGTAGATATCGAAGAAATTGGTTTTGCGAGTGTTTTATCTTCTAAAGATTTTATTAAGATTGATACGATTCCGGTTGCAACTATTAAGTGGAATATAAAATTGCCTGATAGTATTATTTCTCCAAAAGAAAGAGAGTTAAGAAGTTGGCTACAAAAAGAAATGGAATTAGATACTTTATTTATAAAAAGAGATAAATAATAAAAAAGCTCCTATAATTAGGAGCTTTTTTTATGTTAAGACTATAAATCTTTATAAAGTTCTACTTCTACATTTTGATTGAATAAGTAAACTTTTTTATTAGACATATTTAAACATTCGTAACGAGTTCTTCTTTTATTACCGCGCTTGTAAATAATGTTTTTAAAGATAAAAAGTCCGTTTAAAGGTATGTTAAAAATAAAATGCTTGCCAACTTCTGCTGCATTACCTCTTAAAGCCAAAGATAAATTTACATCGGAATCTGTACTTGCTTTTGGGTTTTTTAAATAGTTTGCCAAATGAGGTAAAATTTCATTCGGATAAATATTAGGGTTCAAAAAAGGCAACATTAAGTGCTGAAAAATGGCTTTCCATTCTTTACCATGTGCTTGAACTCTTCCAAATTTTTGATGCGTAACATGATGTGCAATTTCATGAACTAAAGTCAATAGAAATTGATACTTATTTAAATTATTATTTACAGTTATTTGAAATTTACCGTTTGGTAAACTTCTAAAATCACCATGTTTTGTAGCCCTTTGATTAACAATTTTTAAAGTGAAGTTATGTTCATTAATTAAAAATTCTAAAAAAGGAATTGCTTTTTTGGGTATGTAATTTTTATAATCTGTATTCAAAATTAAGATTAATTACGGTGTTGTAGAAGATACTTGTAAAACTTTACCGTTATAAAACTTATTTCCTGTTAAAGCAAAATTATACATATAGTCTGCCATTTCTTTAGCGGTTAGAGGTGCTTGGTAATCAGGAAAAGCTTCTGCTAACATTTCTGTTTGTACGGCTCCTAAAGCTAAAACATTAAAAGCAATTTGTTGTTCTTTATATTCCTCTGCTAATAATTCTGATAAAGTTATCACGGCACCTTTTGCCGAAGAATAAGCTGCTAAACCAGCAAACTTCATGCTTCCTTGAATTCCGCCCATAGAACTAACAGTAACTACATGACTTCCTTTTTTTAAGAAAGGAATCATAATTTTTGTAATTTCTGCTACCCCAAATACATTTACTTTATAAACATCTAGAAAGTCGTTAGAAGAAAGTTCTGTAAAAGGTTTATTAATAAGTTTACCAGCATTATTAACTAAAATATCTACACTTTGCCAATTGTTGTTTACAAATTCAGAAACTTTTTTTAAATCATCAGGATTAGATAAATCAACAGAGATTACTGTAATGTTTTTATGATTATATGTTGATAAAGGCTTTATGTTTCTAGATAAAGCCAAGACATTATGACCATTTTCTGCAAATTGTTTGGCAAGTTCAAAACCAATTCCTCTACTTGTACCTGTAATAACTACGTTTTTCATTATTTAATTTTAAAGCCAGCAAATTAGGTATTTTTTCATACATTTAAAGATAAAATTTTTACTAATGAAGAAAATACTTTTACTTTTTACAGCACTTTTTATGTTACAAAACGCTAATGCACAAACAACGTATATTTTATGCGGAAAATTATTAGATTCGAAATCTGGTGTAATTTTTTCTAAAAAAACAATTGTTGTAAAAGGAGATAAAGTTTCTAAAATTTTAGATGGTTATGTTGCTCCTAAAAATTCTACTGCAAATGTTATAGATTTAAAAGATAAAGTAGTTTTACCTGGTTTAATAGATTTTCATGTTCATATAGAGCAAGAATTTAATAGAAATACAAGGCTAAATAATTATATTTTAAACGAGGCAGATGTTGCATTTAATTCTGTAGGTTTTGCTAAAACGACCCTATTAAATGGCTTTACATCGGTAAGAGATTTGGGCGGAACAGGAGTAAATATTTCTATAAAAAATGCTATTAATTCTGGTAAAATTATGGGGCCAAGAGTTTTTACAGCAGGTAAATCTTTAGCAACTACTGGGGGTCATGCAGATCCTACAAACGGAAGTAGTAGAAAACTAATTGGAAATCCTGGGCCAAAAGAAGGTGTTGTAAATTCTGTAGATGATGCAAAAAAAGCCGTACGACAGCGTTATAAAAATGGTGCTGATTGTATTAAAATAACTGCAACCGGAGGAGTTTTAAGTGTTGCCAAATCTGGCGATAATCCGCAGTTCACAATAGAAGAGATAAAAGCTATTTGTGAAACGGCTAAAGATTATGGTATGCATGTAGCTGCTCACGCCCATGGAGATGAAGGTATGAAAAGAGCAATAATAGGAGGTGTTAAAACAATAGAACATGGTACTTATATGAGTGAAGGAACTATGGAGTTAATGAAAAAATACGATGCTTATCTGGTGCCAACAATTACGGCAGGTAAAGAGGTAGAAGAGAAAGCTAAAATAGAAGGTTTTTATCCAGAAATAGTTGTTCCGAAAGCATTAAAAGTTGGTCCACAGATTCAAGGAACTTTTGCAAAAGCGTATAAAAAAGGTGTTGGAATTGCTTTTGGTACAGATGCAGGTGTATTTAAGCATGGTAATAATGGTAAAGAATTTGGTTTTATGGTAGAGGCAGGTATGCCAGCTATAGAAGCAATACAATCTGCAACAATTACAAATGCGATGTTATTAAAGATGTCTGATGAAATTGGACAAATTCAAAAAGGATTTTATGCTGATATAATTGCTGTAGATGAAGATCCTACTAAAAATATCAATACAATGGAAAATGTAGTTTTTGTGATGAAAAATGGTGTTGTTTACAAAAAGTAATTCTTTAAAATTATTCAAAAATAATATGCTGATAAGCGCCAATATCAGGATTTGTAGTTCTATCTACACCTAAGATATCAATATTAAAAGGAGTAGATAAAGCTTTATTTATAGCATCACTATTCTCACCAATTATAAAATTACTCTTTTGAGTATCTTTAAAATTAGGATTACCGTTTAAAATAAAATTGCTAAAGTTAGGGTTATTTTCAAAATCTAATTCAGTAACACCTTCAAAAGAATTGTTGGTATCATTAAAACGAATCATACAATTTTTAATAGTATAATTAAACAAACCACCGGCATTTAAATTATCTAAAATAAATTCGATGCTGTTGTTTCCCTCAAAAATACAATTGGTAAAATTTGCAGCTTTTAAATCTCTAGTTTCAGCGATTTCTTCACCAGTTTCGTTTGTATAAGTGAAAAAATTATTTATTAAAACAGCAGGTAATTGTCTTATACCATTGTTCCAATAATTAGCAAATGTACTGTGCGTAAAATTATAAGTTCCTCCAATTGTAGCAGCTAAAGAGGCTTGACCTGCAGAACCAATAACAACATTGTTTCCTTCAATATTTGTTTCTCTAGCTAAAATTCCGAAGTTAGAATGGTTGTAAATTTCGGTGTTTTCTAACTTTAAAGTTGGCGATGTGCTGCTGCCTATACTATCAATTAAAATTCCGATGATACCATTTTTTATAATTGCGTTTTTTATTTCATTTTCTCTACTTCCGGCTCGCATCCATAGAGTTCCCCATTGTCCTGGAATTTTACTAAAACTTTTTTCTAGTCTATCTCCTTCAAAAATAACTTTTTCATTAAGAGTTCCGTTTACTTTTAAGGTAGCTTTATTGTCTACAATTAAACCCGAGTTATCATGAAAATGGACTCTAGCACCAGGTTCTATAGTAAGTGTTTTATTTGCCGGAACCGCTGCGTAACCATAAATTACAGTTGGTTTTGTCTTATTAAAAATAAGTTCGCTATCGTTTAAAAAACGTCCTTTAATTGTGGTCGGTTCTCCGTCTAAAGTTAAACTATCAATTTTCATTGAAATAGCGTCTTTACCTGGATATATAAAGTTTGCATCTTCAACCAAAGTAACTAAATCTACATTTTGTTCTTTATCTCCGTTGTCAAATAAAATTCTGTCTGTATACAACGGATTAGTTTCCGCAGCAACATCTACTGTAGTTTCTATAAATACATAAATACTGTCCTTAGCAAGAATATCTATATTATTAAATGTTTTACCAGCAATGCCATCTACATTTAATCTATAATTAGAACTGTTTCCTTTTTCTAAAGTAATATACGGAATAGTGATTGCGTTATTACTTCTATTATATACTTTTAAATTATAAGTTGCAGAACCAATATTTGTAAAGACGGTATCTAAAAAAACGGTGTCTTTAGAAAATTCTAAAGCACCAAAACTTTCAATTGTAGAGAAATCTTTTCTGCAAGAACTTACAGAAATTAGAGTAATACAAATTATGAAAGAAATAAAATTACGCATAAATTAATGTTTTTAAAGTATAGGTTCTGGTATACGTAAAAATAGTACTAATTATTGCTTAATCAATTCTATTTCAAATAATTTACCCCAATGTTTACCTGTAACAAATAATCTGTTATTTTCTGCATCGTATGCAATACCATTTAAAACCTCATCGTTTTCAACTAATTTTTGGGTTTTAGACATCACCTTCTCTAAACCTCTTAAATCTCCTAAACCTTCTACAATACCAGTTTCTGGATTAATAATGGCAATGGTGTTTTTTTGATATTTATTGGCATAAATTTTACCATTAACCAATTCTAATTCATTTAAATAATTTACAGAACGATCATTGGTGTATACCTGTATAAAACGCTTTTCTTCAAGTGTGTTTGGGTCTAAAAACCATATTTTATCAGAACCATCAGATTTTATAAGCTCTTTATCGCTATGAGTTAAACCCCAACCTTCTTTACTTTTATTGTAAGCAAATTCTTTTTCTAATTCAAAAGTCTCTAAGTCATAAACAAAACCTTTGTTATTTTCCCAAGTAAGCCAAATAATTTTTCCGTTAACAACAGTTAAACCCTCACCAAAATACTTATTATCTAAATCTATTTTTTGTAAAACTTTACCTGTTTTAATATCCACTTTTCTTAGAGTAGACTGCCCTCTACGACCCGTAGTTTCATATAAATAACCATTATAAAATTCTAAGCCTTGTGTGTAAGCTTTTGCATCATGCGGGTATTCGTTAATAATTTTAAACTTATAAATAGCTGGTTTTGAATTGGCAAAAACTTCAATAAATCCGTTTGTTTTTTTAGTTTTTCCATTAAAAAAAGCTATTGCATTTACAGCGTGCTTACCAACACCTAAATCTTTGGTGTCAATTGTAGCTATGTTATTGTTGCTATTTACTTGTTTACCATTTACGTAAAATTGAACTTTTTCTATTTCTTTGCTATTTTTTTCTGTAAGTTTTAAGGTAACAGAATCGTTTAAAACAGCTTTATTTGGTTTCTCTAAAATAAATTTATAATCGTTAGAACAAGATATTGTTAAAAATAAGGTGGTTAAGAGTGTTACTAAAGTAGAAAATTTCTTCATTATTTATATAGATTTCAATATATTAGAACGTAAAGATTCAAAAAAATCAGCATAAAAAACAACTTTTAAGTACTAAAAGAAGCATAAAAAACAACATTATTAAAATAAAAGCAATTTATTTATTTGTAAATTAAAAAATAAGGTTAAATTTGCATCCTCAAAATAGTTAATAACAGCTATTTAGAAATTTGAGTAAAACTTTACCAACTTTACTCTTACAAACATAACATTAAAGTATTAAATATATTAAAAATGAAAAAAGGAATTCATCCAGAAAATTATAGACTGATTGCTTTTAAAGACATGTCTAACGGAGACGTATTTTTAACACGTTCTACTGCTGATACAAAAGAAACTTTAGAAGTTGATGGTGTAGAGTATCCTTTAGTAAAATTAGAGATTTCTAGAACTTCTCACCCATTTTACACTGGTAAATCTAAACTTATCGATGCTGCAGGACGTATTGACAAGTTCAAAAACAAATATGCAAAATTTAAGAAATAATTCTCTTAAGTTTTTATCCATACAAAAAGCTCTAGCATTAATTTGTTAGAGTTTTTTTTTGGCGTTACCTTAAAGGTCGGGCTTTACTTTTCAATCTTTTTATTCATTCTTCATAAAAAGGATTTCCAATTCAATCCCTAACGCAAACTATTTGCTACAGTAAGTTTAATTTTCGTACTAATTTCATTATTTTTAAGCCTTTTAAAATATACTTTATATAATGAGAAATAACATACTCGCAATATTATTAGGAATCACAATTTTGGCTGGTCTTTTAGTTTATTTTATACCTCAAACAGGTACAATAATATTACTATCAATATCTGGTTTGTTAAGTTTAATTGCTATTTACGATAGTTTACAGACCAAACATTCTTTACTAAGAGCATTTCCTTTAGTTGCAAGATTGCGTTGGTTTTTCGAAGAAGAAAGAGATAAAATACAGCAATACTTTATAGAAGACAATTTAAACGGAACACCTATAAATAGAGAAAAAAGAAGTATTGTTTATCAAAGATCAAAGCTAGAAAAAGAAACAATTCCGTTTGGTACGCAACATAATGTTTACAAAAAAGGATATGAGTTTGTAAAACATTCGCTTTTTCCTACTGCACATCACGATATAACTGGCGATAAAATTACTTTCGGGTCAGATAAATGTACACAAAAATATAAAAGTTCAATCATAAATATATCTGCAATGTCTTTTGGTTCGCTTAGTAAAAATGCGATTATGGCATTAAATCAAGGAGCAAAAATGGGCGATTTTGCTCACAATACTGGTGAAGGCGGAATTTCTCCGTATCATTTACAAGGCGGCGATTTAATTTTTCAAGTAGGTACAGGTTATTTTGGTGCAGGAAAATCTATAAATGGTAAACGTGTTTTTGATGATGAAATATTTAAAAAAAATGCGATTAGACCAGAAGTTAAAATGATTGAAATTAAGTTTTCGCAAGGTGCAAAACCAGGTCATGGCGGAATTTTACCTGCTAAAAAAAACACACAAGAAATTGCAGAAATTAGATCTGTAACTCCAGGAACTCAAGTAGATTCTCCTCCAGGACATTCTGCATTTTCAAATTATGAAGAGTTAATTCAATTTTTACAAAAGGTAAGAGAATTAGCTAATGGTAAACCCGTCGGAATTAAATTATGTGTTGGTAATAATGAAGAGATTGCAGAAATGATTACTGCATTTGCAACGCATAATAATTATCCAGATTTTATTTCTGTTGATGGTGGAGAAGGAGGTACAGGTTCTGCTCCTTTAGAATTTACAAACTATATTGGTACGCCATTAATTGAAGGCTTAGTTTTTATTAATAAACAATTAAAAAAGCACAATTTAAAAGATCAAATTAAAATAATTGCAAGTGGTAAAGCTGTAGATGCTTTTGATGTGGTAAAATATTTAGCTTTAGGCGCAGATGCAGTTGGTATGGCAAGAAGTTTTATGTTAAGCTTAGGTTGTATTCAAGCTAGAGAATGTAATTTAGACACTTGCCCAGTTGGTGTTGCAACACAAGATGAAGATTTGGTTAAAGCACTTGTTGTAGAGAAAAAGAATGTTCGTGTAAAAAATTATCATTCAAAAACTGTTGTAGCTATTAAAGAAATTATTGCGGCTTTAGGTTTGCATTCTATTTCCGAATTAGCACCAAGCCATATTTTTAGAAGAAGAAAAGAAGAAGAGGTTGTTAGTTTAGAAGAAGTTTATTACAAGTAAAAATATTTTTATGGATGTATTTGATGTTATTATTGTTGGTGGTGGACCAATAGGAATAGCTTGTGGATTAGAAGCAAAAAAGAAAGATCTAAAATATCTAATTATAGAAAAAGGACCTATTGTAAATTCTTTATACAATTATCCGGTAAATATGCAGTTCTTTTCTTCTTCAGAAAAATTAGAAATAGATAATATTCCCTTTATTAGTAAAGAGGCTAAACCAAGAAGAAACGAAGCTTTAGAGTATTATAGAAGAATTGTAACTTCAAATAAATTAGCATTGCATTTATTTGAAACGGTAAATTCTATAAAGAAAATTGAAACGGATTTTACAGTTAACACTTCTAAAAATACATATAAAACAAATAATGTTATAATTGCAACTGGTTTTTACGATTTGCCAAACTTAATAGATGTTATAGGAGAAAAATTGCCTAAGGTTTCTCATTATTATAACGATCCTCATTTTTATGCAGGTCAAAAATTAGCTGTAATCGGAGCAAGTAATTCTTCTGTTGATGCCGCATTAGAGTGTTACAGAAAAGGTGCTGAGGTAACTTTAATTGTTAGAGGAGAAGAAATTGGGCAACGTGTAAAATATTGGGTTAGACCAGATATTATTAATAGAATTGAAGAAGGAAGTATCAAGGTTTTTTACAATACTACAGTGAAAGAAATTACAGATAAAAATGTAATTCTAAATACTAAAAATGGCGTTAAAACGATAGAAAATGATTTTGTACTAGCTTTAACTGGTTACAAACCAAATTTTAATTTTCTAGAAGATGTTGGTGTTCAATTTTCTAACGATGATAAGAAAATACCAGTTTATAATGAAGAAACAATGGAAACAAATGTAAATGGTGTTTATTTGGCAGGTGTAATTTGCGGAGGTTTAGAAACCCATAAATGGTTTATAGAAAACTCTAGAATTCATGCTAAAATGATTGTAAGAGATATTGTCAAATAAAATAATTATATTAAAAAACCACCTAAATTTTAGGTGGTTTTTTATATGATTATTTAATCAATTATTACATATAATCCTCTATAGGATTACAAGAACAAATTAAATTTCTATCTCCAAAAGCATCATCTACTCTTCTTACAGTTGGCCAAAATTTATTATCAGCGATATAGTCTAAAGGAAATGCAGCTTGCTTTCTAGTGTATGGTAATTCCCATTCATCTGAAGTTAACATTTCTTGCGTATGAGGTGCATTTTTTAAAGGATTGTTTGCTTCTTCTTTAGAAGCATTTTTAATTTCTTCTCTAATAGAAATCATTGCATCGCAAAAACGATCTAATTCTGCTAAACTTTCAGATTCTGTAGGCTCAATCATCATTGTTCCTCCTACAGGAAAAGAAACTGTTGGTGCATGAAAACCATAATCCATTAAACGTTTTGCTATATCTACCACTTCGATTCCATTTTGTTTAAAATCTCTACAATCAATAATCATTTCATGAGCCGCACGTCCTTTTTCGCCAGTATATAAAGTTTGGTAATGTCCTTCTAAACGCTCTTTAATATAGTTAGCATTTAAGATAGCATTTTTAGTAGAATTAGTTAATCCTTCTGCACCTAACATTGTTATATATCCGTAAGAAATTAAACACGCTAAAGCAGAACCCCAAGGAGCCGCAGAAATTGCTGTAATAGCGCTTTCTCCACCTGTTTTAATTACTGGATTTGTTGGTAAAAACGGAACTAATTGTGGAGCAACACAAATTGGGCCAACCCCAGGACCACCACCACCATGAGGAATGGCAAAAGTTTTATGCAAGTTAAGGTGACAAACATCTGCACCAATTGTAGCAGGATTTGTCAAACCAACTTGAGCGTTCATATTTGCTCCATCCATATAAACTTGTCCACCGTTATCGTGAATAATTTTAGTGATTTCTTTAATCTCTTTTTCATAAACACCATGTGTAGAAGGGTACGTTACCATTAAGGCAGCTAAATTATCTTTATGTAACGTTGCTTTTTCTCTTAAATCTTCTACATCAATGTTACCATTTTCTGCCGTTTTAGTTACAACAACTTTCATACCTGCCATTACAGCAGAAGCAGGGTTTGTACCATGAGCAGAAGCAGGAATTAAACAAATATTTCTATGTGCATCATTGTTTGCTTGGTGATAAGCTCTAATGGTCATTAAACCGGCAAATTCACCTTGCGCACCAGAATTTGGCTGTAAAGATGTACCTGCAAAACCTGTAATAATATTTAATTGATGTTCTAAGTTTTTTAAAACTTCTTGATAACCCTCTGCTTGATTTAATGGAACAAATGGATGTATGTTTCCCCATTGAGGATTACTTAAAGGCAACATTTCTGATGCCGCATTCAGTTTCATTGTACAAGATCCTAAAGAAATCATAGAGTGGTTTAAGGCTAAATCTTTACGCTCTAATTTCTTTATATATCGCATCATATCTGTTTCTGATTGATACGTGTTAAAAACTTCATTTTCTAAGAAAGTGGTATTTCTTGTTAAAGTTTCGTCTAAAATAGTTGTAGCTTCTGGTAAAGATTGTGGTTTTAAATTAAAAGCCTCTTCAAAACAAGAAATGATTCCTTTTAAGGCAGTTTCATCTACAGTTTCATTTATAGAGATAGAAACATGGTTTGTATCTACATAATTAAAGTTTATCTCTTTAGATTCTGCTACGGGTTTTAATTTGTCTGCTTCAACTTCAATTAAAAGTGTATCAAAATAAGATTTATTAAGTTGTTTAAAACCTAAGTTTTCTAAAGCATTTGCTAATATATTTGTGTTTTTATGAACTGTATTTGCAATGTATTGTAAACCATTTTTACCATGATAAACAGCATACATACCAGCCATTACAGCTAATAAAACTTGTGCAGTACAAATATTAGAAGTAGCTCTTTCTCTTTTGATGTGTTGCTCTCTGGTTTGCAATGCCATTCTTAAGGCACGTTTACCATTCATGTCTTTTGTAACACCAATTATTCTACCAGGAATACTTCTTTTGTAAGCTTCTTTTGTAGCAAAATAAGCTGCATGTGGACCACCATAACCCAACGGAATACCGAAACGCTGTGTAGTACCAACAACAACAGATGCACCAAAGTCTCCAGGAGCTTTTAATTTAACTAAAGATAAAATATCAGCAGCAACAGCTATTTTAATATCGTTATTATTCGCTTTTTCAACAAAAGATTCATAATCAAATATTTGACCGAATTTACCAGGATATTGCAATATTGCTCCGAAAAAGTCATCATCAAAATTAAACTCTTCATGATTTCCAACAACTAATTCTATACCAATTGGGGTAGCTCTAGTTTCTAATAAAGAAAGTGTTTGCGGTAAAATTTCATCAGAAACAAAAAATTTATTTGCTTTTGCTTTTTTCTTAGCTCTTTCTCTTACATCAAACAATAAAGCCATTGCTTCTGCGGCAGCTGTAGATTCGTCTAATAAAGAGGCGTTTGCAAGCTCCATACCTGTTAAATCACAAACCATTGTTTGGTAATTTAATAAAGCTTCTAATCTACCTTGCGCAATTTCTGCTTGGTATGGTGTGTAAGCTGTATACCAACCCGGATTTTCTAAAATGTTTCTTTGAATAACACTTGGTACAATTGCTTCGTTATAACCTAAACCTATATAACTTTTAAATACTTTATTTTTTTCTGATAAAGCTTTTATATGTGCTAAGTATTTATACTCGCTCATAGATTCTTCTAAATCTAATTTGCTATTTAAAAGAATGTTATCTGGTACAGTTTCATTAATTAACTGCTCTAAACTATCTGCATTAATAGCTTTTAACATTTTTTCTTGCTCCATTTTATTAGGACCAATATGTCTAAGTTGAAACGAATTTGTATTCATTAATTAAGTTTTGTGAACGATTGATTTCAATCGATTTAGTGTTGTTTTTTAGTCTTCAAAAAAACGTATTTTTTTGACCGCTCAAAAATAGGGATTTAATAAATTATTTTCTAACCGAAAACGTATAAAATGATGTTAATTATTAACTAAAAATTAATGTTATGAACAGAAGTGTTATTTTTGTTTAATGAAGTTTTTTAAAATATTTTTAAATTTTTACCTAAATGCCAGTATTCATGTGGCTTTGGCTGTTTTTTCGCTTGTAAAAATTACTGAACAATATTTTGAACTTTCTGTACATCATAATTTAGCCTTATTTATATTTTTTAGCTCTATAACGGGTTACAATTTTGTAAAATATGCAGGTGTTGCTAAGTTGCATCATAGAAGTTTAACAAAGAACTTAAAGGTAATTCAGATTTTTTCTTTTTTTTGCTTCTTAGCAATGTGTTTTTTCGCATTAAAACTTCAAAAAGATACATTATTATTTACTATTCCTTTTAATCTTTTAACCTTATTGTATGCGGTACCTTTTCTTAGTGGTTTCGATAAAACATTAAGAGAAGTAAGTTATTTAAAAATTATAGTAGTCTCAATTGTGTGGGCAGGTTTTACGGTTTTAATTCCATGTGTAGAAGTAGGTTTTCAATTAAATATTAAACTATATCTATTAATGTTTCAACGGTTTTTAATTGTTATTGTTTTAATACTTCCTTTTGATATTAGAGATGTAAAATATGATGCAATTTCTTTACAAACATTTCCTAAAAAAATAGGAATTCAAAAAACAAAGAGATTAGGTTTATCATTAATGATTATAGCTCTTGTTTTAGAATATGCCATAAATAATAACGGAGTTTCTAGAAACGCCTTTATGATTTTCTTTTTTTTAGTTTTAATTTTCTTGATGCGATCTAAAATTAAGCAATCTAAATACTACAGTTCTTTTTGGGTAGAATCTTTACCCATAATTTGGTGGCTAATTCTTTTAGGATTCTGTAATTTATAAGTTTTTTTTTTAGCTTTTTTATGAACTTTAATATTATTGATGTTAATAACAAAGGATATCATAAAACTTTAATTGGGCTTTCTATTAACCCACTATATTTGTAGATTTACCAAGAATAATTAATCAATATTTTATAATGATTACCACGAAAAGAAACTATATTTTCGATTTTGACAGTACATTAACTAAAGTAGAGGCTTTAGATGTCTTGGCGGAAATTACCTTAACAGACAATCCTAGAAAAGAAGCTATAATTCAAGAAATAATAGATATAACCAATTTAGGTATTGATGGCGAAATTTCTTTTACCGAGTCTTTAGAAAGAAGAATTAAATTATTAAAAGCCAATAAAGCAGATTTAAGTAATTTAGTAGCAGCTTTAAAAAAGCAAGTTTCTAAATCTATAGAAAGTAATAAAGAGTTTTTTGAAAACTTTGCAGACGATATTTATGTAATTTCCTGTGGTTTCAAAGAATTTATAGATCCTATTGTTAAAGAATACAATATTCCTTCTGAACGTGTATATGCAAATACATTTACATTTGCAGAAGATGGAGAGATAATTGGTTTTGATGACGAAAATCCTTTATCAAAACATAACGGAAAAATTCAATGTTTAAAAGACATGAATTTAGACGGAGAAATACAAGTGATTGGCGATGGTTATAGCGATTATGTAACTAGAGAAGCAGGTATTGCTGATAAGTTTTTTGCTTACACAGAAAATGTTTCTAGAGAAAAGACAACAGAAAATGCAGACCATATTGCCCCAAATTTAGATGAATTTTTATACGTAAACGATTTGCCAAGAAATATTAGTTACCCAAAAAACAGAATTAAAATATTATTATTAGAAAACGTACATCCAGATGCTTTTAAAAAGTTATCAAAAGATGGTTTTTCTGTAGAAACTGTATCTAAAAGTTTGTCTGAAGACGAATTGATAGAAAAAATTAAAGATGTACATGTTTTAGGTATTCGATCTAAAACAAATGTTACACAAAAAGTTGTAGATGCAGCAGAAAAGTTGATGGTTGTTAGTGCTTTTTGTATTGGTACAAAACAAATCGATTTAGAAGCTTGTAAAGAAAAAGGAATTGTTGTTTTTAACGCACCTTATAGTAATACACGTTCTGTTGTAGAATTAGCAATAGGAGAAATTATTATGTTAATGCGTAGTGTTTTTCAAAGAAGTACAGAAATTCATAATGGTCAATGGAACAAAACAGCAGAAGGTTCTAAAGAAGTTCGTGGTAAAAAATTAGGTATTGTTGGTTATGGTAATATTGGTAAACAATTATCTGTATTAGCAGAAGCTTTAGGTATGGATGTTTATTATTATGATGTAGAAGATAAATTAGCTTTAGGAAATGCAACGAAAATGAGCACTTTAGAAGAGTTATTGGCAATTTCTGATGTTGTTACTTTACATGTAGATGATAATGCTGCAAATAAAAATTTCTTTGGCGAAAAAGAAATTTCTCAAATGAAAGATGGCGCACATTTAGTAAACTTATCAAGAGGTTTTGTTGTAGATATAGAGGCTTTAGTTACTGCTTTAAAAAGCGGTAAAATTGCAGGTACAGCAGTTGATGTTTATCCGTCAGAACCAAGAAAGAATGGAGAGTTTTATACTGAATTAAAAGGCTTGCCAAATGTTATATTAACTCCGCATGTTGGTGGAAGTACAGAAGAAGCACAAAGAGATATTGCAGATTTTGTACCTAGTAAAATAATGGCGTACATAAACTCTGGTAATACTGTAGACGCCGTAAATTTTCCAAACATTCGTTTACCAAGACAAACAAATGCTCATAGATTTTTACATATTCATAAAAACGTACCTGGTGTAATGGCTAAAATTAATAAGGTTTTAGCAGAATACGAATTAAATATAAACGGTCAATATTTATCTACCGACCCAAAGGTAGGTTATGTAATTACAGATTTAGATAAAGAGTATAACAAAGAAGTTATAGAAGAGTTAAGAAAAATTGAAGGAACAATTAGATTTAGAGTTCTTTATTAATAACAATCAAAATCAAAATCACAATCAACACAACAAAAAAGCCTTTCAATTTTATATCGAAAGGCTTTTTAAAATTTAAACTATTTTTTAATATTTTAATTTCTCTTTAAGATTGATAATCTCTTTATCTTTTATTCCTAAATAACGTTTGCTTCCTAAGTACCTTTTTTTATTAAATAGGTCAAAATTAGGTTGTAAAGAATCCATAGAACTTATATGTACATTGCCAGATGCATGAATAAATTCTTGCTTATTATTACCCAACCAAATACCAACATGTACAACCCGTCTTTTTTTAGTTTCTGTAGCTTCAGTTCCAAAAAAGAGTAAGTCGCCTTTTTCTAGATTCTCGAAATTTAGTTTTTCGTCAACTTCTTTACCTGCATTAATTTGTTGTGAAGCATCTCTAGGAATTACATAACCATTCATTAAATACACCATTTTAGTAAAACCACTACAATCAATTCCTTTAGAAGAAGTTCCGCCCCATAAATAAGGGAAACCTTCTAGGTTTTTTGCAACTTTTTCTACATTTTCTTTTGACGGTTGCAGGTTTGTTAACCAATTTTCATAAACAACAGCTTCACTTTTTTTAATAAATCCGGTTCTATTATCAGGATATTTAACTTCATAGAAAGTAGCATCTTCAGAAAGGTATTTTAAAAGTCCGCCCAAAGTAATATCAGAAATAATTTCAGCATTTTTATTTTTAGAGGCATAAACGTAGCCAAAATTCTTTGTAAAAATTATTTTTTTAGAGGCGTTCCAAGTATCAAATTCACCTTTATTCATTTTCTGAATACCACCTTTATCAACCCAAGAAATATAATTATCGGGTGTTTGAATTCTGTAGAAATCACCTTCTTTATCTAAAATTTTTAAAGACATGCCCAATAAACCCTGCGTACCTAATTCTGCAGAATGTTTTGGCGCAGATCTAATATTGATAACAGAATTTCTTGCTACGGCAAACATTTTGTTACCTACAACAGTATCTGGTAAAACACGTATATTATTTATATAAGAAACATCTAAAGATGTTAAACTATCTACTAATTTTTGATAAGCCTCTTTAGAATTTGTCATTCCTGTGGCTATTATTTTATTATCAGAATTATCAAAACTAATATCAAAAATTGCGACTCTTTTATCAGGAGCGTATTGTGCTTTAATACTTTTACTAACACCTTCTAGACCTGTAACCAAAAGTGCGTTTTTGCCACTGCAGGAAACAATAAGAATACCAATAAATATAAACAGAGTTTTATAAAATTTCATTGTAAATTTTTGATTAAAAATAAAAAATAAAGGTAGTAATTTATTCAGATTAATTTAATTCTAAAATTAGATTGTTTTATATTTGAAGACACTCATTTTTTTATAATTGATGAAATATCAAAACAACTTAGCATTTGCAAAAGAGCAAGATAAAGAAGACAAACTTTCTTATTTACGCAATCGATTTCTTATACCAAAAGATAAAAATGGTAATAACTGGCTTTATTTTACAGGGAATTCATTGGGTTTACAACCAAAATCTACCAAAGAATACATTAATCAAGAGTTAGAAGATTGGGCAAATTTAGGAGTAGAAGGGCATTTTGAGGCAAAGAATCCGTGGTTAAATTATCATGAATTGCTAACAGATAAAATGGCTAAAATTGTTGGGGCAAAACCAGTAGAGGTAGTTGTAATGAACACGCTTACTACAAATTTACATTTGCTAATGGTTTCATTTTATAAACCAACAAAATCAAAATATAAAATTGTTATAGAATCAGATGCATTTCCTTCAGATAGATATGCTGTGCAATCGCAATTAAAATTTCATGGTTTTTCTGAAGAAGATGTTATAGAATGGAAACCAAGAAAAGGAGAAGAATTATTAAATATAGCCGATTTAGAAACTATTGTTGAAGAACAAGGAGATGAAATTGCTTTGTTACTAATTGGTGGTGTAAATTATTATACAGGTCAGTTTTTAGATTTGAAAAGAATTGCAGAAATTGGACATGCAAAAAATTGTGTTGTAGGAATAGATTTAGCGCACGGAGCAGGAAATATTTCTCCTGATTTACATAACTCTGGTGTAGATTTTGCCGCTTGGTGTACCTATAAATATTTAAATTCTGGTCCAGGAAGTTTAGCAGGTTTATTTGTGCACGAAAAACATGCTAAAAATAAAGATTTACCTCGTTTTGCAGGTTGGTGGAATCATAACAAAGCAACACGTTTTAACATGCGTCAGCCTTTTGATGTAATGGAAGGTGCAGAAGGTTGGCAATTATCAAATCCGCCAATATTATCTATGGCAGCCATAAAAGCATCTTTAGATATGTTTGATGAGGTTGGAATGGAAGTTTTACGAGAAAAATCAGAAAAACTAACAGGTTATTTCGAGTTTTTAATTAATGAAATTAATTCTGACGATATTAAAATTATTACACCCATAAATCCTAAAGAAAGAGGTTGTCAATTATCTATACAAGTTAAAAATGCTGATAAAAGTTTACATAAAAAATTAACAGAAAATAATATTATTACAGATTGGAGAGAGCCAGATGTTATACGTTGTGCACCAACACCAATGTATAATTCTTTTGAAGATGTTTTTAGAATGGTAACTATATTAAAAGGACTGTTGTAATATGAATATGCTTAACAAACATATTAAAGGAGAAGATATTCTAGTTAAAATAAAAACTAAAAGTGATATTGGTTTTTGGCAATATCAAGTATTAGGTATTTTAAGTTTATTTATGGAAAAAAGTAACGATTATTTTATAATTACTGATAAAAGAATTTTAGTTTCCATAAAAGAAAACATAAAAGTTAATTTTATATATAAAGATTTTTCTAAAATAAAATTCAATACAAAAACGGATCTATTAAGTTTTGTAAATCAAGATAATCAGATAGAAAAAATATCATTGTCTAAGTTAAAATTAGAATATGATGATTATCAATTTTTAAAGGATAAATTAAATTAGAGCAATAGATATATGATGAAAGAAAATGTTTTAATTATTGGTGCAGGTTTATGCGGAAGTTTATTAGCATTAAGACTAGCACAAAGAGGTTTTAAAGTAGAGGTTTTTGAAAGCAGACCAGATTTAAGAACAGTAGATATTTCTGCCGGAAGATCTATAAATTTAGCATTATCAGACAGAGGTTTAAAAGCATTACGTTTATGCGGAATGGAAGAAAAAGCTAGAGAAATCTGTATACCAATGTATGGTAGGTTAATGCACGACAGAGAAGGAAATACATTTTCTTCTAATTATTCAGGAAGAGAAAACGAATACATAAACTCTATTTCTAGAGGAGATTTAAATGCAATTTTATTAGATGAAGCAGAAAAGCATGAAAATGTTATCATTCACTTTAATAAAAAATGTAAAAATGTAGATATAGAAAATAATATTGCTCATTTTAAAGATTACAAAACTCAAGAAGAATTTTCTGTAGAATCAGCAGTTATTTTTGGTGCAGATGGCGCAGGTTCTTCTTTAAGAAAAAGCTACATCTCAGAACGAAAATTCTTGTTTAGCTATTCTCAAAACTATCTAAATCATGGTTATAAAGAATTAGAAATTCCTGCAGATTCATCTGGAAAGCATCAAATAAGCAAAGCACATTTACATATTTGGCCTCGTGGAGATTTTATGTTAATTGCTCTACCAAATATGGATGGCAGTTTTACAGTAACTTTATTTTTAAGTTATGACGAAGGCGAATTTAATTTCGAGAATTTAATATCAGAAGAAAAAATAACCGAGTTTTTCGAGAAAGAATTCCCAGATGCTTTGGCACTAATACCAAATATTAAACAAGAATTTATAAACAACCCAACTGGCCCTTTAGGAACTATAAAATGTTCGCCTTGGAGTTATAAAAATAAAACATTGTTAATTGGCGATTCTTCTCATGCAATTGTGCCGTTTTACGGACAAGGAATGAATGCCTCCTTTGAAGATGTTTTTGTGTTAGATGAAATTTTAAATCAAGATTTAGGCGATTGGGAAACAGTTTTTAAAACTTATCAAAAGGCAAGAAAAAAAGACACAGATGCCATTGCAGACTTGGCTATAGATAATTTTCACGAGATGAAAGACCATGTTGCAAATCCGCTTTTTAAAGA
Source organism: Polaribacter sp. OB-PA-B3 (assembly GCF_054589375.1). Taxonomy (NCBI): domain Bacteria; kingdom Pseudomonadati; phylum Bacteroidota; class Flavobacteriia; order Flavobacteriales; family Flavobacteriaceae; genus Polaribacter; species Polaribacter sp. OB-PA-B3. The sequence continues at coordinate 209,791 of NZ_BAAIIX010000003.1, forward strand.
AAAAAGAAAAATAGAAATGGATTTGGAAAAAACGTTTCCAACACAATATTCTTCTAAATATTCTTTAGTAACTTTTAATGAAAATATAGGTTATAATGAAGCCATGAAAAGAGGTAGAGCGCAAGATAAAGCATTGTTAAATTTAATTGCAGACGATACAATTCATACGCATTTAGATATGACAAAAGAAGAATTAAAAGTTATTCTAGAGAAAGTTATAATAGAAACAAATACTATTTTACAAGAAGATAAAATTGCAGGAATGTAATTTTTTTGAAGCTATTCCTGCTTTTCGCACTCGCTTTTTTTATTCAGAAAAGAATAAAAAAGAGCTCAAACAAATGCTACAATCAGGGCTAAACCAATTCATATAAGCAATTAATTAGAAATAATAAATAGCACTTTTATAAAGTAAATGAAAAAATATATTGTTTTATTAAGAGGAATTAATGTGTCAGGAAGAAACAAAATTCCAATGGCAGAACTTCGTGATTTATTAAACAATTTAGGTTTTAAAAATGTACAAACATATATTCAAAGCGGAAACATTATTTTAGAATCAATAGAAGGTAAATCTATAACTTGTAATAAAATTAAAGAAGGAATTCAAACCAAATTTGGTTTAGATATTCCTGTAATTGCAAGAACAATTCCCGAATGGAAAAAAGCAATTGCTAAATACCCTTTTCCAACAGACAACACCAAAATAGTTGCGTTTGTTTTCTTAAACAGAAAAGTATATGAAACAAAAATTGAAGTAAAAGATTCTAGTAACGATAAATATTTAATAGATAATGATATGGTTTATATTTATTGTGAAACAGGTTTTGCAAAAACAAAACTATCTAATCATTTATTCGAAAGAAAATTGAATGTTACCGCAACAACTAGAAATTATAATACAATATTAAAATTATTAGAACTGTCAAAATAAAAGAATATGTTAGAAAAAAAAGTAACACCAAGAGGCGCTTATCCACATGTAAAAGTTGTTGGAGATTTTATTTTCGTTTCAGGAACAAGTTCTAGAAGAGCAGATAATTCTATAGCAGGAGTAGATATTATAGACGAAATGGGAACAAAATATTTAAATGCAGAAACACAAACAAGAGAAGTTTTAAAAAATATTGATAAAAATTTACAAACTGTTGGCGCAAGTATAAAAGATGTAGTTGATGTTTCTACCTTTTTAGTAAATATGAATGATTTTGCAGGCTATAATAAAGCATATGCAGAATTTTTTGATAAAGAAACTGGCCCTACAAGAACCACAGTTGCAGTGCATCAATTACCACATCCAGATTTAGTGGTAGAGATTAAAGTAACGGCTTATAAAAAACAATAGATGTTTAAATTAAAAACAAGTCTCAATATAAGAAAGTTCGCTTTTTGTTTTTTAATAATTAGCTTTTACTCTTGTAAACCAAAAACTGCGCTTCCTGATCCTTTAGAAGCAGGCTGGAAAGGAAAAAAGGTTTGTGAAGTTTTGCAAGATAGTGCAGAGTTAAGAGTGTTAAAATGTACGTTTGCTCCTGGAGTTGGTCACGAAGAACATTACCATAAAAAACACTTTGGCTATACGCTTGTTGGAAGTAAGTTTAAAATAAAAGACGCTAAAGGAGTAAGAGAGGTAGATGTACCAACAGGGTATAGTTTTTCAAATGAAGAAAGAACATCGCACGAAGTGTTAAATATTGGTAATGAAACTGCCGTATTTTTAATTATTGAACCTAAATAGATTTAAATATATATTGAAAATCCAAAACTACATAAACGGAAAATTTGAAGATCCAATAAAGGGAGGATATATTGATAACTACAATCCATCAATAGGAGAAATCTACGGACAAATTCCAAATTCTTCGAAAGAAGATGTAGAAAAAGCTTTTGAAGCTGCGGCAAATGCATTTCCTAGTTGGTCTAACACAACATTAGCAACAAGAAGTAAAATCTTGTCTAAAATTGCAGAATTAATAAAAGGAAAATTAGATTTTTTAGCAGAAGCAGAATCTAAAGATAATGGTAAGCCAATTAGTTTAGCAAAAGCAATAGATATACCAAGAGCTGCAGCAAATTTTCAGTTTTATGCAAATGCAATAACACAGTTTTCATCTGAAGCACATGAAAGTGTTGGTTTAAATGCAGTGAATTTTACTTTACGACAACCAATAGGAGTAGTCGGTTGTATTTCTCCATGGAATTTACCATTGTATTTATTCACATGGAAAATTGCACCTGCAATTGCAGCAGGAAATTGTGTGGTTGCAAAACCAAGTGAAATTACGCCAATGACAGCGTATTTATTAGGCGAAATTTGTAACGAAGCTGGTCTACCAAAAGGCGTTTTAAATATTGTACACGGTTTAGGAACTTCAACAGGGCAAGCAATTGTAGAACATCCGAATATAAAAGCGATTTCATTTACTGGAGGAACTAAAACAGGAGCTCATATTGCTAGAGTTGCGGCACCAATGTTTAAAAAGTTATCTTTAGAATTAGGAGGAAAAAATCCAAATATCATTTTTGCAGATTGCGATTATGAGAAGATGTTAGAAACTACAGTTCGCTCTTCATTTGCAAATCAAGGTCAAATTTGTTTATGCGGAAGTAGAATTTTAGTAGAAGAAAAAATTTACGAGAAGTTTAAGAAAGATTTTATTAAAAAAGTATCTAAATTAAAAGTCGGAAATCCATCTGAAGAAAACACAGATATTGGCGCTTTGGTTTCGAGAGAACATTTAGAAAAAGTAAAAAGTTATATTGATATTGCTGAACAAGAAAACGCAAAAATTCTTTTTGGCGGAAATAAAGTTGAAATAAAAAATTTCGAAAATGGTTATTATTTGCAACCCACAATTATTGAGGTTGCAGACAATAATTGCAGATTGAATCAAGAAGAAGTTTTTGGTCCTGTTGTAACAATTATGTCATTTAAAACAGATGAAGAAGCACTGTATTTAGCTAATGATGTAAAATATGGATTATCTGCTACTATATGGACAAATAATTTAAACAGAACCATGCAGTTTTCTAAACAATTACACACAGGAATTGTTTGGGTAAATACTTGGTTAATGAGGGATTTAAGAACACCTTTTGGTGGCGCAAAAGACAGTGGAGTAGGAAGAGAAGGAGGCTTTGAAGCATTGCGTTTTTTTACAGAGCCAAAAAACGTTTGTATTAGTTATGAATAAAGAAATACGAGAAAAAATAATAGAAGTTTGTAATGATAAAATTGCTAAAAAAGGAGAAAATGTAGGTTTGTCTTTCTATGCATTTTTCAAAAATAAAAATGAGAATCCGAAATTGTTAATGGAAGTTGCAACTTGGTGGATTAAAACACACGAATTAGATCATTTTGAAAAAGCTGTGAAGATTAAACAAATGATTATTGAAAATAAATAAGTAAGAAATGAACCTAAATATACAAAATAAAAACGCTTTAGTTTGTGGTAGTACACAAGGAATAGGAAAAGCAACTGCATTTGCATTAGCAAAAGAAGGAGTAAATATTACGCTTGTTGCTAGAAATGAAGAAAAATTAAAAGCTGTTTTATCAGAATTACCAAATAACAATCAGAATCATAATTATTTGGTGGCAGATTTTTCTAAACCAGAAGAGTTGCAAAAAGCATTAGATACATCAGATTTAAAATTTCATATTTTAGTGAATAATACTGGTGGTCCAAAAGGAGGCGAATTATTATCTGCAACTTCTACAGAGTTAATATACGCATTTCAAATGCATATTGTTTGCAATCAAATTTTGGTGCAAGCAGTTGTTCCATTTATGAAATCAGAAAAATTTGGAAGAATTATTAATATAATTTCAACATCTGTAAAAGAACCAATTCCTGGTTTAGGAGTTTCTAATACCATAAGAAATGCAGTTGGTAATTGGGCAAAAACGTTGGCTACAGAATTAGGGCAATTTAAAATTACAGTAAATAATGTGTTGCCTGGTTTTACAGATACTGCACGTTTAGATCAAATTATTACTATGAAGGCTAACCAAGCAAATACAACTGAAGTAAATATTGTGAATCAGTTAAAAAGTTATGTGCCTGCAAGTCGTTTTGCAAAACCAGAAGAAACAGCCGCTGCAATAACTTTTTTAGCTAGTGAACAAGCAGGTTATATAAACGGAATTAATTTGCCTGTTGATGGTGGAAGAACTAAATCTTTGTAAATTTATACAGAATCTTGCGTTAGGGATTGAAGCGACATCCTTTTATGAAGAATGAATAAAAGATACAGCGAAAAGCCCGACCTTTAGGGAACGCCAAAATAGTTATAAGAAGCTATTTCCTGCTTTTCACTATATCTTTTTTCAGAAAAAGAAAAAAGGATGCCGTTTCAATCAGGGCTAAACTTGTTTGCAGAATTTAGTAATTAAAAGCAAACAAAAAGAGATTTTAAAAAAACATTAAAAATTAGTAATTTTAAAGTCAAACAATCAATACATCCAATAATCTAAAAATCAATAAAATGAATTTAGTACAACCTATAAATTTTAAAAAATGGATTGATGAACATCGTCATTTATTAAAACCACCTGTTGGTAATAAACAAGTTTGGGATAATGGCGAATATATAGTAATGGTTGTTGGTGGGCCAAATAATAGAAAAGACTATCATTACAACGAAACTCCAGAGTTTTTCTATCAATTAGAAGGAGATATGATTTTAAAAATTATAGATTCTGATGGAAAACAAATTGATGTTGAAATTAATGAAGGTGATATTTATTTATTACCAGGTAAAGTTCCACATTCACCACAAAGAAAAGAAAATACTGTTGGTTTGGTTATAGAATATCCGCGTTCTGAAGGAATGTTAGATGCTTTAGAATGGTATTGCGAAAATTGTGGAAACCAATTGTATAGAGAAGAATTTCCTTTGGATAATATTGAGACTGATATGCCAATAATTTTCGATAAATACTATTCTGATAAAGAAAAATGTACCTGTAGTAATTGTGGTACTGTAATGCAACCACCAAATAAAATATAGTAAATGAAACGCAAATTACGTATTAACGGTCATTCTCATTTATTACCTTACCCAGAAGAAATTCCTGAATTTATGAAGGAAAAGGAAATTTTTTGGGTAGATGATGAGCGTAAACATATGTTACAAAAAGGTTGGCGAAGACCCGTAACAGATTCTAGTTTTTTCTTAGACGAGAAACTACTTTGGATGGAGAAAAATAAGATAGATCATGCGGTTGTTTTAAATCTCTCTCAATTATATGGTAATGGTTTGCGTTTAGAAGAAATGAAAAAAGCGTTGCGTTTTCAAAACGATTTTAACGCAAAAGTACAAAGAGAGCATCCTTCTAAATTTACTTGCGGATTTGTAGTACACCCAGGATTTATATACGGAGCTTTAGATGAAATGAAACGTTGTGTAGAAGAATTAGATTTAAAAGTTTTGTGTTTACCAACACATTTTATGGATTCTATTGGGCAATGGCGTTGTGTTTTTGATGAAGAAAACGATCGAATTTTCGAGTTAGCAGATAAATACAAACTGGCAATAGAAATTCATCCTTATGATGGTGATAAGATGATTAAATTAGAAAACACAAATTGGCGTTTTCATTTAATTTGGATGCTGGCACAATGTGGAGATGCTTATCATTTCTATACTTTAAATGGTATGCAAGAACGTTTTAAAAATATTAGAACTTGTTTTGCTCATGGTGGGCAATTGGCACAAATGAATTTGGGTAGAAGAATTCAAGGTTTTGACGGAAGACCAGATTTGTTCGAAGGCAAAACGCATCCTAGAAAAGCAGTAGGGCATAAAAACATATTTTTTGATACACTTGTACACGATACAGATTCTCTTAAGTTAATGTTTAAAAGACAAGGAACTAATCAAGTTTTAATGGGCTTAGACGATCCTTATCCTTTAGGTGAAATGGAAAGTGATAAACAATCATCATATCCTGGTAAAATATTAGATTTAGCAATAGAACAAGAAATAATCTCTGAAAGTGAAAAAGAAGAAATTTGGGAAGACAATGTTTTACAATGGCTTTTTGGAGACAATGAAAAAGCGAAACAAGACTTAATAAATAAAATAATAGGGTAATGTCTAAATGGTTACTTAGAAAAGCTTCTGGATCTAGAGCTAAGTTTAAAGAAACCGGAGATTTTTCGAGTAGAAGAGGAGGTAAGTATTCAAATTTAGAAGATTTACCTACAAAAGAATCTATGCAAGGTAAAAACTCTAAAAAAACATATTTAGATACAACTTTGGTGAATAGGTGGTTACAATCTAAAATAAACCAAGATTTTGATGAGGTTTATTCGGAGTTTTTAACTCGTATTCAACCAAAATATTTAGATGCTTACAGACACTGTATTTATGAGTATTTAGAGCCCAAAAAGTCTGTAGTAATTGAAGGAAAAACTATTTATGGCACTTTTTATGATGCAAAAATAAAATTACCAAACGGTAAAAAGAAATTGTATGTAGACCCAGAATCTAATAAAATTAAAAAGGCATAAAAAAAACTTGAGATAATTCTCAAGTTTTTTTATTTTCAATAAAAAATTATCTTATTCACATTGTTTTAAAACTTCTTCCGCTCTATTTTGCATAAACTTCGGATAAAATTCAATTTCAATTTTTTCTTTTTTTCCCAATTCAATTGCTCTTTTAATTTCTGAACAATATGGCTTTGTAGATTTGCCAAAATATTTTGCAGTTCCCATATTCCATTCTGCATTTCCTAAAATTACCCTTGGGTTATTTGGCGCAATTTGTAGTGCTTTAGCATATAGTTGATTTGTTTTACCAGATAAAGTCATTCCGTATTTTTGACCATCAAAAGCTATATAACCTAAATTTAAAAATGCCTGTGTAATTAATATTTCTGGGTTGTTTTCTGAGTTTGCTTTTGCAATATCTAAAAATTCTTGTGCTTTTGTTAATTTAGCTTTTAAAGCTGTTTCATCTTTTAAACCAAAACTACTTAATATTTCTACGGTTGCAGTGTAATATGCCGGCAACCATTTTGTAGGTTCTGCTTTAGAAATTCTTTCAAATAATTGAGAGCTTTCTGTCATTTTACCTTGTTCCCAAAGAGAAAACGCTTTTTGCATTCCTTTTTGGTATTTTGTTTGTGCGGCAATTCCTGTCGCAATGAAAATTGCGATAATTAAAATAGATTTTTTCATTTTAAAAAAGTTTTTGTGGTTTGGTTAATTTTTAGATTTCGATGTGTATTGTTTTATCTTCAGAAAGTATAAATTTTGCATCGCTGTATTTTGGTGGTCCCATAAATCCTGTAGCGTTATTAGAGCAACCATAATCCTCTTTTGGTATTCCTAAAAAATTGGTATCCATTTTTTTATTATTATTTTCATCATGTACAAAAGAAACGGCATATTCTCCTTTTGGCAAATCTTTAAAAATAACTACAGATTTTTTGTTTTTTATTTTAGCAAGACTTCCTTTAAATTGTTTCTTTAGAAAAAGTTCTTTCTTATTGTAAAGTCCTACCATTAAAGTTCCCTTATCAGAATTTAAACCAGAAATATTAATAGTTAAATTTACTGTTGTTTCTTGTGCTTTTGTAGTTGATAAACCAGTAAAAAGAAGCACGATTATTACAAGAATGTTTTTCATAATGTTTTTTTAATTTGTTTAATACTGTAAATATCGAATGTTTTTTCTACTTTAAAACAAGAAACATACCGAATTGTTGTTTTTAATAACCGAATTGTAATTTTTATAAATTATCTAATTGATTTGTATTTTTGTTATTACTAATAGTCCAGAAGAAACCTACAAAAAAGAAACGATCTGTATTTGGTATAATTGCTTGCCTGTTAAAGTTTCCGTTTGGTTCTGGTGTGTTTTTGTAATTATAACCAAATACATTTTGAGTACCTAGAACATTGTTTACAGAAAAGTAAAGTATCTTTTGTTGATCTATTAAGTACGCCCAGTTTACACTTAAAGAGTTGTAGTTTTTTGTTTTGTTATTAAGAAAACCAATTTCATTAGGGTTTGTATAATTTCTGCCAGAAGCAAAATTGTAAGTAAAACCAAGTTGACTTTTCCAGCTTTCTACCCAATGTTTTGCTACTAAAGACAAATTATGTTTAGATGCAAAACTTGGTGTAGCCGCTGTTGGATAATTTCTATAATCTCTTTCTGTATCTAAATAAGAGTATGAAACCCAATAATCTGTATTTTTAATTTTTCTGTTTTGTCGCCAAAATACATCAAAACCTTTGGCGTAACCATTACCGTTATTGTTATAATTGCTAGAAAATGTTGCTGTATTTCCATCGAATTTAACAAGATTATTATAGTCTTTTAAATATGCTTCAATTCTAAATATTTGTCCTTGTTTTGTAGCTTGATAGTTGGCAATTAAATGCGATGTGTTTTCTGCTTTAAAATTTTGACTGAATTTTAAATAATCATTTTTTGGGTTTTGGTAAAACTGTCCGTAGGCTAAAGAAAATTGAGAGTTGTTGCTTATTTTATGCGCCACAGAAATTCTAGGAGAAACGGTAAATTGATTTAAAAGCTCAGAATTTTCTAATCTCAACCCAACTTTTGCAGCTAAACTTTTAGAAAAGAATATGTCTGTTTCTACAAAAGATGCAAAAATATTATTGTCAAAATCAAATTCATAAAGATTGTTAGTGTTAGAAATGTAATCTTCATTAAAATTTGTAATAAAATACTCAGATCCAAAACTTAATTTAAAACGATTAGAAAACCTTTTTCTTAATTTCAACTTAACATGCATAGAGTTTTCATTGTCTAAAACTGTATCATCAAAAATGTTTACATCAGAATAATCGTTGGTAAAACTTAACCCAGTTTCTAGTCTCCAATTGTTTTCAAATTTATTTTTATACGAAGCATTAAAGTATAAGTTTCTGTTTTTTAGTCCAAATTGAAATCCGTTTTCGAAGTTTATATCCTCTTGAATTAAATCGAAAGTAGTATAACTAAAAGCGCCATATAATTTTAGTAAAGATTCATTTTTAAACTTATGTCTGTATACCATTTCTCCGCTTAAAGATTGCACAGGCTTATTCCAAGTATTTCTGTCTGGAAAAGCTTCTTGATAAGGAGCTAAATTTATATAAGAAGCGTTTATGCTAAAAGAATTACTACCCCAAATTTGTGTGTTACCAACACCTAAACCCAATGTCATAAAAGATAAATCGGTTTTTTCTTCTATAGGTTCATCAATAGTATTTAATTGTAAAACACTAGACAGAGCTTGTCCGTATTCCGCTGAATATCCTCCTGTAGAAAAAGAGATTCCTTTAAATAAAAACGGAGAAAATCTACCTCTGGTAGGAATGTTTCTAGCCGCCGGAGCATATGGTGTAAATACACGCATTCCGTCTATAAAAATCTGAGTTTCTTCTGCTTCGCCACCACGCACAAATAATCTTCCATCTTCATCTACGGTAGAGGTGCCAGGTAAAGTTTGTAAAGCTCCCATAACATCGCCCAAAGCACTGGCAGTTGTAACAATATCTAACGGTTTTAATACAGTAACTTTTGCTTTTTCTCCGGCTTCAAAAGTTCCGGCATTAATTACAACAGCATCTAGCGAATTTACATCTTCTCTTAGTTTTACCTTTAAATTTTTTAACGAAGTAACATTAGCAGTTTTAATAAATGTTTCAAAGGAAATATAAGAAATAACAATTGTTTGGTTTCCTTTTTCTGATGTAAGGAAAGAAAACTCTCCTTTTTCATTGGTAGAAGAACCGTCATAAGTTCCATCTAAATACACATTAGCGCCTTCAATAGGAATGTTTTTAGAATCTGTAACTTTACCAGAAATGGTTGTTTGGGCAAATAATGATATTTGACTAATTATAAGTAGTAAAAATAATATGCGTTTCATCTGTTTGGTTTTTTTTGATGATACAAAGATGAAACCATATCAATCTTAAAAATAAAAACAAGTACCGAGTTGTAATTTTTAATTGATGAACCGTAATATTATTTAATAGGAATACATAAATCTACAATAAACTTGTTTTCTGGATGTTCTGCAGCATTGTTGTAATAGATTTCAAAAGGATCTGTTTTAGATTTTTCGTAACCAGTTTTTACCATAAATGCAAATGATGCTTCCCAAGCTTGCTGAAATTGATGAGGTGCAATTTCTAACCTAGAAACAATACATTTTGTTGGACTTAAAATTCTAAGGTCAATTTCTCCATCTAAATCAATCGGATCATTTAAAACCATACAAGCGCTCATTCTAAGGTTATTTGGGTCTGTAATTTTAGGACTATCGTGGTAAATTGTTACCATTCTAGTTTCATTATTTATCAATCCTTTTGGCGTTGCCCATTTAACCAATCTATTATATACACTGCCAATGGCTTCCATTTTTCCTTTATAAGAAATGTAAGCTAAATCTAATCGTGGTATTTTTTTAATTTCTGGTGATGTTTTCATTTTTAACCAATTTAAGGTGTTATTTAGATTGCAAATATATTGCTCAAAAGTAACAGTTACTTTTCCAATCTTGCTTTCTGTTTTGTTGATTTGACTAAACTTATAAACACTTTCGGTTTTAAATTTTTTTGGCGAAATTCCGTAGAAATTTTTAAATGATTTAGAGAAAGAAGATAAACTGTCAAAACCAACATTTATGGCAACATCTGTAATACTTTTTTCTTTTTGATGAATTAAAATTGAAGCCGCTTTTTCAATTCGATATCTATTTATAAAATTTTGCAAAGTTTCGCCGACAATAATTTTAAATAATCTATGAAAATGAAAAGGAGAAGAATTTACTTCTTTAGAAATAATTTCTAAAGACAGTTTTTCTGATAAATTATTTTCTATAAATACTATAGCTTTATTTAAACGAACAATATTATGATTTGCTATTTTGCCTGAATTCATGTTGTTTTTTCTGAAGAATATAAAACGTAATTCCGCCGGTAAAATAAAGAATAATGTCTATAAAATCTTTGGTATATCTTGCCATAAATTTAGGGAAAACAAACTCGAACAAGACACTATATAGCACGCACAAATATAAAATTATTGGCAAACTTAACTTATAATTTGGATCATTTCTAGACCATTTAAGTACAATTAAGCAACAATATAAAACAATGGGAATTATTAAAAAATCATTTAAATAAAAACGAATTATATTTGGTAATCGAATAGCAAAATATTGTAAAAAATAAACAGAAGTACCTGTTATTAAAGAAAAAAGAAAATAATAAAACAATATTTTTTTCATACTAACCTGCAGCAACCATTGCTATAAACCAAGCCAAACCTGCACCAATTAAACTAACAATTGTAATTACAGAATACAACATCCAACCGAATATTCTATAAAAAATATTAGAGTGATTTTTAAGTCTTTCTGCTAAATTAGGATTCTCTTTTTCGTAAATTACTTTTTCTATTTCTTTTTGTTCTACAGCTTGTTTTTTTAATTCTCTCTTTTTCTGATGAGAAATTAAAGTATTGCAATTTTTACAATATTCTCTATTTGTATTAAATACACCACAATTAGGGCATTTTACGATTCTTTTAGAAGCCATAATTATTCTTTAAAAGAGTAAAAATTTTTATTTTTAAAAGGTCTTATTATTAAGCGAGTTTCTCTATCGAAACGAATATAATTATACACCCAATTTAAAAAAACAATGGCTCTATTTCTAAACCCAATTAAAGAAAAAAGATGAACAAACATCCAAACAAACCAAGCAAAAACACCTTGAAATTTCCATTTTGGTAAATCTACAACAGCCTTATTTCTTCCAATAGTAGCCATCGAACCTTTATCGTTGTATACAAATGGTTTTAACTCTTTATTAAATAATTTAGCAATAATATTTTTGGCAACTAAATTACCTTGTTGTATTGCAGGTTGTGCCATCATTGGATGTCCGTACGGATTTTTGTCATTAGACATACAAGCAACGTCGCCAATTGCATAAATGTTAGTATAATTTAAAACCTGATTGTATTCGTTTACTTTAATTCTTGCGGCTCTTTCAATTACACATTCTGCTTCTAAACCATCAATAGTTTGTCCTTTAACACCAGCTGCCCAAATTACGGTTTCTGCTTTAAAATGATCTTCTCCGTTCGTGGTTACAGTTTTACCATCGTAATCTAAAACTCGTAAATTTTTCCAAACATTAACGCCCAACTTTATTAAAAAATCTTCTGCTTTTTCAGAAGCTTGGGCACTCATTCCTTTTAAAATTTCACCAGAACTTTGTATTAAATTTATTTGCATTTGACGTATGTCTAAGTCTGGATAATCTTTAGGTAAAATTCCTTTTTTCATTTCTGCCAAAGCACCAGCCAACTCAACGCCTGTTGGTCCGCCACCAACAATTACAAAATTCATTAAAGCTTTTCTTTCTTCGTAATTAGATGTTAAAAGTGCTTCTTCAAAGTTTTCTAAGATTAAACTTCTAATGTTTAAAGATTGAGGTACAGATTTCATTTCCATTGCATATTTTTGGATGTTGGTATTACCAAAAAAGTTAGTTGTAGAACCTGTTGCAATAATTAATTCGTCGTATTCTAAATTGCCTATAGAAGTTTCTATAGTGTTTTTGTCTGTATCTATTTTATCTACCTCTGCCAATCTAAAATAGAAATTGTCTACATCATTAAAACGTTTTCTTAACGGAAACGCAATAGAATCTGGCTCTAAACCACCAGTAGCTACTTGATATAATAAAGGTTGAAAAGTATGATAATTGTGTTTATCTATTAGCACAACTTGTAACTCTTGTTTTTCTAGTCCTTTTGCTGCAGCTAAACCTGCAAAACCGCCACCAATAATTACAACTCTTGGAAAACTAGTTTGTGGTATGTTCATATTGATGTTAAAACTTTTAGATTTTATATTGAGAAAAACAAATTTACAGAAAACAGATGATTTCTTATTTGAATCTTCTTTTTATTTCTGATAGAGCTAGGTTAGAATTGATAAAATCTGCAATAATTTTCACTCTCAGAATTTCAATATCATTGTCAAAATATTTTGCCCATTTATCATTCTTAAATAAATGCATTATTTGTTTGCTTCTTTTTTGAGCTTCGGATAAGGAAAATAAATAAAGAACTTCTTTCTCTTTTTTAGGACGAATTACAACTGTTTTTTTATCAAAATTCACATCAATATAAAAGTTTTTTTCTGATGAATTAATAGGGTAGAAGTCGTCCCATTTAGCAAAAGCAGTAACCGTATTCTGATTTTTATAATTTTTATTTGCAATCAATTTCCATCTACAATTAGCAACTCTTCCCCAATGGTTTGATTTTCTATAAACACCTTCATCAGTATAGAAGTACATACTATTCGATTTGCTAACATAAACAGTCTTTTTTGGTAAATCGAAATCATCAATTTGTGTAAATTCACAAAAAGTATGTTTAAAAAAATTACTTTTATTATAGGTTTTCAATCGTAATTATTTAATCACTAATTTTCTAGAAGGTTCTCTGTAAAATCCGTTTACAATTATAGAATCTTTTTTAAATTCTACGTTTGCAAAAGCAGATGTGTTTTCTGTATCTACCATTCCTTTAAAGGTTAAATAATGCACGTTGTCTTTTAACTCATATGCTCCGGCATGATTATGACCGTTAAAGAAAAATTTAACATTGTCATAAGGTTTAATTAGCGCTAAGAATTGTTCTCTATTCCAAATGTTATGTTGATCTATTGGAAAGATAGGGAAGTGGCAGTAAAACCCTACTTTTTCGTTGTTTTTTGTTGCAATATCTAATTCATTCTTAATCCAACTTAATTGTTTTAAACTTAATGCACCATTCCATTTTTTTACAAAAGGTAGGTTTTTATCCTTTAGTAAATTAAAAATTGAGTCAGTTTGTCTTTTTTTATCCTTAGAAAGAGCTCCAAAAAAACTTAAATCATTACCGTCTAAAACAATAAATCGCCAACCGTTTTTTACGATACTGTAATATCTATTTTTTAAATTTAATTTTTTAATTACTTCTTTTTTCAAAGAATCTTTTACTTCAAAATCATGATTTCCTAAAACATGATATGTTTCTGATTTTAATTTATGCCAAGTTGGTAAAATACTATCTAAGCTTTTAAAATCTTTGTCAATAAAATCACCTAAATGAATGGTGTAAAGTAAAGAATCTCTATTTAAAGTGGCTACAGCTTCTTTTAATCTTGTAGGTGCTTTTTTATAGTAACGATCCCATTTTACATCACAATGGCAATATTGGCAGTCTGAAATTACACCAATTTTGAAGTTAGTATTTTCTTCTTTCTGACAAGAAACAATACTGATTAGGAAAATGAATATGAAGAATACTTTTTTCATTGTTGTATATTTTTTACAAATATATTACAATACAAAAAAACGCAATCAATTTAATGATTGCGTTTTATTGACTTTTTCTTTTTTTGGGGGATTTTATTCTTTTACAAATCTTTTTACGCCAATATTATTACCTGTTGTTGTAATTTTTAAAAGGTAAATTCCGGTACTAAGTTTGCTAGTGGTTATTTTTTTTAGTCTGCTTAAAAGTACTTTTTGTCCTTGTAAATTATATACTTCAACTAGCTTTATATCTTCTTTTATCTTAATATTTAAAGTATTTATTGTTGGGTTTGGGTACACCGAAAATTCAATTTTATTTATATCATCTAATCCTGCTACAGCAGAAGCTCCAAACTCATAAGCTCCCAGATCTACAGTTGTATCAAATATTCTTGTATTACCAAGTATATCTGCGTTAATATCTGCGGGTATTTTAGAGTTATCTCCCATATTTATAGCAGGAGAGTTTGCTTGTAAACTAAAAACTTTTGAGTTTTTAAATAAAGGGTCTGATGTTATAATATTCTGTTTGTAAGTTACTTTAGAAAAATTATCAGAATCTAGACTATTACTCACAAGCATGTCTGTAACCGAAGGATAAGGTTCGTTGCCATTTCTACCTAGTACTGGTATAATATCACCATTTCCGTCTGTGTTATTCCAAAATATACTATTTGAGATATCTGTTTTAACAGTACCGCTTGATAACCCTACATTAATAATTGGTAAATCATTACCAGCAGATGGTACTCTATCACCTGTATTGTTAGCAAATGTGTCATTTATAAATTTTGCATTTATTTTAGATGAAGCTCTATCATTTCTAAACCAAATAACTCCAGAACCATTTACATTATCTGTAATATTGTTTACATAAAGAGAGTTTATACTCGTGAAATTTAATGTTTTACCAGTATTTGGTCTACAGTAAAAAACATTGGCAAAAGCACCTAAATTATTACCAAAAACTGAATTTGAAAATAGCACTGAAACATTAGAAGAACCATCGATAGCTTTTATACTTCCGCCACGACTATTAGAATTGTTTAAAATATTACTATTATTTAAAACAAAGTTTTTTACAGATGGTAAAAGTGTTATTGCGCTTCCTTCTTTTTCAATTGCCGAGGGGCCGTTTCCAAATCCACCTTTAATTGTAAAACCATCTATTAAAACATCTTCTGCACTAACCTTTACAATATTGTAACTATTTTCTGCCATAGTAGCGTTAGTAAATGTAATTGCACCAAAATCATCATTATTTAAATCTCCAGATAAAATTGTCGGGTTGTTTTCAACGTCTCTTTCTGAAATTAAGGTTTCTGTTCCATCAAAACCTCCATATAACTTTATACTGTTATTCGAAATTATGTTAAAAGATTTTGTTCTGTCAGAAGCGTCTGGTGTATACGTTCCTTTAGCAACCCAAATTTCTGTAGTTGAACTGCTAATATTTTCTAGAGCACTTTGTAAACTAATATTTGCATTTGCCCAAGAGCTTCCGTTTCCATTTACATTCGACGAGTTTTTATCTACATAAATTATAGCTTGATTAGCAGGTTTAATTATTGTAAACTTCTTAACCGAGGCTTTTGTTCCGTCTGAGTAAATTATATAAATAGAGCCGTTTACTTTGTCTATGGTCATATTTATAAAAAAGTTAGAGCTGTTACTAATAATTGATGTGTTTGGTAAGTTAGACCAACTGCTCGTATTAGAATTATAGCTTTGGAAAGAGATTTCTGCAGAATTTTTTTCTGCATACATGATATATAATTGATTATTTACAAAGTTTTTTCTGAATTGAACAATATCATTTATGGCACCAATTCTTTTTACTTCGGATGTGTTATTATAGATTACTACCTCATTAACAGGTTCTGTCATACCACTTGTATTATTATATCTAGCAGATATATCGAAAGCAGCAACATAATCATTATCAGATATTCCAGAAATATTTTTTAGAGTTAATTCTGGGTTTCCTCTGTATGTATTTGGTCTAATTGTAAAGTCTGTTACACCGTATCTGTCAACAGAAATTTTATGCATTTCCCATGCTGTTCTTGTTTGATTTACTCTATTGGCGATATAAAACCTATTAAATGAATTAAAATCGAACTTGTTTTCTGTACCAAAATATTTAGGAGCCGAATATTTGGTTATAGAACCCGATACTTTCTTTTCAACAACTACAAATCTATCATTGCTTTCATGTCCAGAAAATCGCATATCACCCGCTGCGTTAAATTGAATTTGAACTTTATGGTTTTTAAGAGTAACATTATAATTCATTATCAAAGACCAAGATGTACCATTAAATGTATAGGCATACAAAGTAGAATCTGTTGTGTCTCTATATGCAACTACTGGTTGATTGTTGATAGGATTAATGGCTAAAGCTATATTTATTGCATTTTCACCTACCAATGTACCTTGAGGAACCCAATTCGTACCATCAAACTTTTTAACAGATATTTTACTAGAACTTAGCGGTTCTACAATAGCTACATATGGTTCACCTGTTGATGGGTCTGTTGCTATGGCGCCATCAGAGGCAAAGTTGGTAAATTGTGTTGTACCAACTTGAGACCAGTTTTGTCCAAAAGTTGTTACCGTTACAAATAACACTAATAATAGTAATTTTAATTTCATTTTTTCTTTTTTTAATTTGTTGATGTAAAAATGAAAAAAGTACTAGTTGTTAGAGTAAATTATTTTGTGAACCGTTTAAAAAATTTAGTGAACCGTAAATTTTATTAAAGTGCTAAAATGTATTATTAACCATTTTTAAAAACGCATCTTTTCTATCTCTGGCAATTGGTATGGTTCTTTTATTTTGCATAACAATGTGTATTCCGTCTTTTTTAATAAGTTCGTCCATAAATTTTAAATTAATTAAATAGGAACGATGAGGTTTGTAAAAAAGAGGTTTGTTTGCTAATTGATCTGTAAAATGTTTTAAAGTTTTACAAATGGTTTCTGATGAGCCATTAATCAAATGCACTTTAGTGTATACACCATCTGCCTCAAAAAATAAAATTTTGTCATGCGATATAAACTTAATACCTCTTGGTAAGTCTAACGCAATTTTATTAAGTGCTAATTGCTGAAAAGATTTTTCTAAAGTTAGTATTTTATCTTTTACTGATAAGTTTTCTGATATTGCTTTTACTTTATTTACAGCAGATTTTAGTTCATCAGAATCTATAGGTTTAAGTAAATAATCTACGGCAGAAGTTTTAAACGCCTCAATTGCGTATTGATTATAGGCAGTTGTAAATACTATTTTAAAATCTATGGGTTCACCTTTAAAATAATCTAAGATTTCTAAACCAGATTGTTGGGGCATTTCAATATCCAATAAAACGAGTTGAGGTTTTTTTGATTTTATGATGGATACACCTTCACTTAAATTAGAGGCTTGATAAATAGTATCTATACCATTGCATTCTTCTTCTAACAATGTGGCTAAAACATTTCTAGCATGGCTTTCATCATCTATTATTAAAACTTTCATAAACTTATTGTATTGGTATTTTAAGTATTACTTTGGTGCCTTTTGGGTTACTAGCGTTGTCTAATTTATCTATAATTTCTATTTCTATCTTTTCTGAAGTTGTAGAGTTTATGAGATCTATTCTTTTTTGGTTTGCTTTTGTTGCAAAAGATTTAGGAAATTTAGTTCTATTCTTTATAATCTCAGAGGCGTTTCTGCCAATTCCGTTATCATCAACAGTACAAATAATTTTTTTGTTTGTTGAATTCAATGAAAAATATAAATTTAAAAGTTTACAACCATTTTTATGTAATAAGCCATGTTTTATGGCATTTTCTACATAAGGTTGTATAAATAAAGAAGGTACAAATATTGTTTTTGTGTTTACTTTATCATCTACAGAAATAGTAAAAATAAGTTCGTTATTAAATCTATCTTTTTCTAATTCTAAATAGAGTTTTAACGCTTTAATTTCTTCTTCTAGAGTAATATTTGTTTCTTGGCTGTGTTCTAAATAGGTTCTTATTAATCTAGAAAATTTAACTAAATACTGTCTAGCTAATTTTTTTTCGTTTAAAATGATGTAATCCTGAATAGAATTTAAAGCGTTAAATATAAAATGAGGATTCATTTGCGATCTAAGATTTTCTAATTGAGAAAAAACCAAAGCTTTACTAATTCTCTCTTTTTCTAATTCTTTTGCCTGCAATCTTTTTAACCTTTTTGTTTTTGTGTTTACATAAGTAATCGTTAGCAGTACAATTAAAAGCAAACCAATTAAAATAAACCACCATCTTTGATAAATTGGGGCAAGTACTTCAAAATTTAATTTTATTGTTTCCGAATAATTCTTACTAAATTTATTTTTTCCGCGTAATTGAAAGATATAACTACCTGGTGCTAAATTTATAAATTTAACAAAATCTACTTCTTCCCTTAAAACCGTCCAATCTTTATCTTTTGCAAATTTATATTCATAAATAGTATGTTTAACAGATTGGAATTCTTTGGTGTTAAAACTTATATCAATATTACTTTTATCGTAATTTAAAACATATTTTTTTTTAATTTCTACTGGTTTTTCTTGAATAGATATCTTTGTAATATAAATAGATGGTGGCTTCTTCTGCTTAAAAATCTTAGTCTTATTAAAGCCATAAACACCTAAATTATTGGTGTATATTAAAAAATCACCTAAAATTTCTAAATCTTTAATTTTATAAGAGTTTATACCGTCTTGCTTGGTTAATACTTTTACTTCATTTAAGTTGCTATTATAATATTGCAAACCTTTATCTGTAGAAATCCACAAACTTTCATTATCTGCAGTTATACAATTAATATCATTAGATGCAAGACCATTTTTTTCATTTAAAATATAGATAACTTTATTGTTTTGAATACCTAAAATACCGTTATCATATGTTGCAACCCATATTAGCCCATTGTTTGTTTCTACAATATTAAAACCATAAATAGGTTTATTGTTATAAGTAATGTTTGGTTCTCTTAAATAATTTTCATCATAAACTTTTAAACCTTCTACATCTGCTAAGAATATTTTTTTATTTAATTTAGAATAAATAGATTCGTGAGATCTAATATGACTAATTTCGTGACTCTTTTTAGAATGAACAACTTTTGTACCCGATGAAGAGCTAATAAGATACGTAGTGTCTTTAATAAAAGTTACAGATTTTATAGAACCGAATTTATTTAATTTTCTTTTTTGATTAGAATTACCAAAATAAACTAAATTTTGATAGTCGGATAAGTACAGAAGTGTGTTGTTGTTTTTATTATAGCTTAAAGCTCTTATTGGAGTTTTATCTGTAACTAAATTTTTATGTAGCTTATTTGTTTTAATATTTAGTTCTAATAACTCTCCATTTCTTTTGGCTAAATAACAAATAGAATCGTTTTTTTTCTCTATAATTTGTACGTTTTTAAAAGTGTTATATTGCTTTAGATTTTTATTAGGTATTACAAATACACCATTCTTTAATGTAGCTACCCAAATGATATTATTTTTATCTTCAATAATATCGGTTATCATTTTATCTTTTAAAAAATGAGTCTTAAGAATTAATTGGCCTTGATTAAATTCTGTAATAAAAATTCCTTTATTAGTTGCTATGTATAATTGATTATTGATAATTGTTATTCTATCAATTTTAGAGTTTTTTAATTTTGGTGGAAGTTTAATTTGAGTTGTAGATTTACGTTCTATATCTAAAGAAACTAATAGCGACTTGTTTAAGATGTTGTCTTTAAAAGCAATTAATACATTATTGTTATGTATTGTAAAATGAGAAAAATATGTGAGTTTTTCTTTGTTCTTTAATTTAAATTTAGATTTTTTAAACAGAGTATCTAACAATACAACGTTATTATCTCTATTTAAAAAAAGGTACTTGTTGGGCAATGTAATCCCTATGCTAGTAGTATTTGCTTTACTAAAAATAGATTCTCTCTTTTTTGTATTGATATTTATACAAACAATATTGTCTCGCTGCCTTATTAACAATTTTTTATTAAAGAAGTTATAGTCTGCAAGTTGACCTTTTAATTCTTTTTGATAATCGTTAAATAAAACAAGTTTATCATTTTCTACATAAAAAAATTGGCCTGCAATATTATTACACCAAATTCTTCCTTTCGAATCAATTTTTAGGTTAAAAAGAGATCTTCCTTTTTTATCTGGATGAGAGAATTGCTTAAATACTTTTCCGTCATATCTATGCAGCCCTTTATCTGATGCGAACCAAATAAAACCATCTTCATCTTCTATCATAGAATAAAATTCTATGTCTGGTAAACCATCTTTATCTGTTAAATGTATAGATACTGGTTCTTGTGCGTTACTAGAAATAGCATTACAAAAAATAAGAAATAAGTATAAAATTCTTAGTAATTTCAATAGGGTTTAAATTTGGTTATAAATTTACTAATTTAAATACTTTAGTTTTCAATTTTTTAGTGAAGCGTTTATTTCTTGTAATGAATAGTTCTTTGTATTAAATTAATTATTTGTAGCGAGTTTATCACAAAGAAAAAACGCAATCAAATTAATGATTGCGTTTTCATATATTTAAAAATATAATTTTCTTTTTTTAAAGATGCTAAAATTAAATTAGCATAAGCGTTTTATTTTATCAGCTTACTTAACTTCTTCGAAGTCTACATCTTCTACGTTGTCACCTTGATCTGCATTACTAGCTTCTGGTTGACCTTGTTGTGCACCTGCATCTGCGCCACCTGCAGCTTGTTCTGCAGCATACATTTCTTCAGAGGCAACTTTCCAAGCTTCATTAATCTTTTCCATAGCAGCGTCAATTTGTGCTAAGTCTTTAGATTCATGAGCAGCTTTTAATTCTACTAAAGCAGCTTCAATTGGTCCTTTTTTATCATCAGATAATTTATCACCAAATTCTTTTAATTGCTTTTCTGTTTGAAAGATCATAGAGTCAGCTCCATTTACTTTTTCTGCAGTTTCTTTAGCAGCTTTATCAGCCTCTGCATTTGCTTCTGCGTCTTGTCTCATTTTCTCGATTTCTTCTTCAGATAAACCAGAAGAAGCTTCGATTCTAATTTCGTGAGATTTGTTTGTTCCTTTATCTAAAGCAGAAACTTTAATAATACCATTGGCATCAATGTCAAAAGTAACTTCAATTTGCGGTACACCTCTTTGCGCTGGTGGTAAACCATCTAAATGGAAACGACCAATTGTATTGTTATCTGCTGCCATTGCTCTTTCACCTTGTAAAACGTGAATTTCTACAGATGGTTGATTATCTACAGCAGTAGAGAATACTTGAGATTTTTTTGTAGGAATAGTTGTGTTTGCATCTATTAATTTAGTGAAAACATTCCCCATTGTTTCGATACCTAAAGATAAAGGTGTAACATCTAATAATAATACATCTTTAACATCTCCAGATAAAACTCCACCTTGTATTGCTGCTCCTAAAGAAACAACCTCATCTGGGTTTACACCTTTACTTGGCGCTTTACCAAAGAATTTTTCTACAGCTTCTTGTATTGCAGGTATTCTAGTAGAACCACCAACTAAAATAATTTCATCTATTTCAGAAGTTGATAAATCAGCATTTTTTAATGCAGTTTTACATGGCTCAATAGTTCTTTTAATTAAATCATCAATTAACTGCTCAAATTTAGATCTGCTTAAAGTTCTAACTAAGTGTTTTGGTCCGCTTGCTGTTGCTGTAATATACGGTAAGTTAATTTCTGTTGAAGCAGAAGAAGATAATTCAATCTTCGCTTTTTCTGCAGCTTCTTTTAAACGCTGTAAAGCCATCGGATCTGTAGTTAAATCCATGTTTTCATCAGCTTTAAATTCTGCAGCTAACCAATCTATAATTTTAGCATCAACATCATCACCACCTAAGTGAGTATCACCATCAGTAGCTAAAACTTCAAAAACTCCGTCTCCTAATTCTAAGATAGATACATCATGTGTACCACCACCAAAATCAAAAACAACAATTTTTTTATCATCATTTGCTTTGTCCATACCATAAGCTAATGCAGCAGCGGTAGGCTCGTTAATAATTCTTTCTACTTTTAAACCAGCAATTTCTCCTGCTTCTTTAGTAGCTTGTCTTTGTGCATCGTTAAAATATGCAGGTACTGTAATTACAGCAGAAGTTACATCAGATCCTAAATAATCTTCAGCAGTTTTTTTCATTTTTTGAAGCACCATTGCAGAAATTTCTTGAGGTGTATATAAACGACCATCAATATCTACTCTAGGTGTATCATTATCACCTTTTACTACTTTATAAGGTACTCTTTTAACTTCGTTAGAAGATTCAGAAAATTTATTACCCATAAAACGTTTGATAGAAGAAACAGTTTTAGTTGGGTTTGTTACTGCTTGTCTTTTTGCAGGGTCACCAATTTTACGTTCTCCTCCTTCTACAAAGGCAACAATAGATGGTGTAGTTCTTTTTCCTTCGGCATTAGGAATTACAACTGGCTCATTTCCTTCCATTACAGAAACACAAGAGTTTGTTGTTCCTAAATCGATTCCAATTATTTTACTCATAATAATTATTTTATATTAATTTTTTAAATTCAATTTTACATTCACACTACAGTCAAAGGGTGTGCCAACTAGTTTTTTCTTGTTAAATGTCAGTTTTTTTTAAAAATGACGAATTATTTATGTGACATTATGACATAAATTGCGTCTAATTTATTGAACACAAAGAATATTTGAATACAATTTTAAATTCCTTATATTTGGATAGTTCAATTAATTTTTTAAAAAATAAACAAAAAATCATGAGTAAATTTGACGAGAAAGTAGCACAGTATTCTAAGTTTATGGACGAAAAAGGTCTAAGTTATGATGCTGATTTATTAAAAGCGGTAACTAAAGGTTTAGGACCATCTATTTATAAAAGAGATGCAGAAACTGTCTCTGGTTCTGATGCAAAAGAATTATTAACTGTTAAGAAAAATTTCTTAATGAAGAAGTTAGGTTTAGAAGATGGACCAAAATTGGACGAAGCTATTGCTAAAGTTGTAGATGCAATTGGTAAATCTGAAAGAAATAAATACAGAGCAGTTGTTTACTATATGTTAGCTAAAGAGTTTAATAAAGAGTCTGTTTACGGAATGTAGAAATATATCTTTTTAAATTATATAAAAAAATCCAACTCATTGAGTTGGATTTTTTACATTTACAGCATATTTATTAATCATTTTTACGAATGTCGCAATTTATTAGTGTTTTTGATATGTTAAAGATTGGCGTTGGCCCATCTAGTTCACATACATTGGGTCCTTGGCGTGCTGCAGAACAGTGGGTTAAAACGTTAAGAGAGCATAATCTTTTAGAAAAGTTAGATGCTGTAAAAGTAGATTTGTACGGTTCTTTATCTTTAACAGGTAAAGGGCATGCTACAGATTTGGCAATTTTATTAGGTTTAAGTGAAGCAGACCCTGAGTATATACCAATAGAAGACGTTTTTATAATTGTTGATAGAATTAACACGCAAGAAGAACTCTATTTTAAAGGAGGAAAAACAATACCTTTTTATAAAGATTCTATTGTTTTTAATAGAGATTTCTTACCATTTCATTCAAATGGTTTAACTTTTCGAGGTTTTTGTAAAGGTGAAGAAATTTCAACAGAAACTTATTTTTCTATTGGTGGCGGTTTTATTGTTCAAGAAAATGATCATTTAGAAGAAGAAATAGAAATCAATAAAAAGAATTTTCCGTATCCAATAAATAGAGCAATACAGTTAGAAGAATATTGTGAAAAAGAAAATTTATTAATTTCTGATATTGTTTTTAAAAATGAATTAGAAATAAATTCCGCAGAAAAAATTGATGCAGAATTGTCTAGAATTTGGGATACAATGCTAGAGTGCATGTATATTGGTTGTCATACAGAAGGTACCTTACCTGGAGGTTTAAATGTAAAGAGAAGAGCCTTTGGTACGCATCAAAAATTAATAAAAGATGCAACCTACAAAAACCCGAAAGAATGGATTAAGGCAATTAGAAGTACAGAAGTAAAATTTAGAGAAATCTTAAAATGGGTAAGCTGTTTTGCATTATCTGTTAACGAAGTAAATGCTTCTTTAGGAAGGGTAGTTACAGCGCCAACAAACGGAAGCGCAGGTGTTATTCCGGCAGTATTGATGTATTATTTGGTTATAGAAAATCATGAAGCAGATTTTAAACAAATTAAACAATTCTTATTAACTGCTGGTGAAATTGGTAGTATTTTTAAGAAAAATGCTACAATTTCTGCGGCAATGGGTGGTTGTCAGGCAGAAATTGGCGTTTCATCTGCAATGGCAGCCGGTGCATTAACAGAATTATTGGGTGGTACACCTGCTCAATCTCTATCTGCAGCAGAAATAGCAATGGAGCATCACTTGGGTTTAACATGCGATCCTATTGGTGGTTTGGTACAAGTACCTTGCATAGAACGTAATTCGATGGGCGCAATAAAAGCGATTCATGCAGCAGAAATTGCCCTAGAAACCAATCCTAAAGAATCTTTAGTACATTTAGATAAAGTAATCGATACCATGTGGGAAACTGCAAAAGATATGAATAAGAACTACAAAGAAACATCTGAAGGTGGTTTGGCTGTAACAGTTAGAATGGTAGATTGTTAATTTTTAGGAGTATTTAATTTTTTATCAATAAAATAAGAAATTAAAACTCCTAAAAAGTAAGCTAAAAGGTCTAACCAATCAAAAGTTGCGCCTAAAACAGTAACCGCTATTTTGTTATTTTGTAAACCAATAATTTCTATCAATTTTAAGAATTGGAAAAACTCTATGGTAAATGAGAATATTAAAACGGCCATAGCTAATTTTATTGAGCTGCCCTTATAAAATATTCTACAAAAAGCAAACAGTAAAACAGTTACCAATGCATCGCCTATAAAAGGTCTTATAAATTGGTCTCTTACAAATAAAGCAATAAAGACCTCTATAAAAAGTATCAGTAAAAAGATTAAAAGATATTTTTTATTGACTTGCATTATCTTGTAAATACCAAATCGTTACCAGAAGACATCTCTTCCGAAAAACGATATTTATCAACATTAAAGCCTTTTAAACCTTCTATAGTTTTAACATCGTTTTCTATAATATAACGTACCATTAAACCACGGGCTTTTTTGGCATACGTCATAATTGTTTTATACTGTCCGTTTTTAAAGTCTTTAAAAACAGGCGTTATCATTGGCAGTTTTAATGTCTTTTTTGGTAATGCTTTAAAATATTCTGAGCTTGCCAAATTTACAAGTAATTCGTCATCAGTTAATTCGTTATTAAGAGAATCTGCTAAATCATTACCCCAAAACTTATACAAATTTTCTGTTTTGCCTACTTTTAATCTTGTTCCCATTTCTAAGCGATATGGTTGAATTAAATCTAAAGGTTTTAGTAAACCATACAAGCCAGAAAGAATTCTAAGTTTTTCTTGCATTACAGGTATTTTATCTTCTTTTAAAGTTGTTACATCAATTCCTTGAAAAACGGCTCCGGTAAAAGAATAAATAGCTTGTTTGGCATTCTCTTTTGTAAAAGGAGTGCTCCAGGCTTGATTTCTATCATAATTAAGTGCAGCTAAATCATCAGAAATTTTCATTAATTCTGATAATTTATTTTTAGAAATTGATTTTAATTTTTTGTTCAATTTTTCAGATTTATCTAAAAAACGTGGTTGTGTAAAGATTTCTGTAGATGCTTTGCTTTCAAAATCTAGAGACTTTGCTGGTGATATTATGATTTTCATTTTTATTTAAAATTGAAAAATTAGACTTGTAATTTTGTTTGATAAAAATACAAATGATTGTCTATAAAATAGTACTAAATATGTAGTAAATTTTGATGTTTGTATCGATAAAATTTATTTATCTTCACAAAGAAAATTTATGATTTTTAATGATAAAAATTAGAGAGAAATTTCAATACAGAGAATCACGCTTTTATAAGTATGTAAAAAGCCACCAAAAATATGCTCCGGTATTTTTTTTTATGGGTGGATTTATTTGGGATTCTTTAACGCTGGGAAGAATTGATAGATTGTATGATATTGTAATCTTATGTACATATATTACACTTTTAACAGTAAGTATTTATGTTTACAACTTAGTTGATGGAGAAAAATGGAATAACACCTTTTTTAGAAAATATGAAGCTTATTTACCGTTAGCGATTCAGTTTTTTCTGGGAGGATTAACAAGTGCTTATGTTATATATTTCTCTAGAAGTGTTTCCTTATCAAAAACGGCATCTTTCTTTCTCATTTTACTCTTTTTATTATTTGCAAACGAATTTTTTAAGAAAAGAGTTTCTAATAAATACTTGCAGTTTGGCGCTTATTATTTTGTGAATTTTACTTTTTTAAGTTTTTTTATTCCGGTAGTTTTAAAGGAAATGAGCACAGAAATATTTTTAATTTCTGGTTTAATAAGTTTAGTTTCTACATTTTTATTAATAATTCTTGTTTACCGAAATAGTTATTCTACAAGAGTAGAAATGGTAAAATGGAAAATGATTGGGTTAATTTTTAGTATTTATCTATTAATCAATACTTTTTATTATTTCAGACTGATTCCGCCTGTTCCTTTAGCATTAGATAAAGGTGTGGTAGCTCATAATATTAAAATAGAGTCGGGTAAGTACAAGGTTTCTTACGAAGTAGATGATTGGTATATTTTTTGGCGAGATCATAAAATAGATTTTAATAGAACTATTAATAAACCCGTTTATATTTTTACTTCAATATTTGCACCTACAGATCTAAAAAAGAAAATATACCATCAATGGAAAAGGTATAATGAAACTACCAATAGTTGGCAGAACCTAGATAAAATAGGTTTTGAAATTACCGGAGGAAGAGACAGTGGTTATAGAGGTTATAGTTATAAAAATAACGTAAATGATGGTATGTGGAAGGTAGAGGTAGTTACAGAAGAAGATTTGGTTTTAGGTGTGGTAGATTTTAATAT
This sequence comes from Polaribacter sp. OB-PA-B3, assembly GCF_054589375.1. NCBI lineage: Bacteria > Pseudomonadati > Bacteroidota > Flavobacteriia > Flavobacteriales > Flavobacteriaceae > Polaribacter > Polaribacter sp. OB-PA-B3. The sequence goes on from NZ_BAAIIX010000003.1 coordinate 237,158, forward strand.
AAAGACAGATAAATCTTCAAGAAAAACCAACTTAAAAGTTAGAGAATTTTAAAACGATCTAGGTTGTAGATTTTATATCTATTTAGAAATTCTTATTTTTAACAAATCATTCAAATTCATTCAACTTTATAGATTTAAAACAAATGCTTTTAAATCTTGAAATACTTCAATCATGAAAAAAATTACAACACTATTATTCTTATTTGTTTCAGTAGCACTTTCAGCACAAACAGATGCCAAAATTTACGATATTATTAATGCTGTTTCTGCGGATAGAATTAAAGCTGATGTTAAAAGGTTAACAGAGTTTGGTACTCGTAACACATTTTCTGATACTATTTCTAATACACGAGGTATCGGAGCCGCAAGAAGATGGATAAAATCTGAATTTGAATCTATTTCTAAAGATTGTAACAATTGCATTGATGTGTTTTATCAGAAAGATTTTGTAACAAAAAAAGGAAACGGAAGAGTACCACATGATGCTTGGGTTGTAAATGTTGTTGCAGTTCAAAAAGGAACAAAATATCCAAACAAATATGTAATTATGAGTGGTGATATCGATTCTAGAGCTAGCAATACAATGGATTTTACAACGGATGCACCCGGAGCAAATGACAACGCATCTGGAATGGCAGGAACTATTGAAGCGGCAAGGGTTTTAAGTAAATATAAATTTGAAAGTAGTATTATTTATGTTGGTCTTTCTGGCGAAGAACAAGGTCTTTTTGGAGGTGCAGGTTTGGCCAAATATGCAAAAGAAAATAATTGGGATATTATTGGGGTTTTAAATAATGATATGATTGGTAATATCGAAGGAGTTGATGGAGTAATTGACAACAGGTCTTTTAGAATTTTTTCTGAACCAGTACCAGCAAATGAATCAGAAAGAAAAAGAAGAATGAGGCGTTTTTATGGTGGAGAAGTAGACGGTATTTCTAGACAATTAGCAAGATATATTCATAAAAATGTAAAAACATATATGCCAGAAATGAATCCGATGATGATTTACAGATTAGATAGATTTGGAAGAGGTGGACATCATAGACCTTTTAACGATTTAGGTTTTGCCGGAATTAGAATTATGGAAGCTCATGAAAATTATACACAACAGCACCAAGATATTAGAACCGAAAACGGAATTAATTACGGTGATACTTTTGAGCACGTTAATTTTCCGTATGCAAAAAAATTAACCGCTGTAAATGCAATTAATTTAGCAAGTTTAGCTTGGGCTCCAGAAGCACCCAAAGAAGTTGCCATTGGCGGAATAGTTCAAGCTAGTGCAAAATTAAAATGGAGCAAAGTAGAAGGGGCTAAAGGCTACAAAATTTATTGGAGAGACACAACATCGCCAACTTGGGATTATTCTAGATATGTAGAAACAACAGAATTTACTTTAGACGGTATTGTTATAGATAATTTCTTTTTTGGTGTATCTGCCGTAAGCGAAAACGGGCACGAAAGTGTTGTTGTTTTTCCGAATAAAATATGGAGATAAAGTGATTTTAAGAATTTTAGTTATCAGTTTCCTATTTGTTTCTTGTTCAGAAGCATATAAAAAACCGAACTATGTTAAATTCAATATAACTTCAGATTCAATATTTGTTACTACTAAAAATAAAAATGTTTCTAATATATTTATTAAAATAATAGATAATAATACTACTGAACGGTTTGTAGATATAGATAAATTGGACGAAAAAGTTCTATTAAAATTTAATAAGTCTATTGTTGATACAAATTATATATTAGAGAATTATAAATTTTATGGTTATTATGGTGTTTCTAATTTAAAGAGATATGATACACTCTATAATTATCAATTGCCATTTTTAAAGGGTAAACGATATAGAGTACTTCAGGCAAATTTTGGTAGTTTTTCACATTATAAAATTACTTCTAAATATGCTTTAGATTTTAAGATGAACATTGGTGAAGAAATTTGTGCAATTAGAGACGCTATTGTAGTAGATGTAAAAAATCATTTCGAAAAAAATGGTACAAGTAAAAAGTATTTAAACAAAGCAAATATTGTTTTTGGTATGCATAATGATGGTACTTATGTTCAATATGCGCACTTTAAGAAAAATGGAGTGTTGGTTAAAAAAGGGGATTCGATTAAAAAAGGTCAAATTATTGGTTATTCTGGTAATACAGGTTTTTCTTCAGAACCGCATTTGCATTTCACTATTTATAAGCCAACAAAAAATGGTTTGGTTTCAATTCCTTTTACCTTAAACGCTGTTCCTTCTGTTAATTATAAAAAAGGTATGTATGCAAAAAACAACTAAGCCAGAATTATATTTTAAAAACGATGTAGAGTGGAGGAATTGGCTTGCAGATAATCATCAAAAACAGCAAGGTGTTTATTTAATTTTTTATAAAATTGAAAATGAAGAAGCATCTATGCGATGGGAAGAAGCGGTAAAAGTAGCGATATGTTTTGGTTGGATAGATTCTACTATTAAAAGCTTAGGAAACGGAAAAAGAAGACAATATTTTTGTAAACGAAACCTTAAAAGTGTTTGGAGTGCTTTAAACAAAAAATATGTAAAAGAGTTAATTTCTAATAACTTAATGCATAAAAGTGGTTTAGAAATAATTGATATTGGAAAGAAAAATGGTTCTTGGAATGTTTTAGATGAAGTTGAAAAAGGTATTATTCCAGATGATTTACAAATTGAGTTTAATAAAAATAAAACAGCTTTTGATAACTTTAATAATTTTGCACCAAGTTATAGAAAAAGCTTTTTGTATTGGTTAAACCAAGCAAAAAGAAAGAATACTAAAGAAAAAAGAATTGCAGAAATAATATCTCTTTGCGAAAAAAATATTAAATCTAGAGGAAATTGGTAATATGCAAACTGAAAAACTTAAGTTAGTACACACAAATATTCGTAACATAATTATACCTAATTCGGTTTATAAACCCTTTGTAGATAAATTAAAGAATCGTGTTAAGGTTGCATTAGTTTTTAATAATATTCAACTTAATTTTTACGCTGCAATAAAAAAAGACAAAATTTCTGGGGATTATAAAATGATGCTTAGTAAACAGAAACAAAAAGAATTGGGATTGTCTTTAGGAGATGAGTTTTACATTCAACTTTTTCAAGATACTTCTAAATATGGTGTAGAAATGCCAGAAGAACTAGAAGCTGTTTTAATGAGTGATTTTGATGCTAATCAAATTTTTGAAAGTTTTACAGCTGGTAAAAAAAGAAGTATAATCTACGGAGTGCTTCGTTATAAAACGAGTCAACAAAAAATTGATAAATCTTTGATTATGTGCGAAAATTTAAAGCGCGGAAATCATGAGCCAATTAAAATGTTTAAGTTAGATTAAAAAAAAAAGAAGCGATTTCTCGCTTCTTTTAATTTTTACAAACCACTTATAAAGTTACCGTAAGGATCTTTAAATTGTGTACCTTCAGTAAATCTGTGTTTGCTAAGTTTATTATATTCTACCAAAGCCCACAGCACAAATTCTTTCATAAAATAAGTGTCTGTTTCATTTATGTTTGGTTGATACTTTGTAATCAACTTTTGCAACGGTTCTATTTTATCTAATTCTTTTTTATATTGCTTATCAGTATAATCATCTAATAATTCAAAATCAGTATCAACATTAAAAAACCAAGAAACAATGGTGTCATAAGGAGATTCTTCTTCTTGTTTTTCCAATTTTTTAATTTCAGGAAAATAATCAGGAAAGAGATTTTTGATAGCAGTTTTTATTAATTTTTCTGCAACCACATGTGCGCCCTCTTGTTCACCTTCATAAACCAATTCTACTTTACCAGTAATAGCAGGTATTATTCCGTCAAAATCACTTAAACGAATCATTGTTTTAGAGTCGCCAGATATAATTGCTCTTCTTTCGGCTGTACTTAGTAAGTTTTCAAAAGCAGAAATACTTAACCTAGCACTTACACCACTTTTGGCATCGATGTATTCACTATCTCTAGCTTCGAAAACAATTTGTTCTAATAAATCCTTTGCCAACTCAGGCACTTCTATAAATTCTTTTTGCGATGCAACTTTATTTGCTTCTTGCGCAGTAATTATTTTAGCTGTTTCTATATCTGCAGGATAATGTGTAAGAATTTGAGAGCCAATTCTATCTTTTAAAGGTGTAACAATACTACCTCTGTTTGTATAATCTTCTGGATTTGCAGTAAATACAAATTGCATATCTAAAGGCAATCTTAATTTAAAACCACGAATTTGAATATCTCCCTCTTGTAAAATATTAAACAAAGCCACTTGTATTCTTGCTTGTAAATCTGGCAATTCATTAATTACAAAAATACATCTGTTTGCTCTTGGTATCATTCCGTAATGAATTACTCTGTCATCAGCATAACTCAATTTTAAATTTGCCGCTTTTATAGGGTCTACATCACCAATAATATCGGCTACAGTAACATCTGGCGTTGCTAATTTTTCTGCAAAACGTTCGTTTCTATGCAACCAAAATATAGGGGTGTCATCTCCTTTATCTTTAATTAATTCTATTGCAAATCTCGATATTGGATTTAAGGGATCGTCATTAATTTCAGAACCTTTTACAACCGGAATGTATTCGTCTAACAATGTTAACATCAATCTTGCCAATCTTGTTTTTGCTTGCCCACGTAAACCTAATAAATTGATGTTATGTTTACTTAAGATAGCTCTTTCTAATTCTGGTATTACAGTATTCTCGTAACCATGTACGCCTTTAAAAACCGTTTCTTTATTCATCATTTTACTGATGAGGTTTTCTCTTAATTCGTCTTTTATTGATTTAGATTCGTATCCAGATTTTTTTAAATCTCCTAATGTATTTATGCCGCTTATATCCATTTGATTTTTCTTTTAGCTATTCTCTTTCGCTTGCAGTAATAAAACTTTTATGTTTCTGTTTTTACTACTTGTGTTATTTATCCTTTAATTCGTTTTTTTCTATTGGTTTCGTAGTCTTCAAAAATCATTTCTCCTAAACCTTTCAAACCTGTATAAAATGCTTTTCCTTGATTTGCTTGCGTAAATGCTCTAACAAACTGCATTAAATAAGGGTCTTGTGCAATCATAAAGGTTGTAATAGGAATATGTAATTTTCTAGCTTGTTGCGCCATTGCATAACATTTGTTTACAATGTATTTATCTAAACCATTACTGTTTTTATAATATTGACCATCGGGTAAACGCAAGCAACTTGGTTTACCGTCTGTAATCATAAATATTTGTTTGTTGGTGTTTCTTTTTCTCCTTAACAAATCCATAGCTAAATTTAATCCTGCAACAGTATTTGTGTGATAAGGACCAACCTGTAAGTAGGGTAAATCTTTTATTTTAATAGACCAAGCATCATTACCAAAAACGATAATATCTAAAGTATCTTTTGGGTATCTTGTTGTAATTAATTCAGCCAAAGCCATGGCAACTTTCTTTGCAGGCGTAATTCTGTCTTCACCATATAAAATCATCGAATGGCTAATGTCTATCATTAAAACCGTACTCATTTGACTTTTATGCAGTGTTTCTTCAACCACCAAATCATTTTCTGTTAAATTAAAATCGCTAATTCCGTTATTTACTTGAGCGTTTCTAATACTCTCTGTCATAGAAACTTTGTCAAGGGCGTCTCCAAATTGGTATGCTCTAAAGTCTCCAGTATGTTCATCTCCAATACCAGGTGATTTACTTTTATGATTACCTGAACCACTTCTTTTAATTTTACCAAAAATATGATTTAATGCTTGTTGACGAATAGCACGTTCTGTTTTGGCAGTAATTTTTGTGCCACCAACTCCGTTACCATCAATTTCTTCTTTGATATAGCCTTTCTTTTTTAAGTCTTCAACAAAATCATCTATAGTATAATTTTCATCAGTTAATTTATACTCTATATCCAAAGATCTTAACCAATCGATGGCTTCTTCAAAATCACCAGAAGTATGTGTAATTAGTTCTTTAAATATTTCGAAAAGTTTTTCAAAAGGAGAAATGTTTTCTGCTTCGTAAGATTTAAAAACAAATCCTTTTCTTATTTTATTTTTTTTCATCATCATAAAAATACAACATTAAGTTTTTGTAATTCTTTCTAAAAAGTTAATATAAAAACATCATTGTTTTACAAAAATACAAAAAGATTAAACAAAATTATATATATTTGTCGTATGTCTACAATATTAATTACAGGAGGAACAGGTTTAGTTGGTAGTAAGTTAACAGAGTTATTGTTAGCGAACAAGCATGAAGTTAGGATTCTTAGTAGAAAGCCTTCTGCAAATAATGAATATAAGTGGGATGTATCGAATAAGTATATTGATGAAAACGCATTAACTGGTGTAGATTATATTATACATTTAGCAGGTGCTGGTATTGCAGATAAAAGATGGACAGATGAAAGAAAACAGATTATTATTGATAGTAGGGTAGAGACTGCAAATTTACTTTTTGATAAAGTAAAAAAATTAGATATTCAATTAAAAGGATTCATTTCTGCTTCTGGTAGTAATTATTACGGAGCCAAAACTGTAGATAAAATATTTAAAGAAGAAGACTCTGCCGGCAATGATTTTTTAGGAAAGGTTTGTTTACATTGGGAAAATGCTGCAAATAAATTTAAAGAATTAAATGTATCTGTTACAATTTTAAGAACAGGTATTGTATTATCCAGCAAAGGTGGTGCATTAGAAAAAATGAAAACGCCTATAATTTCTCCATTAGGATCGGGAAACCAGTACATGCCATGGATTCATATAGAAGATTTATGTTATTTATATATAAAAGCAGTAGAACAAGGTTTTTCAGGTGTCTTTAATGCAGTTTCACCAGAATCTCACACAAGTAAATCTTTTTCAAAAATATTGGCAAAGTCTGTGAATAGACCTTATTTACCTATTGCCGTACCTGGTTTTTTATTAAAATTAATTTTTGGTGAATTGGCTGTGATTCTTTTAAAAGGTAGTCGATTATCTTCTAATAAAGTTTTAAAATATGGTTTTAGATATCAATTTGAAAGTTTAGAAAAAGCATTACATAAAATTTAATAAAAAGTACTTAATATTTATTGGTATTAAGTAAGTGCTATCATATTTAAAGTGTTTGGGGGAATGCTTTGAATGTTGTAGTTTAAAAATGATAAAGACGAACTTAGGGGTTCGTCTTTATTTGTTTTTAATAACTTATAAAATAATTGGGGGCTTACTTTATAAACTATAAAATCTAGGGGAATTGAGAATAACGAAGTTAGGGCTTCGTTTAAACCTCTAGTCAAACATGGGGGTATAGAGTTTTTTTGTATTAATTTATTGATTATATGTATATTGTTTTTCTATGGTGTAAAATTATTACAGATTCTTCAATGAAAAAAAAATTATGATAAACGAAAACGTTTTCGTCTTATCAAAAACGTTTTCGTTTTCTATTTTATGGTACTTAAGTAGGTGATTTTTAATTTGTTCTAAGTATTTTATACAGGAAAAACACCCTGAAATTTGTGTTTTTTTCAGTAATAAGTATTTGTTAAAAGAATATTTAAATTTTCTTATCAATATTTTACTAATTTGATTGTATTAAATATTTTAAATTATCAAACAATAAAAAAGACGAACTAAATAGTTCGTCTTTCTTTTTATGATTTTAAAAGTATCTGGGGTTAATTAGACTTTTAAAAAATCATGTATAAAATTGTATTAAAAGTTAGAACCAGGAGATTCTGGTGGTGGCGATTGAGCTTGTGCTTTTTGTGGATTAAGAATCATATAGGTTCCTAGAGCAGTTAAAGCTGCATATTTACCGTAATTACCAATTTTTTTTATGGCTTCTTTTCTTGTAATGTCTTTGTTACTTTCCATTATTATTGAATGTATAGGGATTATTCTAAAATTATTTTTTTTGTAATATTATTTGTGCTACTCTTTATCTGTAAAAGATAAACTCCTTTAGATAACTTAGGTAGTTTAATTTCTGATGTACCGTTAGAAGCAAAGTTTGTTTTGAATACTTTACTACCAAGAATAGAAACTATAGATAAATTAATATCAGTATTAACAATACCTTTTATAATTACTTTACTTTTAGAACTATAAATAGATACATTATCTATAGCTTCTATTTCTGTAGCCAATACTTTAGCTCTTGTGTGTAAGTAAAAATTTCCAGTTCCGTTTAAATCTTCTTCTAAAACAATTTTATAGTTGTTATTACTATCACTTAATTTTGTAAATGTATTTTTAGATTTATCTTCTAAATAAACATTTAAACCTGTAGGTAAGTTTTTAATCTCTGTAGAAAATTCAATTTCAGAACCAGATTTTGCATTAATTCCTATAGGTATAATCATAGCTTCATGATTACTATTTGGTAGCGATTGAATACTTAATTTCTTCTCGTTTGATTTAGAAACTAATCCACTAAAAACTTGAAAATTAGAACTAACTCCACTAAATATTTCTCCGTCATATCCATTATCAAAACCTGTAGTTGTACCATCAATATAATAGATTTCAGTAAATTTGATGTTAGTACCATCTGTAATATTCAGTTTAATTTCTGGTCTATCAGACTTTAAGAAAGTATCTGTATTTTGGTGGCTTTGTGAAGCTGCAGAAAAATTAATATCATTTGTATTTTCTACCTCAACAAAAAATGCTTGCCCTGGTGCAATTTCGAAATTTTGTACAGTTACTCTTGTGTCATAGTCACCTAAACCTCCATTTAAGTTTTGATTCCATACCCATAAAGTTTGTGTTTTTAAACTTTTACCTACACCAGAGTTTTGAGTTAAAAAGTCTGCACTGTTTAAATAAGAAGTATAAGGGTTTGCCATTAAGTTGAAAGAGTTTGTGCCTTGCGTTACCTGTTTTACAACATTTCCTGTATTTAATGTTCCTGTAAATGCTAGCGTGCCATTTGATGTTAATCTAGTGGTAAAACCTTTTCCTGATTCTAATACATCTACAGTATCATCACCATTAATTTCATCTACTTGACCAACTTTATAATAAGCCCATCTTAAAGAGTTAGGTCTTGAATTATCAAAAGGAGCTAAAGCTATATTTCTATCAGTTCCAGAACCAGACCCTTTTGCGATACTTGGATGATTATTTACAAAATTTACAACTGTTTGCCCAGATAGAGGAGACCCTATTAAAAACCACTTATTTCCATCAATATTTCTGTTGTAAACTAAGTTACCTGTAGCTGTACCATTTACAATTAAAGATGCTCCTGTTTCTAAAGTAAAATTACCTGTATTTATTAAATTACCTCCTACTGTTAAAGATTTGCTAGAGTTTATAATAAGGTTACCTTCCACACTAAGGTCTTTAATAGATTTTTGATTACCATCTAAATAAGCTGTATTTCCAGAAGGAATCAAAACATTGTCTGTAGCTAAAGGTTCTCTATTTAAGCTCCAATTAGAAGCTATAGACCAATTACCAGAAGTACCTGTGAACTCGTTAGTAACTTCATCTGTATTAATGGTAATTTCTGTTTCTTTTTTATAAAAACTACCTACGTTTGGCGCAGTATATGCAATTGTGTATGTTCCTGGTGTCGAAGTAGCAACATTAATCTCTCCGGTAGTAGTGTTTAAGGCTAAACCAGAAGTAGAAGAAAATTCTCCACCCGAAATTCCTTGTATGGTTGGGGTTGTATTAACTCCGTTGATAGAGTAGCTTGTGTTATCATAAGAAAAATCAGAAAAATCATTATAATGTAAATTGATGAATTTTTCTAACACTTTAGCGTAATCTCTAGAAAAATAAGGAATTGTAGCGCTTCTAGAATCTGAGACACCGTATGTAGAAGTATATGCACTTCCTAAGTCTCTAACTCTTCTATTAACTTCAGTCATAATACCATCAATAGTACCACCACCGCCATTTACAGTTCCGCCACCACCTACAACGGTGTTTGCATTACTTGTACTACCAGATCCGTGTCTAATATTACTATAATAATCTCCTGCGAAATAAGAATTATTACCAGGATTTGTATCATCACAAGAACCTTGCCCACCATCACCAATATGACTTGGTACAGTTCTATAACCTTCTGTTCTTCCGCATCCAGCGTGTCCTAGAGAAGCATATTCAGAACCTCCGGTAACTTGCATTAAACCTCCAAAACTTTCAGATCCTCTGATTAGATCTTCAAAAGTTAAATTTTGTAAATTGTTTTCAATTAAGTTTTTAATAGTAACTCTTGCTAATTCTGCAGCATTTGTTGATGTGTTGTTTAAATTCTCATCAAAAGAACTACTAGGTAAATTATAACCTGCTTCTATTCTAGGTATCGAGTGACTTTGTCCGTGTAAATCTATATACAAACCTTTACCAAACTTAGTATTGACATCTGCACTAGCTTGGTCAATAAAACCATGATAAGCATCAAAATACTCATCTGCACTGCTGTTACCACACGTTGCAACACTTTTTGTTCTGTTAGGATCTAGTTTATTTCTTCTAAGATTATTGATGATGATATAAGGATAAACTCCAAATTCATCAAAACATTTCTTTTGTATTTCTCTTATTAAAATGTCTGTATTATCATCCATTTCACCTGTACCACAACTTCTAGTAGTTAATTCTCCGCCGGTAAGTCTACCACCATGAGGAGCCGAAATTATTACAGGCATTGTACCCGGAATGTATTCTATATATTTCTTAGAAGTATTATGGTATTGTGATGTAGCAAAATTAATTGTAATATTTTGTTGCGAACTACTTTGATCTGGATTTGTGGTAGTATATGTAATCGTGTGGGTGTCTATAGTAGATTCTGATAAATCGATAACACCAGTTGTAGCATTGATTACCAAACCAGCTGTTCCTGTAAAAGTACCACCTGTTTCTCCTGTAATTGTTGGAGTAGGGTCGGCATCTGAAATTGAATAACTACTATTTGCATATGTAAATGATGCATTATCTAAACCAATATCGAACGAAAAGTCAAATTGAATAGGTGTGTTAGCAGAAGCATTATTAGAGAAATCTCCATTGAAATTAAAAGCTTCGCTACCGTTTACAAAAACTTTACCGTAGGGTCCGGTTCCGTTCCAATCATCACCATATTGGTCATAAACTCTTATAGTATAATTTCCGTTAGGAAGGTTTACAACAGATGAGTTTTGATTTAGAAAACTTGTGTTTGCTCCATTGCCAAAATTATCATCAATTGATAAAACAACTTGATTAGATGAATTGATAATCTCCATTTTATTTTCGCCTGAATAACTTGGCCAGTTTACGTTTAAGTAAACACTGTTTTGCGAAAAGAAATTTAATGCTTGTGAAAAAATAATTAAGACAAGAAGATGTCTTAAAAAATTAGGGGTAATTTTTTTAGTCATTTATTAGGGGTAAAAAAGGTTAATTAAAACTAATGTCAGAGCAAAAAAAAGGCTGTTAACATAATTTTAACAGCCAAATATAATATTTTTTTTGAATTATTGTAATATAATTCTAGAATTTTGTGGTGATATTTAAAGCAACTTCGCTCCAAGTTTTAGAAATTCCGTCAGAACCAGTATGTAAAGCTTCACAAACTTTATTTAAAGAAGCTAAAGCATCTAATGCATTCCAATTACTAACGTCCATTTTACCACTCATGGCAAAAGTATTGTTTACAATTGTGTATTTGAAAGGTACTTTTTTAGATACTCCATTCATCTTTATCGTTGCAGCACCAATAGAATCATTTTCTATGTTTAGTTTTCCTGATAGTAATTTTGTATCAGACATTACTCCGAAAAAGAACTTCTGAATTTTATAATCTCTACTAGAATCTTTCGTAAAAATACTACTTACAGGAATCGAAAATTCGGTATTATTAATTGCTTCTTTAATCGTTTCTCCAGAACCACCAGAAATGATATCTACTTGTCTAAATTGCCCACCAACTGGTGTTTTTTCTGTAAATTTATAAGCAGTAAAGTTAATTTCACTTTCAGCTTTTTTTAGTGAAAACTTAGCATTGTCTTCTTTTTGTTCTGTTTTAGATGCAGTTTTATCTGATTTACAAGAGATAAAACTGATGTTAGTTGCAACTAATAATAATAAAATAAATGCTTTTTTCATTTTGATTGTTGTTTATTTAATACTGTATTTGCTAATTTTATATACTCTTTTTTTGCTTCTTCAGAAGACATATCTTTTAATTGCATCCAAGCATTTAGTTTAAATGCGTTTCTTACATTTAAATCGTTTTCATAAGGTAAATTACTGCCATAATTAGCTTGTTTGTAATATGCATAAAATTTAAGCATAATGTCTGGTGTAACTGCTTCTTTAAGCTCAGATATTTTAATGAAAGCTTCTTTAAACGCTATGTCTAAATCAGTATTCATATATTTATTTTCTAGCTACAATTTGTGTACCTCCCTTTACTTTATCGCCTAACTTTACAGCCAATTCTGTACCTAGCGGTAAATATAAATCTACTCTAGATCCAAATTTAATAAAACCTGCATCTGTACCTTGTATAACTTCTTCACCTTCTTTGGCGTAGTTTACAATTCTTTTAGCTAGTGCACCGGCAATCTGTCTGTATAAAACCTCACCCATTACGCCGTTTTCTATAACTACAGTTGTTCTTTCATTTTCTGTAGAAGCTTTTGGGTGCCATGCAACTAAGTATTTACCCGGATGATATTTGCTGTATTTAATAATACCGCTCATCGCATACCTAGTAACATGTACATTTATTGGAGACATAAAGATTGATACTTGTAATCTTTTATCTTTAAAATATTCTGGCTCTTCAACTTCTTCTATCACAACCACTTTACCATCAACAGGTGCAATTATTGTTCTTTCATCTAAAGTTGTAACCCTCTTAGGGTTTCTAAAAAATTGCAATACTGTAAAAAGTAGTATTAAAATGGCTACTTGAATTACTTTTACAAGCCAAATAATTTCTATAAATCTATCTGCTAATAAAATACCAGCTATAGATAAAATAAAAGCAATTACAATAATTTTATACCCTTCTTTATGAAAACGAATCATACTTAAATAATAAAGTTAATATACAAATATACAAACGGAGCCGCAAATAATAAACTATCAAGCCTATCTAAAATACCTCCATGACCTGGCATAATGTTACCACTGTCTTTAATTTTTGCTTGTCTTTTCAATTTAGATTCTACCAAATCTCCAATAGTTCCAATAACAGAAACAATTGTGGCAATTATAAACCAATTTAGCAAAGTTAAATCATTATTTAATCTACTAATAAAATATGCTGCTACTAAAGAAAATACAAAGCCACCTATAAAGCCTTCGATGGTTTTTTTAGGAGAAACAGAAACAAACAATTTTGTTTTACCAAAATTTTTACCCACCAAGAAAGCGAAACTATCGTTTACCCAAATTAGTATTAAGATAGATATCATTATATAAGGTGTGTAGACTTCATTTACAAAAGGCAACAGAATTAAAAAACAAAAAGAAAAAATAAGATATCTAATTGTTAATCCAAGTTTGTCTCTTTCTGTCTTAAATTTAATTTCGTTCTTTTTAAATAATTGAAAAATTAGAAACAATGAAGACGCAATATTTATAGCTAAAATAATATTGATGGCGTAATTGTAAGGTCTTTTGATAATAAGAAAAAGAGAAAGAGCAAAAAGTAAATAAGCACCTAAACTTTTTAAATTAATCATTTTTGAAAGTTCCCAAATGGCAACAAAACCAAAAAATGCAATTAAAGCCATATAAGATTCTTTAGAAAAAAGAATAGCAGATATAAAAATTAAAACATAAATGATTCCAGAAAAACTCCTTCTTAAAAGGTTGCGCATATTATAAATCTTCTAACAGCAGCAAATATAAGTTTTTTGTATTACTGTTGCCATAATTTAAAAAATTATCATCTTTTTTATTAATCTCATAATTTTTTACTGAAGATATATTTGTAGGTAAAGTTTCTTTAGAGTTTGTTTTGATACCTGTCAAGCCTTCGCCAGTATTTCTAACTAGCTGACTAGTTGTGGCGTAAACAATAAAGTTTTCTGATAATTCTGATAATTTGGTACTCTTTAATTGATTAGAAGAAAATAAAACTTCTCCTTTATCTGCAATTAAATGTTCGCAAGAAGTAAAAAATGGCACAGATTTTTTTAAATTACTGTGTATTGCAATTTTATCTTCGTCTATAAACCTGCGTAAATTATCATTTGTAAGTAAAATTTCTTTCCAATTATTTTCAGAAAGAATACGCTTAAGGTTTTCTAAAACTTCTTCTTTCTTTAAACAATATAAAAATTTACCTCCTTTTTCGATAAAGTTATGTACAAAAAGATCATCCAAAGACAGGTTTACTTCCTGTCTTTGGATTTCTTTATCTTCTTTAACCGGTATGTTAAATATCTTTTTTAAAAAATTCATTCTTAATTGTCGAATATTAGATTATTCCTCAGTGCTTTCTGCTGCTGGGGGAACACTCACTTCTTCTTCAATCAATTTTTCTACTTTTACTTCAGCATCTAATGCTTCAAATGGTCTTTTACCAAATACTTTTTCTAAATCGTCTTTAAAGATAACTTCTTTCTCTAAAAGTAACTCTGCTAAAACTGTTAATTTTTCCTTATTGTTGTCTAATAACTCAATAGCTCTTTGGTACTGATTTTCGATCAACTTAGAAATTTCTTGGTCTATTCTTTTAGCTGTGTCATCACTGTATGGTTTCACAAAAGAATCATTTCCAGAAGAATCGTAATATGTAACATTACCAACCTCTTCATTTAAACCATAAACAGTTATCATTGCTCTTGCTTGCTTCGTCACTTTTTCTAAATCACTTAAAGCACCTGTAGATATTTTATCAAAAATTATTTTTTCTGCTGCTCTACCACCAAGTGTAGCACACATTTCGTCTAACATTTGCTCGGTCTGCACAATTAATCTTTCTGCTGGTAGGTACCATGCAGCTCCTAAAGATTGTCCTCTAGGTACAATAGTTACTTTAACTAATGGTGCAGCATGTTCTAACATCCAACTTACCGTTGCGTGACCTGCTTCGTGATAAGCAATTACTTTTTTCTCTTTAGGTGTAATTACCTTGTTTTTCTTTTCTAAACCACCAACAATTCTATCTACAGCATCTAAAAAGTCTTGATGATGAATTGCAGTTTTACCATTTCTGGCAGCAATTAAAGCAGATTCGTTACACATGTTAGCAATATCTGCACCAGAAAAACCAGGTGTTTGTTGCGCTAAAAACTCAACATTAACATCGTCTGCTAATTTTAAAGGTTTGATATGAACCTCAAAAATTGCTTTACGTTCGTTTATATTTGGTAGGTCTACATAAATTTGTCTATCGAATCTACCAGCACGCATAAGTGCACTATCTAAAACATCTGCTCTGTTAGTTGCAGCAATAACAATTACGTTTGTATCTGTACCAAAACCATCCATTTCTGTTAACAGTTGGTTTAATGTATTTTCTCTTTCATCGTTACCACCTGTCATGCTATTTTTACCACGAGCTCTACCAATAGCATCAATCTCATCAATAAAAATAATTGAAGGTGATTTTTGTGCAGCTTGTTTAAACAAGTCTCTAACTCTAGAAGCACCAACCCCAACAAACATCTCTACAAAGTCTGATCCTGATAGAGAGAAGAAAGGTACACCAGCTTCACCTGCAACGGCTTTTGCTAATAAAGTTTTACCAGTTCCCGGAGGTCCTACTAATAAAGCACCTTTTGGTATTTTACCACCAAGAGAAGTATATTTCTCTGGGTTTTTTAAGAAGTCTACAATTTCTTGTACTTCTTCTTTAGCACCTTCTAAACCTGCTACATTTTCGAAAGTTGTTTTTACTTTCGTGTCTTTATCAAATAACTTGGCTTTCGATTTACCAATGTTAAATATTTGGCCACCACCGCCAGAACCAGCGCCACCGCCAGACATTCTACGCATAAAGAATAACCAAATAGCAATTAAGATAATAAAAGGTAAAAAACCAATTAAGGTATCTATCATGCTTGTTCTACTTTCGTTTTTTAAATCGAAAGTTAAATTGTTTTCTTTTTTTGCTTCTTGTAAATTGTTTTCGAAATTTTGTAAATCACCAAAATTATATTCATACAAAGAAGATCCTTTTCTATAAAATGTAGAATTTATTAATTTCTGATATTTTTCTTTCTTAATTGCTTCTTCTTTTATAAAAACCTGAGCGACGTTGTTATTAACTACAATAATTTTAGAAATATCGTTATCTCTTAAAACTTCATTAAATTCGTTTTTAGAAATGCTTTTAGTAGCTAAATCTCCGCTACTAAAAAATTGAAATCCAATTAGTAATACTAAAATTGCACCGTAAATCCAATAAGCGTTAAACTTAAATTTTGGTACATTTGTGTTGTTGTCTTTTTTATTTTCGTTCATTTTTTATAAAATCTAAAAATTTAAGCTGGTTTTATTTCTGTAATTTTTGCATCTCCCCAAAGACCTTCAATGTCATAAAAATCTCTTGTTTGTTTTTGAAAGATATGTACTGCAACGTTTACGTAGTCCATTAGAATCCATTCAGCAATATTTTCACCTTCTATATGCCAAGGTTTATCTTTTAGCTGTTTACTCACCATTTTTTGAACCGAACCAGAAATTGCTTTTACTTGTGTGTTAGAGTTACCAGAGCAAATTATAAAATAATCGCAAACGGTATTTTCAATTTCGCGTAAGTCAAGTAATTGAATATCTTCTCCTTTAACTTCCTCAATTCCCTGAATTATTACAGATATTAAATCATCTGTACTTACTTGTTTATTTGTCATTAATTTTTTTCTAATTTAAACGCAAAGTTATTATTTTTTTGCGACTATTTTATGTAATATTGAACTTGTTTACACTTTATTTAACACTTGAAAAGAATCAAACTTAGTGCCATCGATTCTACCAATTCTTTTTTAAAAGAAATGGCATCTAATTCTGTCTTAGAAAATTATACAATTGTTGTTACAGATAGCCAAGTAAATGGTCGCGGGCAACAAGGCAGTATTTGGGTTTCAGAGCCTTATAAGAACTTGATATTTAGTGTTTTTGTTCGTTTTTCTGATTTAGATATTTCGAAAAGAAGGTACTTAAATTTTGCAGTTTCTTTAGCTATTTACCAAGTTTTAACAGGCTTAGAAATTCCGAAAGTAACCATTAAATGGCCTAACGACATTTTGGCAGTAAACAAGAAAATTTGCGGAGTTTTAGTTGAAAATAGCTTAAAAGGAGCAAAAATTGCATCCTCTGTCATCGGAATTGGGCTAAATGTAAACCAAACTGATTTTCCTGCGTACTTAGAAAAAGCGAGTTCTTTAAAACTGATAAGACCCAAACCTTATAATTTAGAAGAAATTTTAGATTTACTTGTTGCAAAGTTGAAAGAAAAGATTGCAATTTTAGAGTCTGATAATTTTGAGACTCTAGAAAAAGATTATTTACAAGTGTTGCATAAAAAAAACATTCCTACTATGTTTAAAGATAGTAAAAATGCTTTATTTATGGGTGTTATTCGAGGCATTTCTATAGATGGCAAACTTCAAGTAGAAGTAGAAGATGAAACCATTTTAGAATTTGGTATTAAAGAAATTTCTTTACTTTAAAGCTTCGAAATATTTTCTGTTAAAGTATCTACAAATTTAGATAATGGTTTTTTTACCATCATTGCCATCATTGGATTAAAATCTCCGTTAAAATTTAAAGAAACCTCACTTTTATTGTCTTCAATTTTAACAATATCTGCAGCCAAAGCAAAAGATAATTTGCTACTAGCAGCACCAAGAGTAATGTTAGAAAATTCAGTTTTTTCTTTTAAAACCAGCCTTATTTCTGGCATTCCTGGTAGGCTAAATAGAAAAGAATCGCCGTCAACCTCAAACTTTTGCGTGTTTTCTGGCATAATTTTTTCGAAATTATTTAAATCGCTAAAAAAGTTAAATAATTCTTCTTGCGATTTGTCAATCACAACTTTGTTTCCTGTAATATTCATGTTGTTAATCTTTTATTATTGATTCCAAGTACTAGGTTCTCTTCTCCATTCGTGTAAAGTTATCAATTCTTTTTCAGAAATGTAGTTGCTATCTAAAGCTTGTTCTAATAAATTTTCATAATTACTTAAAGTAGATAGAGCTACGTTTTTCTCTTTAAAGTTGTTTGTAGCAACATCAAAACCATAAGAAAAAATGGCAACCATACCTTTAACAACTGCACCTGCTTCTTTTAAAGCATCTACAGCATTTAAGCTACTTTTACCAGTACTTATTAAATCTTCTATCACTACAACGTTTTGACCTCTTTCTAAGTGCCCTTCAATTTGGTTTTTTCTACCATGTTTTTTTGGCTCTGGTCTTACATAAATAAAAGGTACACCTAATTCTTGTGCAACTAAAATACCAATTGCTATTGCGCCCGTGGCAACACCTGCTATAACATCTGGTTTGCCGTATTCTTTTTCTACAATTTTTGCAATTTCTTCTTTTAAGAAAATACGAACCGGAGGATAAGAAAGTGTTACTCTGTTATCGCAATAAATTGGCGATTTCCAACCTGACGCCCAATTAAAAGGGTCATTTGGGTTTAGCTTTATCGCTTTTACTTGCAGTAAAAGTTCAGCTGTTTTTTTTGCCGTATCTTTGTTTAAAATCATACCGCAAATGTATAAAGTTTTTGTAAATGATAAGCCAATAATTGTAACATCTTCTCAAAAAAAAGAGAATGATTTTCCTTTGTATATTTTAAAAAATTCTGTAACGGAAGAAATTATACATAAACTTAAAGGTAACAGTGTTAAGGGTATAACGCTTTATACACCCAATTTAGAAGAAGGTTGGCGTGCTTTTTTAAAAACTTTTAATATTATTTCTGCAGCGGGTGGTTTGGTTTTAAATGCACACAAAGAAATTTTATGTATTTACAGATTTGATAAATGGGATTTACCTAAAGGAAGAATCGAAAAAGGAGAGTCTATAGAAGAGGCAGCAGTAAGAGAAGTAGAAGAAGAATGTGGTATCAATAGCCTACAATTAGTGCAACCTCTAATTACTACTTACCATGTTTATTTTGACAAAGGAATGAAACTAAAAGAAACCTTTTGGTACTTAATGACAACAGATTACTCAGGTAGCTTAACTCCGCAATTAGAAGAAGGTATTACAAAAGTTGTTTTTATGAATCAAAAGGAGATAACAGTAGCCCTTGCAAATTCTTATAAAAACATTGCTTTAGTTTATGATACTTACCTAAATATGTAATATTCTCAAAAAACATTCTATCTTTGCCGACTTCTAAAAAGCTACAATAAAATGACAGGATTTATTAAAAAAATAATGCCAAATGCAAAAGATGATGCATTAGCAGGTATAACCGTTTCTTTGGCTATGATACCAGAAGTAGTAGCCTTTGCTTTTGTGGCACAAATTAGCCCTATTGTGGCTTTGTTTGGTGCTTTTGTTATTGGATTAATTTCGGCTGTTTTTGGTGGTAGACCAGGTTTAATTTCTGGTGCAGCTGGTGCAGTAGCCGTTATTTTTGTAAATATGATACAAGAAGGGCACGCTAAAGGATTGCTTTTTGATACACCTGTAGAAAATATGGGGTATTTCTACCTGTTAGCGGCAGTGGTTTTAATGGGAGTAATACAGGTAATTGCTGGTTTGTTTAAACTTGGTAAGTTTGTAAGGTTAATTCCGCACCCTGTAATGATGGGATTTGTAAACGGTTTGGCCATTGTTATTTTTATGGCACAATTGGGTATGTTTACCGAAAACAAAAAAGATGTTTACGGGCAAAACATGCGTAAAACAACTGCCAAAGAATTGGTATATCAAGTAGAGGGTAACCAAGTAAAAGACCTCGCTTCTGGTACCGTATTGTTTACAATAGAAGGAAATGCAATAAAAAATGCAAACACTAATCAAGACGCATTTTTAATTTCAGAAGGTCAGGTTTTTGATATCAATACAAAAAAAGTACTTTACAATGCAGATAAAGAAGGTTTTTACACTGTAAAAGATAGTGGTGTGGTAAAAACAACCATGCAAAGTAAAACACTGTATGTTATGATTGGTTTGGTTTTGCTAACCATGTTTATTGTTTGGGGCTTGCCTAAATTAACAACCAAAATACCTGCAGCTTTAACCGCTATTTTAATCGTTACATTGGTGTCTATATTTAGTGGTTTAGGTTCTATAAATGTAGGTGATTTTATTAGAGATGGAGGAGGAGCTGGCTTAAACGGAATCGCAGAACTTTCTAAAAACTTAAATGTATTAGAGTTATGGAGTAACCTGCCTTTTAATTTAGATACTTTAAAATTTATTGCGCCGTATGCCTTTTTAGCTGCTTCTGTAGGTTTGATAGAAACTTTAATGACAATGAACTTGGTAGACGAGTTAACAGAATCTAGAGGTAATGGTAATAAAGAATGTGTAGCACAAGGTGCTGGTAACATCTTAAGCGGTATGTTTGGTGGTACAGGTGGTTGTGGTATGATTGGGCAAACTGTAATTAATATCAATGCAGGAGGTAGAGGCCGTTTGTCTGGTGTTATGATGGCATTAACCTTATTAACTTTTATTTTATTTGCAGACAAATACATAGAACAAGTGCCTATAGCAGCTTTGGTTGGGGTTATGTTTATGATGGTTATAGAAACCTTTGCTTGGTCTAGTTTTAGAATTTTAAAGAAAATACCAATATCAGATGCTGCCGTATTAATTATTGTATCTGCAGTAACTGTGTTTTTCGATTTGGCCATTGCAGTATTTGTAGGGGTTATTATTTCTGCTTTGTCTTTTGCATGGACAAGTGCTAAGAAAATTAGAGCAAGAAAACGTTTTAAAGCAGATGGTACAAAGATTTACGAAATTTGGGGACCTTTGTTTTTTGGAAGTATTACTGCTTTTAATGATAAGTTTGATATTAAAACAGATCCAGAAAACATTGAAATTGATTTTGTAGAATCTAGAGTTTCAGACCACTCTGCCATCGAAGCAATATTTGCTTTGGTAGAAAAATACCAAGCAGCGGGTAAAAAAGTTACGTTAAAGCATTTAAGTGAAGATTGTAAAGTACTTTTATACAAAGCATCGCCAATTTTTGACGGAGTTATAGAAGAGGGTATCGACGATCCTCGTTACCACTTAGCTGCCAACCCAGAGAAGTTTCCGAAACCTCTTGGTGAGTATAAGTTTTAAAAAATATTATTTTTGAATACACTATAATAAAAAAGCTCAACTGTAATTGGTTGAGCTTTTTTTATTTTAAATTAATACTTTTACAAATTCGCCAATAATTCTCATTTCATTACTATTATTTTCATCAATGATTATGTTTTTAAAGCTATTGTCAAAAGAATTTGGTTTTAATAAAATTGAATTATGTTGCCAACCTTCTTCACTTATTGTTTTTTCACTTGAATAAGTTTTTACTGTAAATGCTGAATTAAAATCAGGGTCAAATGAATCTCTATTTTCAATTAATAGAATTTTTCCGCTTCGTGAACCTGTAACATTCTTTTTGAATATGCAAATTGAATTGTTTGGAATAATTTTATTCATGGATTCACCTATTACTTTGCATGCAAAATAATCTTCAGAAGAAAATCTTTCTGGAACTTCTATTAAACTATGTTCTTTGCCGTCTTGCATTTCACTGAAACTTCCTGCTGCTGCATAAAAATTATAAAGCGGGATTGAATAAGCTGGTTCAACAGTTTCTGAAATATCCATTTTAAGTTGAATAGTTTCGCTTTTAGTAGCTTTTTTATCAGTTTTAGTCTTGATATTTGAATTCTCTTCTAAATATTGATACATCGAATCTGAAACTGGGTTTTCTAAATCAAAACGAATTTTGACAACAGAAACTTGTTTACCACTATCACTATTCATTTTGGTTTGTTCAACATTGTTTTTTTGAGGCTTAATGTTTCCCATGTAGTAGAAATCTGTTCCTTCGTCGTTGTTTTTTTTGATAAAAAGTGGAAGTCGGATTTCGCCATTTTTACCCAAAATAGATTGAACATCTTTACTTGCTAATTTTCGATTGGATTTTGACATCCAATCAAACTCTCTTTGATTTACAAATTCGTCCTCATATTTAGTTGACTCAGATATATCTTCTTCTTTATGATAATTAACAAAAATTGGACAATACTTATTATCTGGACTCACTAAATATCCACCAACATTTTGTGCAACTGGATTTTCTGAAAAATTTAAAATTCTAAAGACATCTTTTCTGGAATACTTTCTATATAAATGAAAACCTTCATTCCATTTGGTTGAATCAAAGTTTTTATTAAAATTGTGTATAGAATATTCTACAGTGTCTAATAAAAACTCTTTAAAATTAGAGTTTTCTAAAAGTAATTTAAATTCATCTTCTATTAAAAATTCACTATTTTCTAATTTAATAATGTTTAAGTTGTAAATATCTTTGGCAGGAATAAGTTTTCCATCCTTTTTTTCACGTATAAATTCAAAATTAATATTTGAAACACAAGAATTAATAGTTTCTTCAGAAACACTATAGTTATATTTTTCTTTAATTTTTGTTCTTAATTTTTTAATATTATAATTACCGTAATTAATTGATTCTTTTAGGATTAAGGATTCCTCGATTCGTTTTGAATTGTTAATTTCTTTTGAAAATAGTTCTAATAATTTTATTTGCTTTGGGTTTAAGGTCGCATCAAAATTCTTTTCAACTTTATTTAGGAAATTAAAATAAGACTTTGAGTGATTAACATAAAGAAAAGGGTCTCTAGAGTCATTCTTTATAAAATCCATCATCATTGGAATTTGACCAATTCTACTTTTTAAATTATTATAGTCTATTTTTAAATCAGTAAGCAATTGCATCTTTGCAGAATCAATTGAAGCATAAATTTTTTCTTTAGTAATTTCATCAAAATTGATTGTAGATTCTCCAGGAATCATACTGCTGCCTTCTGAAATTAACTTTCGAATTTTATCTTTATTATAAGAAGTGTCTCCGTATAAAGCTATTGGTATTAAGTAGTTGTTTTTATAATTACCAATAAAATCTATAATAGTCAAATAATACTTATTATCTGTTTTTCTTAAACCTCGTCCTAGTTGCTGTATAAAAATTATAGCAGATTGTGTAGGTCGAATCATGACTACTTGATTTATTTTAGGAATATCTATGCCTTCATTAAAAATATCAACTGTAAAGATGTAATCTATTTTTATTGAAAGGTCATCACTTTCTAGTAGCTCTATTGCGTTTATTCTGTCGTCTTCTGAATTATCACCAGTTAAAGCTACAGTTTTATAGCCTCTTTGATTAAATTTTTCAGATAATTCTTTTGCTTCTTTCTTTAATGAACAAAAAACTAAGCCTCTTGTTATGCCATTATCTGAACCGTAAAACTCTATTTTAGAAATAATTTTGGTAACTCTTTCGTCTGCTGTCAAGAGTCTGAAATCTGATTCGTTTTCCAAGATTTCATCATTTACAGACAAATCAGTTACACCAAAATAATGAAATGGAATGAGCATATTTTCTTCCATAGCCTGATTAAGCCTAATTTCGTAAGCTATGTTATGGTCAAAAAGACTATAAATATCTTTATCGTCTGTTCTATCTGGTGTAGCTGTCATTCCAAGAAGGAAACTTGGATTGAAATATTCTATTAACCTAATGTATGAGTCTGCTCCGGAACGATGTGATTCATCAATGATAATGTAGTCGAAAAAATCGCTTTCGAATTGTTCTAAATGATTAGATTTTGAAATTGTTTGTACAGTTGAAAATACAAAATCTTTATCTAATTCTCTTTTGTTGCCTGAATATAATCCCATGGTTTTAGACTTTCCAAAAATTGTTTTGAAAGTCTTCATTGCTTTTTCTGCAATATTTCGCCTATGAACTACGAATAATAGTTTTTTAGGATTAAATGCTTTGGCGTCGAAAGCTGCTAAATATGTTTTTCCCGTTCCTGTTGCTGAAATTATTAAAGCTTTGTTTTTATCTTTTCTAAGCTTTTTTAAATTATCTAATGCTTCAGTTTGCATCGAATTTGGAGTAATTTTTACTTCAATTTCGTTTGATAATTCTGCTTCACTTTTTTTATAAACTAGAAATTGCTTTTTATAAATCTCCTCGTATATTTCAATATAAGTTTCATTAACAATTTCACCTATTTCAAAATCATCTTGAAATTCGGTTAATACTTTGTCTACGATTGAGCTTGAGTTTCTTGCAGAAACTTTCATATTCCACTCCTTATTAGTTGATAAAGCAGAAGAGGTTAGATTGCTGCTACCAATTACTAAATTGTAATAATCGGAATGTTTAAAAATGTAACCTTTTGAATGTGAGTTTTCTTTAGTTATTATTTTTAATTCAATGTTTTTGAATTTACAAAGTCTCTTTAAAGCTTCAGGTTGTGTGAAGTTCAAGTATTGAGAAACAAGAATTTTTCCTTTTATTCCTTTGTTTTCAAGTTTTTGGAAAGTATTTATTAAAGCAGAAACTCCACTTGTCGTTACAAAAGCAACAGATATATAAAAGCTTTCACATTTTTCAAGTTCTTTTATTATTGTAGATAAAACTTTCTTTCTTGGGATTTTTCTGTTTACAAGTAACTCTGGTTGATAAAGAGCATCAGAGTCTAATGTTTTGTCAATGAATCCAGTTAGTAAACTGTCTTTAAAATTATCATCAAAAACTTTATTCATTATCAATTAATCTTTTTACTATTGGGATATCTGCTTCAGCCCAATCAAGGATATTAATATTTTTTACTGTAAGCCATTCAGACGCAATATGCTCATTTAATTGTATGTTTTTATTTCTTGAATAGCATTTAAAGGTATGCATTGTTAATTCAAAATCAGGATATTGATGAACTATTGTAAAAAACAAATCATCAATTTTAGTTGGTATGAAATTTAACTCTTCAATTAATTCCCTTCTTAAAGCTTCTTTTTTTGATTCTCCTTTTTCTATTTTTCCACCAGGAAATTCGAATTTTTTAGAAATATAGTCTAACTTATTTTCAGGTCTTTGTACACATAAAATTTCTTCTTTATGATAAATTATTCCAGCCACAACCTCTATTTTTTTCATGTTTTTATCAAGATAAAATATTGTACTTATTCGTTTTAATTTCTTAAAAATTAAAGATGACTAAAGTAAAAAAGAATTCGCAATTTCTTTTGTAAAGAATCGTGAAATTTTAAGGTTTAAAAAAGAAAGATAAGTTCAGTAATTAATTAGTACTAACCAATCACTACACAGCTCAGTAGCTAATACAACATAGCTACTGAGCAATTGTTACATCGCACAGGAGCTTGTTTGTAAAAGTTGTAGAATATATTTGAAAATATACTAGAATATTTTTGAAATTATACTAGAATAAATTTTAGGAAATTGTAGTTTTTTACAAGAGTTGCTTGTATGTGCTTGTTTTATAGGTGTGTATGCACATTTAACAATATACGTTTTTAAAACTTAAAAAGTCCTTTTTAAGATTATTTTTTTCATGGAAATGTAAAGATTTTAAAAAGGAACTACTTTTAAAAACATTATAATAGTTTATAAAAAGCCTACATCTGTTAAAGGCAAACTTCTTACACGTTGCCCAGTAGCATTAAAAATAGCGTTGCAAATAGCAGGTGCCATTACAGGTACACCAGGTTCGCCAACTCCTGTTGGTGGTTCGTGCATTTTGTCCATAATATGAATGTTTATATTTGGTGCATCTTGCATACGCGCCATTTGGTAATCGAAAAAATTGTGTTGTTCTACAGCACCATCTTTAGTAGAAATTTTACCATGCATAGCTAAAGACATGCCAAACATAGTTGCACCTTCTAATTGATTTTTGATATTGTCTTTATTTAAAGCCAAACCACAATCTATTGTGGTAAATACGTT
Source organism: Polaribacter sp. OB-PA-B3 (assembly GCF_054589375.1). Classification (NCBI taxonomy): domain Bacteria; kingdom Pseudomonadati; phylum Bacteroidota; class Flavobacteriia; order Flavobacteriales; family Flavobacteriaceae; genus Polaribacter; species Polaribacter sp. OB-PA-B3. The sequence continues at coordinate 263,071 of NZ_BAAIIX010000003.1, forward strand.
TTCTAATTTTACTTTTTTATCAATAACAGAAACCTCTACAATTGTGGCAACATAACTGTAAAAACTATAATGTATGGCAACACCCAATCCGTGGTTTTTAGGAAGTTTTTTACCCCAATTGGCCATTTTAGCAGTTTGATTTAATACGTCCATCATTCTGTTGCTATTAAATTGTAATGGCGCTAATTTTACATTATTCGATTCTTTTTTTAATAAATCTAAATGAAACTGTACCGGATCTTTTTTTGCAGCATAAGCCAATTCGTCTACAAAAGAGTTGTTACCAAAGCCACTATGTATGTGCACTACAGAACGCAACCAACCAATTCTAAGATTTGCTTCTGCTTTTACATTTTCTAATCTAAAATTTGGTAGTTGATATATGGGTTTGGTAAAACCTTGACCAAGTTCGAAACCAGAGGCATAATCAGACAAAGGTTTGAAAGAAGAAACAATAGAAGGAAATCCAACTCTTTGCAACCAGCCGGTTACATTGCCTTGTTTGTCTAAACTTCCTTTTAAATATTGTGCACTTGTTGCGTGATAAAAACTGTGTTGTATGTCGTCTTCACGAGTCCATACAACTTGTACAGGTGCATTTATTTTTTTTGAAATAGCAACGGCTTCCACTACAAAGTCAGATTTTGATTTTCTCCCAAAACCGCCACCTAAAAAAGTAATATGAATGGTGATGTTTTCAATCGGAATTTCAAAAAAGTGAGCTAATTCACTTCTAGCAGTTTGTGGGTCTTGCACAGGTGCCCAAACTTCAATTTTATCTTTTTGAAACCATGCGGTGGCATTGGGTACCTCCATAGGTGCATGTGCTAAAAAAGGCACATGATAAGTAGCTTCTACGATTTGGTTGGCTTGTTTAAATACACTATTTACGTTTCCGTTGCCACCAGGTACCAATTTACCTCTTTTGCGCACACGTTCTGTAAGTGTTTGTTTAAATTTTTCTGTATCAAAAGAAACATTGTCTCCTAGATTCCAATCGATATCTAAAGCTAATTTTCCTTGAAAAGCCGCCCAAGTAGTATTGGCAACTACCGCAACACCACCTAACATACCAAAAAACTTACCAATAGGTGGAGTAAGTCTTTGTAGTTCTATAATCTGTGAAACACCCGAAACTTGTGCTGCCTTATTTTTTTTGAAACTTTTTACAGAACCAAAAGCTACCGGACATCTGGCAACGGCTGCAAATTGCATATTGGGTATTCGTATATCGATACCATAAGTAGCGGTTCCGGTGGTAAATTCTTTTAAATCTACGCTTTTTAAGGTTTTACCAATATATTTAAAATCGGCTACTTTTTTTAATTCAATTTTTGTCTGATTAGGTACTTCAAGTTCTGAGGCCAATGCCACCAAATCACCATAAAATAACTTGTCATTATTTAAGGTATTTACAATAAAATGATTTTCTGCTTTACAATCTTTTTCAGCGATTTTCCATTTTTGGGCTGCGGCAGATATTAGCATCATTTTTGCTGCGGCACCCATTTTACGCATAGGTTCTAATCTTGTTCTTACACTTCTAGAACCATCAGTGTTCTGGTTTCCGTATTTTTCATGTCCTGTGGCTTGTTTTACTTTTACGTATTGCCAATCTGCTTCCAACTCATCAGCAATTGCAGATGCTAAAGAAGTTCTTATTCCTTGTCCCATTTCAGATCTAGAAGCAATTAAAGTAACAGTCCCAGATGTATCAATTTGTACAAATAAATTCGGCTCAAAAAAATCTGAATCGATAGCTGGTTTAAATTTTTTTTCTACTGTAGTAGCTGTGCATCCTAAAATTATTCCGCCAGAGGCCAAACCAAATAGCTTTACAAAATTTCTTCTATCTATTTTTTGTATGTTACTCATCTGCTTTGTTTTTAAGAGCTACTGCTTGGTGTATCGCTTTTTTAATTCGAGTATAAGTGCCACATCTACAAATATTACCGCTCATGGCTTTGTCTATATCTTGGTCTGTAGGGTTTGTAATAGTATCGAGTAGAGCAGTAGCTGCAATTAATTGCCCTGATTGGCAATAACCACATTGTGGTACATTAATTTCTGACCAAGTTTGTCTTAAAATTTCTAGATTTTTAGAACTCCCTTCGATTGTAAACACTTGTTTGTCTAGAGCGTAAGAAACCGGTACACTGCAAGATTTGGTTAATTTACCATCTAATAGTACAGAACAAGCACCGCATTGGCTAACACCGCAACCAAACTTAGTACCTGTTAAGCCAACAATGTCTCGAATTACCCAAAGAAGTGGCGTATCTTCTTGCGTGTTTATAGTATGCGGTTTTCCGTTTATAGATATATTGATATTCACTTATAGAAGTTTTAAGTCTACAAGTTACATAAACCAAACTATATTTTAAAATAAAATGCAAACAGGGGTTGGTGCATTAATTTTATCTGTAAAAGTTAATTTGCCATTGGCTGTATTTCGCTTAAAAGAAATGATGGTATTAGTGTCTTGATTGGCAACTAATAAGTGCTTGTTGTCTGGAGATAAAGAAAAGTTTCTTGGATGTTCTCCTAAAACATTTTGATAATCTATAACATTTAATTTTCCGTTTTTAGAATTTACGTTATAAATAACAATAGATTCGTGCCCACGATTAGAGGCATATAAAAATTTACCATCTTTAGAAATATGAATATCTGCAGCTTTGCTAAAGGCTTTAAAATCTTTTGGCAAAGTACTTATAGAGAAATCTACATAATACATATTGTTTTTTTCTTTGATAAGAGAAACAGTATTATTTAATTCGTTTAAAACATAAAACCATTTATTGTTGGGATGAAACACTAAATGTCTAGGTCCTGCACCTACAGCCATTTTTAATTTTTTCTGATGGGTGTACATAAGTTTATTTTGTGCTTTATCTATTTTAGAAAACCACAACTCATTTGTGCCAAGGTTTGCAGAAATAACTTCGTTTTTAGTTGGATGAAACCAAACAGAATGTGCATGTGGTTTTTTCTGTCTATTTGTAGATCCTTTACCGGTGTGTTGTTGCACATAGTGTAGCGGATTTAACTGGCCAGAATCTTTAAAACTTAACAAACCAACATTGCCACCCACATAATTGGCTGTTAAAATATAGTTTTGATGATTGGCTGTTACGTAACAAGGAACTGCTCCGCCAGTTTCTGCACTATTTATAAATTCTAAAGAGCTTTCTTTAATGTTGTAAGATCTAATAACACCTTTACCTTCTTTTGTGGTTTCGCCAACAGCAAACAATGTTTTATTGTCTTTCGATTTTGTAATAAAATTAGGGTTTTTAACTGCTGCTACCAAGCCCAAGCTTGTTAATTTACCGGTATTTGTTAAACTGTATTTATAAATACCTTTGCTTTCTTTATCTGTAAAAGTACCAACATAGAAATCTAAATTCTTATTATTTTTTAATTTAGAAGTTTTGCAACCAACAATAGCAAAAAAACAGAAGAATACATATAAATTTTTCATAGTTTAATAAAGCTTAAAAACAGGTAATAGTAAATGCGCTGGTTCGTAATGTGGTGAGTTTTTATGAATAAAGTTTAACTGAGCTCTTGGGTCTTTTGCGAATGTTTCATCAGTATTCATTTTTTCTTCTAGTTCTTGTTTTAATTTAGAATTTTCTGCAAGATATTTTTCTGCAATATCCTCAAAAACATAAGCAGAATACCCTTCTTTTTGTTGAAGAATTGTATCAAAAAAGTTCCAATTAAAAAACGAATCTGTTGCTTCTGCTTCTAAAGTTTCTATAATATATCGAAGGCCGTTTTGGTTTGTAGGAATAAATATATCGCCAGCACTAAATTTTACTTCTTTTACGGTTTTTATAGTTTCTGTACCATAATGTAAATAATGTCCTTCGTATGGAGCGTTTCTACTTTTAAAATCTTTAATATGAGAAACCTCTACAGTAATTGTTGTATCGTTTTTAAAACGAGAAAACTCTATTGCATTATTTTCTAATCGATCTACAACTTTATGCCAACCTTGTTTTAAAATGTAGGCATTTGGTATGTTGATTTCTTTTTTGATGTTAAAGTTGTTATAGTATTTTGTTTCTTTTTCGAAAGGTTTGGTTGTGTCATAAAACAACCTTTTACCTGTTGTAACTTTACTATCTATATAGCTTGCTTCGTACCCTTTAAAATTTAGTGTTGTAGGATTGTTAACATCTACACCAAATGCAATAGGATATGTTTTTTTAGCAAGAATTTCTTCTAAAGCATTTGCTCTTAATTCTTTAATTTTTACTGAATTTTTCTCAGTAAAATCAAAAGCAGAAAGCATTAATTCATAGGTTTGTTCTACTCTTATTTTATAAGGTTTTAGCATATGTGTTTCTACCATTAAACCCAGGGTATGAAATAAAGTTGTGTAGCCTGTAGAGTATCTTGGCGAATCGAAAAATTGAGAAAAACCTGCTTCTGGCGTATTACCCCAAACATTTACATATGGCGTAATAATAATGTTTTTTTCTTCTAAGGATTGTTCTATTTCTGGTCTCATGGTAGCTTCTAAAAAGCGCCCCAGTTTTCCGCCTAATTTATTGTGCTGCGTAAATAAGTGTGTTATTGCATATTGATAATCTGCACCGTTGCTAACGTGATTGTCTATAAAAACATCAGGATTTACAGTATGAAAAATTTCTGCAAAAGCCGCCGCATTTTTAGTGTCTTGTTTTATAAAGTCTCTATTTAAATCGAAGTTTCTAGCATTGCCCCTAAAACCATAGGCTACAGGACCATTTTGATTGGTTCTTGTGTGCGAATTTCTATTTAAAGAACCACCAACATTATAAACCGGTATTACAGCGATTATTGAGTTTTCGTATTTTTTTTGCAAAGAATCATTTTGAACGATGTCTCTTAGAAGCATCATCGATGCATCAATTCCGTCTGATTCTCCTGGATGAATACCATTGTTTATCAGAATTCTGTTTTTAGAAGAATTGGTAATTTCATCAACATTATAAATACCTTCTCTATTGTAAGTAACTAAATGTAAGGGTTCACCTGCATCTGTTTGTCCAAAGGTAAATACAGAAATTTCTGAATAAGCATCTGCTAAATTTTCATAATAAGAAATTACATCTTTGTATTCTGGAGTTTCTTTTCCTGCTGATTTTTCGAATTGAGTTGTAAAATCGATAGAATCTTTTGTATTCTTACTGCAAGAAAGTACAAGAACAGTTAGGGTAAGTAGTAGTAGTTTTTTCATGGTAATTTATTTTTTAACTCTTACAGGTTTCGGAACTAATTTGGTATAATCTCCATTATTTCTAATCACATCTCTTACAATAGAAGAAGAAATATAAGAAGTACTTGCCGCAGTTAATAAAAAGACTGTTTCTATAGCAGCTAAATCTCTATTGGTATGTGCAATGGCTTTTTCGAATTCGAAATCTGCAGGATTTCTTAAACCTCTTAAAATAAAATCAACATCATTTTGCTCGCAAAAATCTACAGTTAACCCTTTATAAGTAACCACTTTTATTTTAGGATTGTCTTTAAAACACTCTTCAATAAAGTTTTTACGCTCTTCTAATGAAAACATATATTTTTTATCGGCATTTACACCAATGGCAATAATCAATTCATCAAAAAGGGTAACACCTCTTTCTATAATATCGAAATGACCTAGTGTAATTGGGTCGAAAGATCCCGGAAAAATTGCTCTTTTCATATTTGTGTTTTTTGCTAGCAATAGTATAACTATTGCATTTTTTAATTGTTTAGGGTAGCAGTTATTGCGTTGTCAAATAATTCTGCTAAAGAAATACCTGCTGCTTGTGCTTGTTGTGGCAGAATACTTTCTTCTGTTAAACCAGGTACTGTATTCATTTCTAAAAAGTAAGGCTCATCGTTCACAAAAATATACTCCGATCTAGAAAAACCAGACATATTTAAGATTTCATAAACTTTTTTGGCTGTTTTTTCTACTTTTTCTTGTTGTGTTTTACTAATTCTTGCGGGTGTAATTTCTTGTGATTTCCCTTCATATTTAGCCTCATAATCAAAGAAATCATTTTCAGAAACAATTTCTGTAATTGGTAAAACTTTTGTTTTTCCTTTATAATCAATAACACCTACAGAAACTTCTGTACCATTTAAAAACGATTCTATTAATATTTCTGAATCTTCTTTATATGCGATTTCTATTGCTGGTAAAATATCTTCCTTTTTATGAGCTTTCGAAATTCCGTAACTAGAACCTGCATTGTTTGGTTTTATAAAACATGGCAAGCCTACTTTTTCTACAATTAAATCTAAATTGATAACATCACCTTTATTTAAATAAATAGAAGTAGCTGTTTTTATATCATATGCTTTTACAGCACTTAAAGTATCTCTTTTGTTAAAAGTTAGCGCCATTTGATAAAATGGGGCAGAGGTATGCTTTAAATTGATAAGATTAAAATACGCTAATAATTGTCCGTTTTCTCCGGGAGCGCCGTGAATTGCGTTAAAAACACAATCAAATATTATTTTTTTATTGTCTAATATAAAAGAAAAATCATTTTTATCGATATTGTATTCGGTATTATTGTTGTCTAATACAACCCATTTTTCTTTTAAAATTAGCACTCTAAAAGAGTTGTATTTCTCTTTGTTTAAGTGCTTGTACACTACATTTCCGCTTTTTATAGAAATGTTAACTTCAGATGAGTAACCACCCATTACTATGGCAATGTTTTTCTTCATTTTATAAAAAATAATAAAACAAATTTATCAAAATATAAATAGAAACAGCAACGTTTACTTTTTATATCTTTGCGTGATTAAAAAAATGATTATGAGTTTAGTTCAATTTTTAAAAAGTAAAACTTTTTTTACACAAATAGCAATTGTTGTAGTTGGTTTATTAGTATTTGTATTTGCCTTAAAATTTTGGTTGGGTGTAACAACAAATCATAATCAGAAAATACAAGTGCCAGATTTACAAAAACTATCTTTAGAAGAAGTAGAAAGAAAATTAAAAGAATTAGATTTAGCTTATAAGATTATTGATAGTGCTAGTTTTAATCCAGATTATCCAAAAAAATCTGTGATAGAACAATCTCCTTTAGCAGGCGAATTTGTTAAAGAAAAGCGTAAAATATATTTAACATTAAATCCGTCTAAATACAGAGATGTTACCATTCAGAATTTAAACGGAAGAACCAAAAGACAAGCATCTTCTCAATTAAGAGCAATGGGTTTAATAGTTGGTACAAATTACACGTATGTAAACGATATTGGTAAAGATGTTGTAAGAGGTTTGCGTTATAAAGGCAAAGTTTTAAATGAAGGCGATAAGTTACCGCTAAACTCTATTGTAGATTTGGTGTTAGGTGACGGTAATGGTAATTAATTAGAAATAAAGAAAATCGGTTTGCAAGAAAATCAGAATCAAGATTTAGAAAAAGAAGAGTTGTACGAGCATCATCGATTTACAGCTAGTGAAGGGCAAGTGCCTTTAAGAGTAGATAAATTTTTAATGAATTTTATCGAAAATGCTACACGTAATAAAATACAACAAGCAGCAAAAGCAGGTAATGTTTTGGTGAATGATGTTGCGGTAAAATCGAATCATAAAGTAAAACCTCACGATGTTGTTCGTGTTGTGTTGGCATATCCGCCAGCAGAAAATTTATTGGTTGCAGAAGACATTCCTATTGATATTGTCTATGAAGATGATGCGGTTATTGTAGTAAATAAACCTGCAGGTATGGTTGTGCATCCTGGGCACGGAAACTATTCTGGAACTTTAGTAAACGGTTTAATACATCATATAGAAAACTTACCAACCAATTCTAATGAGAGACCAGGTTTGGTGCATCGAATAGATAAAGACACTAGTGGTTTGTTGGTTGTTGCTAAGACAGAGTTTGCAATGGCACATTTGTCTAAACAATTTTATGACAGAACAACAGAGCGTTTATACTATGCTTTAGTTTGGGGAAATATAGATGAAGATGAAGGAAGAATTGAAGGTAATATTGGTAGAAGTTTAAAAAACCGATTGCAAATGGCTGTTTTTCCTGATGGAGAATTTGGTAAACATGCTGTTACACATTTTAAAGTTTTAGAAAGACTAACATACGTAACATTGGTGCAATGCAAATTAGAAACAGGTAGAACGCATCAAATTAGAGCGCATTTTAAACATATTGGGCATACACTTTTTAACGACGAACGTTACGGCGGAGATGCTATTTTAAAAGGAACCACCTTTACAAAATACAAGCAATTTGTAAATAACTGTTTTCAGGTATTGCCAAGACAAGCATTACATGCAAAAACCTTAGGTTTTACGCACCCAACAACGGGTGAGTTTATGCAGTTTAATTCTGAAATACCTAAAGATATTACAGAGTGTTTAGAAAAATGGAGAACGTATTCTGAAAACTCTAAGGATGTAGATTCAGACGATTTGTTATAATCGCAATTATGATATAAAAAAAACTGTTATCTATGGTAGATAACAGTTTTTTGCTTTTTATAATTGTTGCTTAACAACAACCAGAGTTAGGGCTGCAACTAGTTGCACCGCTATTTAATTCTGAAAATTGCAATTTCGGTTTCGAAGGTGTTATTCCGCAAGCATCTAAGGCCAAACAAGCTGTAACTTTAGAGGTTAATAAAAAGTTTGTTCCGTCAAAATCCAATCCGTATTTACCAATGGTTTCTTTACCTTGATATTCTACTTCGATTTCTAAATCATCAAACTGAAACTTTTTTTCTGATAACTCAATAATATTTATCAGTTTTTCTGGATGCAATCGATGGTCGTAATCATTTTCTTCCCATAATTGAAAATTGATAACTGTTTCATTTCTAACCTTGCCACCACAATCAATAAAATCTTTGGTAATTTTACCAACTTCTGTAACATGAAAATGACTTGCTACCAACTCTCCGTTTGGTAATTGAAAACCTATTTTATCTAAACTTTTTAAGTGCTTTTTAATTTCTGATAATTTCATAAGATTATTTTTTTATGTTAGAAAATATAAAATACATTTCTGTAGCTATTTGTAAACTTCTTTCTTGGTATTTTTCTGCTTGTTGAGGTGTATTGTCAAACATTTTAGGATCTTCGTAAGTAATTGGTATTCTTTTTTCTGCACCAGCAATAAAAGGACAACCACCATCTGCTTGAGAACACGTCATAATTGCGGCAAAACCAGATGCAGGATTAAATTTAGCATCGTATTTTTTAGAAAAACCAATTATAGGGTTTGTGTTGTCGTTAAACTTTATTGCATAAACAGGGTTTTTACTTTCAGACAATTCTAAAATTTCGAAACCTGTATTTTTTAAAGTCTCGGCAACCATAGGAAACATTGCAGTAGCTTCTGTACCACCAGAATAAGTTGTAACATTTTTTAAATTAAAATAGTTGGCAATTGTTTGTGCCCATATTTGAGTTAAATGGCTTCTTCTAGAATTGTGTGTACATATAAAGTTAATATTAACATCTTTGTTGCTTGTAACTTTACTTTGTACAAAATCTATTAGCGGTTGTAAAACTTCTTTTCTATCATTAGAAATAGTTTCTACATCTAGGTTTAAAATAGTTTTTTCTATTTTTTCGTACACTTTGTTTTCCATTAGACTAAAAATTAACAACAGTTGTTTGTTGGTGTTTTATTTAAAAATTGATTTAATATGGTCGTAATTCTATTCCAGTTATCTTCATTTATGCAATAGCAAACGCTTGTGCCTTCTATAGTACCTTTTATAATACCTACTTTTTTCAATTCTTTTAAATGTTGTGAAATTGTAGGTTGTGCAAGTCCTATTTCTTTTACTAAATCTCCGCAAACACAAGTGTTTAGTTTTATTATATGTTCTAAAATAGCAATTCTTGCAGGGTGCCCTAGTACTTTTGCTATTGCAGCAATTTCGTTTTGTTGCGCTGTAAAGATTTCTGACTTTGTTAATCCCATTCGTATTTGTTTATTGCAATATTACGATTAATATAGTTGATAAAAAAACAACTATCTCATTTTTTTAAAAATAACATAGTTGTTTTCAGTTGTAAATAGTTTACTGGGTATTATGGATTAGGGTCTTGCATTTTTTTTACTTGTTTTAATAATATCTTTTTTGGAGTAATTGGTATTGCTTTGAGCATTAGCTTTTGAGATAAACTAACGCCAGAAATAACATCTAAATCGCCATTAAGCATTGCATTATAACCATCTTTAGCTACCGTGTTAGCATCTGCAGTACTTTTAAATAAAGAAGTTTTATCCATACCAGAAGTTTTACCAAAATCGGTTTCTGTTGCACCTGGCATTAGTGTTGTAACAGTTACATTTGTTTCAGATAATTCTTCTGCAATAGCATTGCTAAATGAAGTTACATAAGCCTTTGTAGCAAAATAAACAGCTTGCATAGGACCTGCCATTAAACTAGCAGTAGAAGATACATTTAATATTTTACCACTATTTTTTTCTACAAAAGTGGGTAAAAACAGTCTTGTTAATGCTGTAAGAGCAATTACATTTAATTGTATCATGTTAAGGTCTTCTTTTAGCTTTCTTTCGTAAAATTTCCCAATTCCGCCAAAACCTGCATTATTAATTAAATAATCTACATCAATCTTACTGTATTTAACAAAATTGAAAACCTCTTGCGGTGCATCTTTTTCTGTTAAATCTTTTTCAATAACAGATACATGAATTTTGTATGCTTTTTCTAACTCTTCTTTTAACGCTAATAGCTTGTCTTTGCTTCTTGCAACAATAACTAAATCACCGCCAGATTTTGCGTGAATTTTTGCAAATTCTTTTCCAATTCCGCTACTTGCTCCTGTAATTAATGCTGTTTTTTTCATAATATCTGAATTTCTAATCAAAGATATTATAAACTTACAGAGCGGTTTAACGCAAACAGTTTAAAAATTAACGTTTTTAAAATTCTAGAAATAACAAATAGTTGGGTCTAGTTTCTGTTGCTGATATCGGAAAATCATAAGAAGCAATTTTTTTAAAGCCAACTTTTTTATAGAAATCGATGGCTCTATAGTTTTTAATCCAAACGTAAAGCCAAATTCCTTTTTGATTTTCTTTTTGAATAAAGTTTAAATTGTATTCAAATAATTCTTTTCCTAAACCTTTACCAAAAAAATCTTCGATTAAGTATAAACGTTCCATTTTGGTTACGTTATCTAGATTGATATTTTCATTTTTATGGTTTAAGATAATTTTAGAAAATCCGGCTAAAGTATCACCAACATACAACAAGCGATATTCGAAATTATTGTTATGTATTTCTTTAAGAATGTTTTCTTCACTAAAATTCTCTGTAAGATAAGCATCCATTATATGTTTAGGAATTGCGTCTTTATGAGGTAAGTAAAATGCTTTTTTACCAACTTCGGTTAATTTTTTAACGTCTTTGCTGGTCGCTTTTCTAATAGTAAACATATTGTATTTATAAGGAACGTGCATTAAAGGTATCACCTTGGTTTACATCGCCAGTTTCGAAACCTTTTTTAAACCAACGCATTCTTTGTGCAGAAGTACCATGTGTAAAAGAATCTGGTACAACTCTTCCTGTAGATTGTTTTTGTAAACGATCATCACCAATTGCATGTGCAGCGTTTAGCGCTTCTTTAAGATCTCCAGCGTCTAAAATTAATTCCATGTTTTTGGCGTGGTGCGCCCAAACACCAGCATAAAAATCTGCTTGTAATTCTAACATTACAGAAAGTTTATTGTATTCTGTTTGACTAATTTTACCACGCATCGATTGTACTTTTCTATTCATACCCGTTAAGTTTTGAATATGATGCCCAACTTCATGAGCAATAACATAGGCTTGTGCAAAATCTCCTGGAGCATTTAGTTTTCTTGCCATTTCTTCGAAAAAACTTAAATCGATATATAATTTATCATCACCGGGGCAATAAAAAGGACCAGTAGCACTAGACGCACCACCACAAGCAGAAGTAACAGAACCAGTAAAAAGAACTAGTGTTGGCTCTTTGTAATTCGGAATAATTTTATTCCAAACGTCTTCTGTACTTCTTAAAACTCGATTACTAAACGCTGCCAATTCATTTTCTTTAGCAGTACCTTTATACGTGGTATTTTGTATTTGATTATTAGTGTTTCCGGTTAAAAAGTTTAGAGGATTGTTTCCTGTAAAATACATTACACCAGCTACTATTGCCACAATAATTAATCCTTTTTTAGAAGTAACTAATTTTAACAATAAGCCTATTAGCATTGGGTTTAATCCGCCACCAGAACTTCTACCAGAAGAAGCGCCTCTTCTATCATCAACATTTGTACTTCTTCTATTACTTCTCCACTTCATGTCTTATAAGTTTAAAAACATAAAATTACAGTTTATTTTTAAAGTGTTAAAATAGATTGATGTTCAAAATGTAATTTTATTATAAAAGTTTAAACGAAGAAATCTAAAAGCTGTAAAAAAATATCCTTAAAACACAACCCTAAATAATTGATTGATAAAAAGATAAGGTAATGTTGCGATTTTAGAAACTTAAAATTGTCGCATAAAAAAACCTCTCTGAAGAAACAGAGAGGTTTGTATGTGCAGTTTTCGTATATACGAAAAACACTTTTGTTTTACTTGATTAACTCGTAAGAACGTTTGATAAAGTTTGTTAATTCTTCACCATGTAATAGGTTTTGAGATAATTTTGCCAAATCAAAAGCCTGAGAAATTAATCCTTTTTGAGCTTCTTCATCTTTATTATTTAAAATTTCTGAAACCAATGGACTATTTGTGTTTACAACTAAGTTGTACATGTCTGGGAAATTACCCATTCCCATCATTCCACCACCACCAGTAGCCTGCATTTCTTTCATTCTACGCATAAATTCTGGTACGGTAATGATAAATGGCGAAGAGTTAGAATCCATCGCTTCTAATTGAACAGTATAAGATTTAGAGTTTACAGCACTTTCTATAATTGGCTTTAATTTTTCTTTTTCTTCATCTGTTAATTTAGAAATAACGTTATCGTCTTTTTTAATTAGATTATCTACATGATCAGCATCTACTCTTGTAAATTTAACTTTACCATCTCCACCTTCTAATTTTTGCATTAAGTGAGATATAATTGGCGAGTCTAAGATTAATACCTCGTAACCTTTAGCTGTAGCTTCTTGTATGTAACTGTGTTGTGCATCTTTGTTAGCAGCATATAAAATTACATGGTTACCATCTTTATCTGTTTGATTGTCTTTTGTCTTTTCGATTAACTCATCAAAAGTGAAAAAAGAATCTGAAACGGTTGGGTATAAAGCAAACTTTTTAGCTTTGTCAAAGAATTTATCTTCAGACAACATTCCGTATTCGATAATTACTTTAATATCGTTCCATTTTGTTTCAAAATCTGCTCTATCTTTTTTGAATAATGAAGATAATTTGTCTGCTACTTTTTTAGTAATGTAACCAGAAATCTTTTTAACTGCACCGTCTGCTTGTAAATAAGAACGAGAAACATTTAATGGAATATCTGGTGAGTCGATTACACCTTTTAGCATTTGTAAAAAGTCTGGTACAATTCCTTCTACATTATCTGTTACAAAAACTTGGTTTTGGTACAATTGGATTTTATCCTTTTGCATATCCATGTTTTGAGACAACTTAGGGAAGAATAATATACCTGTTAAATTAAACGGATAATCTACATTTAAGTGAATGTGAAATAAAGACTCTTCAAATTGCATTGGGTACAATTCTCTGTAAAAATTATCATAATCTTCTTTTTCTAAATCTGCAGGTTTCTTAGTCCATGCAGGTTCTGTATTATTAATAATTTTATCTACAGTTATTTGTTTGTGTGGTTCTGTAGTTTCTTTACCGTCTTTATCTTTTGTAGTTTTTGGTGTAAACTCTGGATCGTTAATTTCTTTAGTTCCAAATTTAATTGGCACTTGGTTAAAACGATTGTATTTTGTTAGTAAACCTTCAATTTTACTTTCTTCTAAAAACTCTAAAGAATCTTCTGCAACATGTAAAACAATTTCTGTTCCTCTATCAGATTTATCGTGTTCTACTAAAGTATATTCAGGAGAGCCGTCACAAGTCCAATGTGCTGCAGGTGCATCTTTAAACGATTTTGTAATAATTTCTACTTTGTCTGCAACCATAAAAGCAGAGTAAAAACCTAAACCAAAATGCCCAATAATGCCAGCTTCGTTATCTTTATATTTATCTAAAAACTCTTCTGCGCCAGAAAAAGCAATTTGATTGATGTATTTCTCAACTTCATCGGCAGTCATACCAAGACCTTGATCTTTAATTGTAATTGTTTTAGCATCTTTGTTAATGCTAACCTCAATTTTTGCATCTCCTAATTCTGTATCTGCTTCACCAATAGCAATTAAATGCTTTAATTTAGAAGTAGCATCGGTTCCGTTAGAGATTAATTCACGTAAAAAGATTTCGTGATCTGAGTATAAGAACTTTTTAATTAACGGAAAGATATTCTCTACCGATACATTAATATTTCCTTTTGCCATTTTGTATATAGTTTAAAATTTGACTTTATTATTTTGATATATCAATAGTCAAAAAAAATACCAAAAAGAAGATTCTGACAAGATGACAGAAAGAAGTTTTTAATGTCAATTAAAACAATTTCTGATATAAAAACAAAAATCACTATTTTTGCTAATTACAAACAAACGAATAATTAAAATATTGACCATTAAATTATGTATAATTCAAAAATAACAGGTCTTGGATATTATGTTCCTGATAATGTCGTAAAAAATGATGATTTGAAGGAGTTTATGGAAACTTCTGATGAATGGATTCAGGAAAGAACGGGTATAAAAGAAAGAAGATGGATAGACCCAAAATCTGGAGATACAACAGCAGTAATGGGTGCAAAAGCATCTAGAATAGCTATAGAAAGAGCTGGTTTAACTAAAGATGATATCGATTTTATAGTATTTGCAACTTTAAGCCCAGACATGTATTTTCCTGGTGGTGGTGTACAAATTCAAGAAATGCTAGAGATGCCAACAATTGGAGCTTTAGATGTACGTAACCAATGTTCTGGTTTTATTTATGCAATGTCTGTAGCAGACCAGTTTATTAAAACGGGTATGTACAAAAACATTTTAGTTATTGGTGCAGAAAATCATTCTGGTGGTTTAGAAAAATCTACTAGAGGTAGAAATGTATCTGTAATTTTTGGTGATGGGGCAGGAGCAGCGGTACTTTCTAGAAGTGAAGAGGCTGGTAAAGGTATTTTATCTTCTCATTTACATTCAGAAGGAAAACATGCAAAAGAATTGGCTTTAATAGGTCCTTCAACTAAAAGATGGGTTCCAGAAATTATTGAAGCAAACGACCCTGATGATGTTTCTTATTATCCTTATATGAACGGACAATTTGTATTTAAACATGCAATAGGTCGTTTTTCTGAAGCAATCGTAGAAGGTTTAGAAGCAAATAAATTACAAAAAGAAGATATTGATATGCTAATTCCGCATCAAGCGAATTTACGTATTGCTCAATTTATTCAAAAGAAATTTCAACTTTCTGATGATAAAGTGTACAATAATATCATGAAATATGGAAATACAACCGCAGCATCTGTAATTATTGCTTTAACAGAAGCTTGGGAAAAAGGAAAAATAAAAGATAATGATCTTGTAGTTTTAGCTGCTTTTGGTAGTGGGTTTACTTGGGGTTCTGTAATTATACGTTGGTAAACATTACATTCTTGTATATAATTTGAAAAGACTTGTTTAAACAAGTCTTTTTTTTGTCTTTAATTTTTATAGAATAAGCAAAACATCGTACTTATATCTTATTGTTTAATATTTTAGTATATTTGTTAAACAATAAATAAGTTATTATGAAAGTCAATTATATAAAGTATGTTGTTATTGTTTTTTTGTTCTCAATTTCTTCAAGCTTTTTCGCTCAAAGTTTTAGTGGTAAAGTAACGTATGTCTCTAAATCTAAAATGGATTTAGGAAAATGGGGAGCAAAAATGAGTGAAGCTCAAAAAAAGCAAATTGCGAGTAGACTTAAAAACAGGTTAGAAAAAACATATATTCTAAAATTTAATAAACAAGAATCTTTTTTTAAAGAAGATGAAAAAATAGATGCTATATCTGGTGCAACAGATTCTTGGGGAGCTTATTTTTCTAGAGGAGATCAATATAAAAGTATTTCAGATAACAAGTTAATTCAGTCACAAGAGTTTTATGGTAAAAGGTTTTTGGTAAAAGACGATTTGTATAAAATTAATTGGACATTAAGTTCGGAAACCAAACAAATTGGGAATTATACTTGCTTTAAAGCAAAGGCATTTGTGCCGTATGAAGAGTTAAAATGGTTTGATTTTTCTTGGAGTGATTTGAACACATCTAATAAAGAAGAGCAAGAAGAAAAAATGATTGTTGTAGAGGCGTGGTATACGCCAACAATACCAATTGCCCAAGGACCTGCAGAGTATTGGGGTTTACCAGGGTTAATATTAGAAGTAAGTGCCCAAAATACAACGCTTTTATGCACAGAAATAGTTATAGATAAGCAAAATAATTTAGAGGTTTCTCCGCCAGAAAAAGGAAAAATAATAACTAAAAAAGAATATGCAGAAACGGTAAAGAATAAAATGTTACAGATGAGAAATAATAGAATGGGAAGAGGTAGAAGAGGTTAATTTTTTTTTATAGTTTTGATTTATATTTTTAGAAATTATTTATGAGTAAAAAATTAAAAATACTTTTATTACTATCAAACATCTTTCTATTTATTTTTGTTTTAAATGCATTTGTGAAATTTATTATTTTCGAGGGTACAAAAACTAATTCGATACTAATTTTTATCTTCTGTATTGTAAATGTTTTTATAGCTATTAAAGGTTCTATTGAGGCTACAAAAAATAGTAAATAAAAAAAATCCGGAGTAGTAGTATTACTTCGGATTGATGTTATTAAATCAAATCAATTACTTTAATGAAAACAAAGTAATTAACTTATAGACGATTTTAATCGCTATTTGTTTCAATTTTATAGAAAAAATGAGTAAAAAAACTTTGGTAATAGGAGCCTCTTTAAAAGAAGAAAGGTATTCTAACCGTGCAATACAAAAATTAAGAGCTCACCAAATAGAAACAGTTGCTATTGGTTTAAGAAATGATATTGTTGCAGATGTAAATATTGATATAGAAAAAATACAATATGATAATATTGATACAGTTACATTATATTTAAATCCTAAGAGGCAAGAACAGTATTACAACTATATTGTGAGTTTAAATCCTAAGAGAGTAATTTTTAATCCAGGAACAGAGAATTTTGAATTTATAAAAATGTTAAAAGAAAATAATATAGAAAGTGAAATTGCTTGTACGTTAGTGTTGTTAGGAACTAATCAATACTAATTACTTTAAAGTAAATTTTGCACCAGGTTTAGCTAAAGCAACATTGTTAAAAACGGTTTTTGCTTCTTTCTGAAATACGGTTGTATCTGGATATCTGCCAGAAAAATGACCCAAAATTAATTCTTTAGCATTTGCATCTTTTGCAATTTGTGCAGCTTCTATAGAAGTAGAATGTTTTGTTTTTTTAGCTAAATCTTGTCTGTCTGCTAAAAAAGTAGATTCATGATATAGTAAATCAACATTCTTTATAATTGGTACGATGTCTGGTTTATAGCTAGTATCACTGCAAAATGCGTAGCTTAAAGGTTTTGGCGGATCTAAAGTTAAGCTCTTATTAGCAACAACTTCGCCAGAAGTCAACGTAATATTTCTACCGGCTTTAATATTTAAATAGTCTGCTTTATCTATTTCTGGATAACCGCTAATGTTTAGCATGTTTAATTTTCTTGGCTTTTCTTTCTCTTTAAAAAGATAACCATTGGTGTACACTCTATGGTTTAAAGGTATTGTAGTAACGGTAACCTTATCGTCTTCAAAAATTAGTTCACTTTCTTTAGATGTTAACTCATGAAATACCATGTTAAATTTAGCGTGGGATTCTGATATTCTTAACATTTGCATAGTTGCTTTTTGAATACCTTTTGGCCCATAAATATGCATTTCTTTTTCTCTACTTAACATACCATATGTAGATAATAAGCCAACTAAACCATAATAATGGTCGCCGTGTAAGTGTGAAATAAATATGTGATTTATTTTAGAAAAGCCAACCTTGTATTTACGCATTTGGCGCTGAGTACCTTCACCACAATCTATAAGAAAATGATTATTGTTAATTTCTAAATATTGCGAAGTTGGAAATGCATTTGCACGAGGAGTTGCAGAATGACAACCCAGAATAG
Source organism: Polaribacter sp. OB-PA-B3 (assembly GCF_054589375.1). NCBI lineage: Bacteria > Pseudomonadati > Bacteroidota > Flavobacteriia > Flavobacteriales > Flavobacteriaceae > Polaribacter > Polaribacter sp. OB-PA-B3. The sequence continues at coordinate 281,365 of NZ_BAAIIX010000003.1, forward strand.
TAAGGTTTATCATTTAATTACAAAACGTTTAGAAATTACTTTCTTATTGTTCTGTATACTGTAAATGTACATACCTGTTGCTAAATCGTTCTTGTAAAACGGAATTTTGTTTTTACCAGAAGTTACTTTATATGTTTTTTTGAAAACAGTTTTACCCAATACATTCCTTACTGTTAAAATAACAGAAGAATTAGAAACTGAATTAAAAGATATATTTGTAACACTTGTGAAAGGATTAGGTGCAGTAGACAAATTATCTACAGTTTTTTCTTGTGAAAAAGCCGTAAATGAAACCGATAAAAGTAAAATGAAAAGTATTTTTTTTACCATTTATTATCTTTTAAAATCCTAATTCTCTTTCTATTGCTTCCATTTCTAAAATATCTTCTGCTTCTTGCAAAGTAGGTACAATATTTAAGCTTTCTGGAAAATTATCAATATCTATAACTGAATTAACTATCACAAATGATGTGCCATTCTGTTGTTTTTCTTCAGCTATATCCAAAAATAGTAAAAAATCTTTATTTTCTATGCTAATTTTTTTAGAAATATGAATAATTAAATGTCCGTCTTTAATGTATCCATAGTTGTCTTTAAATTTTTTGTAAAATTCTGTAAAGTTTTCTTCTTCAGAAGTTACAAGTATATAATTCTCTTTTTTTGTAATTAGCATCTTATCTTTTTATTTGTTGCGCCAATAAATAAATTACTGCCATTCTTACAGCAACACCATTTTCTACCTGATTAAGAATAATAGAATCATTAGAATCTGCGACATCACTTGTTATTTCTACACCTCTGTTTATTGGTCCTGGATGCATTATAACAATTTTCTTGCCAAGGTCGTCTAATATTTGTTGATTGATACCAAACAACTGTGTATATTCTCTCGTAGAAGGAAAATACTTTATATCCATTCTTTCGTGTTGTACGCGTAAAACGTTTGCAACATCACACCACTCTAAAGCCTTTTTTAAATTTGTTTCTACCTCTACACCTAAACTTGTAATATGTTTAGGAATTAAAGTTGTTGGCCCACATACTTTTACTTTAGCACCTTGAAGTTGCAATGCAAAAATGTTAGACAAGGCAACTCTAGAATGTAAAATATCACCAACAATAACTATTTTTTTACCTTTTACACTTCCTAATTTTTCTCTTATAGAATAAGAATCTAGTAGTGCTTGTGTTGGATGCTCGTGAGTACCATCGCCGGCATTTATTATTTTTGCATTGACATGTTTAGATAAAAAGACACCAGCACCAACATTACCATGTCTCATCACCACAATATCTACCTTCATGGCTAAAATATTGTTAACCGTATCTATTAAGGTTTCTCCTTTTTTTACAGATGATTGTCCTGCGGAAAAGTTAATCACATCTGCAGAAAGTCTTTTTTCTGCAAGCTCAAAACTTAATTTAGTTCTTGTGCTATTTTCAAAAAATAAATTGGCAATAGTAATATCTCTTAAAGAGGGTACTTTTTTAATAGGTCTATTAATTACCTCTTTAAAATGATCTGCAGTTTTAAAAATAACATCAATATCATTAGGTTTTAAATATTTTATCCCCAATAAATGTTCTACGCTTAATTCTGACACATCAAAATATTTAAGTTAGATATTTGTTTTTTATTCTTCATGGTAGCTTGTAAAGTTGGTTATTTTAATTCTATAAAAACAGCGTCTTTAGTACTGGTTTCTTTCCAGGTAACCAAAACTCGCTCTTCATTTATAGCATCTACTTGTCTGCCTCTATAATTTGGTTGAATTGGTAAATGTCTGCTAAATCGTCTGTCTATTAAAACCAATAGTTCTATGTTTTCTGGTCTTCCGTAAGACTGAATTGCTGTTAGAGCAGCTCTAATACTTCTTCCAGAAAATAAAACATCATCTATAATTACAACTTTTTTACCTTCTATTAAAAAATCCATTTCTGTAGTTTCTGCAGCCAATGGTTTTTCTTTTCTTCTAAAATCGTCTCTGTAAAAAGTAATGTCTAAAAGGCCTAACTCTAAATTTTTAATATTGTAATCTGTTTTTAATAGATTGGCTAATCTGTTTGCTAAAAAAGAACCTCTAGGTTGCAAACCAATAAGCACAGTATTAGAAAAATCATTGTGGTTTTCAATTAACTGACAAGCTAATCGATGAAGAATAATTTCAATATCTTTTGAGTTAAGTAAGGTTTTTTTGCTCATAAGAAGGCTATCAATTTAAGTTGATAGTTATTGAAAATCAAAATTAATGTAAATTTATGTATGCACAAAATTATTACGGCTTAAATAAAGTTGGCTATTTGTTAATTAAATTGTTGAAAACAAAAACCACATATATAAATGTTTTCCTAGAGTTGTAGTACCTTTATTATCATAATTCAAATCTCTTAGTTATGTCTCTATTAAAATTTGAATCGATGCTCAAAACCAACAACATTTATTTTTTTGATTTGGTTGAGTTTGAAGAAATCATAATACATTATTTAGATTCTGGTAAAGTATCGTTAGCAAAAAAAGCAATAAAGTTGGGTTTAGAACAGCACCCAGAATCTATTGATTTGAAATTGTTAATGGTAGAAATGCATTTAACAGAAAATGAGATAGATAAAGCAGAATCTCTTCTTAAGAAAATAGCTGTAATTGCACCAGATAACGAAGAAGTTTTTATACAAAAAGCAACCATAAACTCTAAAAAGGGGTTACATAAAGTTGCAATTAAAGATTTAGAAACAGCCCTAGATTTAACCGAAGATAAAGTAGATGTTTGGTCTTTATTGGGTATGGAATATCTTTATTTAGATGATTTTACAAATGCTAGAAAAAGTTTTGTGAATTGTATAGAAGTAGATTACGAAGATTACTCTGCACTATACAACATTGTGTATTGTTTTGATATGCAAGAAGAACATAATGAGGCCGCAGAATATTTAAAATCATATATAGAAATAAATCCTTATTGTGAAGTTGCTTGGCATCAATTAGGTAGACAATATTTTGTTTTAGAGGATTTTGAAGAAGCTCTAAAAGCTTTTGATTACTCAGTTCTTATAGACGAATCTTTTTTAGGTGGATATTTAGAAAAAGCTAAAACTTTAGAACAATTAGAAAACTATCAAGATGCTATAGATAACTATTTAATTACATTAGAGTTAGACGATCCTACAGCTTATGTATATATTAGGGTAGGTGAGTGCTACCAAAAATTAGAAAATTTAGAAGCTGCAATTTCTTATTACAAAAAGGCCGTACACGAAGATCCTTTGCTAGATAAAGGTTGGGTTTTGTTGGCTAATATTTATTTTAATTTAGAAAACTATCAAAAAGCTTCTTATTATTTATCAAAAGCATTAAAAATAGATGAAGATAATGCCCTTTATTGGCGAAGGTATGCTGAAATAAAACTAAAACTTAGTTTTTTTGAAGAAGCAGTTTCTGGTTATAATAATTGTTTGCGCTTAGGAGAAAATTCAATAGAAATTTACATTGGTTTAATTGATGTTTTATCTTTTTTAGGTGAATTTAATTATGCTTTAAAAGTAATTTTTGAAGCTCAGAAAATTTATAAAGATTTTGCTGAGATAGAATATCGATTTGCAGGTTTATTTTTTATTATGAATAAAGAAAAATATGCTTTTTCTCATTTGATTAATGGAATGCAGATTGATTATGATTATCACATCATCTTAAAAGAGTTATATCCTACGGTTTATGATAATTTAGAAGTTAAAAAGCTTTTAAACAACTACAAAAAAGCTACGGAATAATTATAAAAAGTAAGCGCTGTTTAATTAAAAACAGCGGCTTACCAAGTAAACTAATAAAACCAAGTATTAGTAACCATATTAGAAGTTAGCTTTCTAATTTCTTTATCTTTTTGCGTAAAACTGTTTGTTGTTTTTAGCTAAAGTTTCATTTGTTATTTTGGGTTGTTTCAATTTTAAACAGTTTTCTAAATTATCAATATTATACACTTTTGTTGATTTATAAAAGTTTGAGTTTTTTTCTATTTGTGTGTTCGAAACCCAGGTGAAAAAGAACATAATTATAGCAATTAATACTTTAACGATAATAGCATCTTTAAAGGTTTCTAATAATGAAATCATAGTAGTTTTTTAGAATTTCTCAGGTTTGTTACAACCTGAAGAAATCATTTTTTGGTTGATTGATTTATTTTATTTTCTAGAAATACTTCCTCCAGAAGAAGACTTTTTATTTACAATTTTCGGGTTTCCTTTAAAATCTACATCGCCACCACTTGTTGCTTTTGCTTCAATTTTTTCTGATGCATAAATATCAATGTCTGCACCACTTGTTACCTTCACAATAACATTTTTACTTTCTAAATCGTAAGCATCAATAGAACTTCCGCTTGTAGCGCTAGACGCATGATTTGTAGTAATACCTGTAATGTTAATATCAGAGCCACTTGTAGATTTAGTTGCTACACTTTCTGCATCAACTTTTATATTTATATCTGCACCACTAGTCGCTGTAATAGATATTTCTTTAGTGTTTATTGTGTTTTCTGTATAAACATCTGCACCGCTTGTGGCTTTTAAGTTTGATAATTCTTCTACTGTTACATAGACTTTTCTTGATTTTGATTGCCAAATATTTTTATCAGTATATATTCTTAAAACGCCATCGTTTATTTCTGTTTTAATAATTTCTTGTAAGTTTTCATCTGCTTCTACTATAATTTCTGTTTCATTACTTTGGTTGATGTATAGATCGATACCGTTACTAACATGAATACTGTTAAATGTATTATTAACATCTCTGTTTTCTGTAGTAACATTTCTGTTGCCGTTTACTTTATTTAAATAATCTACACCACAAGATGTTAGTATAGTAGATAAAAATAGAATTACTAAAAGTTGGTTGGTTGATTTTTTCATAATGTTGTTTTATAATTTATTTGATAAATATCACAGTAAAGACGCTAATTGCCAATATAAAGTTGCCCAGTTGTATTTTTTTTCTTCTGAACTGTAATTAGAAAGTTTCTTCAACTGTTTCTTCATCATCAGTATCGTTATTCTCGATAACACAATCGGTACATTTTAAAGCGATATTTGTCATTTTAAAATAGTGATTTGTCATTTCGTCTTCGTCTAAATTATTTTCACTTCTAACATTGTATAAAAATGATTTTACCGAATTATCAAAATATATAGTTGAAGTAGTTGGTAAAAAAAGTGTAATTACTATTTCTTCATCTTTAAAAATATTTTTTATGTTCGTTAAAAAATAAGCGTCTAATATAAGCTCATTATTGCTTAAGGTATAGTTGTATTTTATTTTTTCGGCATTTTTGCTTGCTCTAATACTGCTTTTACCATAAGATTCTTTCTGAATAATTACATAAGCTTCATCGGTATTACTTCTATTTACATCGATACGAATATCGTTTGTATAAACCATACGCTTATTATCAACTTCTACTTCGTGTCTTCTAGAAGATCTTCTTAAATTGTGTTTATAATAGATTTCATCGTTGTTTTTCATTTTTACAACTAAAGTATCTTGTTTAGAAATTGCAAGATTTTTTCTCACTACATTTTTACCATAATTAGCATGTGTAGTTCCAAATTCTATTGCTGTAAAAATGATTATTAACAGTGCAATTATCCATAAACCTAAAAGAGATAAAGAAGTTGCTTTACTAACTTGTTTTACATTACTAGATAACATTCTTAAACCTAAAATTAACAAGGCTAAAAAAGGAATACCAACTAAAACAAATAAAGAAACTGTTAACAACCAACGAGGTAAAGTTGCGTCATAAAAGAATTCTGGATAACTAATAAAATTACCATCAATATTTAAGAATTCTAAACTTCCTACAGAAAACCCTCCAATAATTAGAGATAAAATAATGGCTGCACCTAAGAATACAAATATTACACCTATAAATTTTCCTATAATTTTAAAAAAACCAAGTATAATTTTACCAATTGTATCTAAAAAATCTTGTAAACCATTATTTTTTTTTGTCTTTGCTGAAAAAGTTTGACTCATTTTTTCAGAGAACTCATTAGCACCGTCTTTAAATTTTTCTGATGCTTGATTTGCAACATTTCTAACATTTTCAGATACATTAGAAAACTCTTCTCTAATCTTCTTTTCGATGTTATCAATATTTACAGGTTCACCTTCCATCTGCAATTTTTCTGCTGTAGTTTTTGCTTCTGGTAATAAAATCCATAAAATTATATAGATTAAAATTCCGAATCCTGCTCCAAAGAAAAGAGCCAACAAACCTAAACGTATCCATATTGCATCAATATCAAAATAATGAGCAATACCAGATGCAACACCACCTAAAAATTTATCATCACCATCTCTAAATAATTTTTTACCAGAGGTGTTATTTCTTTTATACGAGTAGCTTGAATCTGAATATGCTTCTTCTGCTTCTGCATAATCTTCTGGTTGCCCCATGATTACAATAATATCTTCTATATCACCTTCATTAACAACTTGTCTAGCATCGGTAATTTTTTCTGATAAAAGCTCACTTATACGCGCTTCTATATCTGCTATGATTTCATTTTTTCCTTGCGGATCTTCACTTAAGGATTTAGAGATAGACTCTAGATATCTTCTTAATTTTTGGTAGGCAATCTCGTCTATATGGAAGAAAAATCCGCCTAAATTTATATTTATTGTCTTATTCATCTGAAGTTGGTTTTGTGCTAATTACTTGGTTAACTGCGTTTACTAAATTACTCCATGTTTTGTCTAATTCTTTTAAAAACATGCCTCCGTTTTCTGTTAAAACGTAGTATTTTCTTGGTGGTCCAGAGGTTGATTCTTCCCATCTATACGATAATAATCCTGCATTTTTTAAACGCGTTAATAACGGATAAATGGTTCCTTCAACCACAATCATTTCTGCACCTTTAAGCGTAGAAAGTATTTCTGATGTATATGCATCTCCATTTTTTAGAATGGATAAAATACAATACTCTAAAACACCTTTTCTCATTTGTGCTTTTGTGTTTTCTATCTTCATATAATGTGGTTTATTTAATAAATTTTATAGTAAAAGGATACTTGTAACTTTCTCCTTCTTTTGCTTTTAAAGAAGCTATTATAACCAGTGCAATTCCTATTAAATAAATAATACTTGCAACTGTACCAAAACCAATTAACCCTAAAAAGTTATGAGAGTTAAAATCTAAATTAATGCTGAAATTATCAAAATGATTTATGTCTCTTAAAAATGAACCAAATGCAAAGGGTATAAATGTTAAGGTTAATAAAAAAGAATATAAGGTATAACTAATATTAAAGTTTACGGCTTCTTTACCTTGTTCATCTAAAAATTCACTTCTTTCTTTTAATGTTTGCCACGCTATTAATGGTGTAATTATATGTCCAAAAGGAAATATAAAGCCAGTGAAAGCAGACAAGTGAATTAAAAAGGCATTTGTGTTTTGTTTATTATTCTTCATGATTGTAGTATATAATACTTTCTTATGCAAATATATATCTTAAAAAAGGTATTATGCAATACATAGTACTGTAATTAACATTTTTTTAACATTTTTAAAATGTAAAATATGAACAATAAAAGTGGTATTTTGTGAGTCTTAATAAGCATTATGAAGATTACACCTAAAAAAGTAAACCTGTTTATGTTACTTAAATTACCATTGGGTTTTTTAAGTGGAATGAGAGTTATTTCTGTATCTAAAGATGAGGCAGTTGTAAAAATTAAACATAAATGGATGAATCAAAATCCTTTTAAAAGTATGTTTTGGGCAGCGCAAGGTATGGCAGCAGAAATGAGTACTGGCGTTTTGGTTATGAAAGCTATAGAAGAATCTAATACAAAGGTATCTATGTTGGTTACACAACAAAATGCCGAGTTTTATAAAAAAGCAACAGGAAAGATTATTTTTACTTGCAACGGTGGTTTAGAAATAGCTAAAGCAATTCAGGAGTCGATTGAGACAAATGAAGGACAAATAGTTGTTTTATCTTCTGAAGGAGTTAACGAAGATGGAGTAGTAGTTTCTAAATTTAATTTTGAATGGAGTTTAAAAGTGAAATCTTAAACTAATTCTACAGTTCTTTTTCTTTGATATAATTTTGGTCTTTCTTCATTGTAATCACAATCTTGAAAAATACCACAAGAAACACTTGTTCTAGCTAAAGATTTAGTTTCTTCATGTTTCTTAGATAAAGCTTCAATTTCTGGAGATAAATATTTCATAATTGATTATTACTTAAAATTGTAATGCAAAATTAGTAGTTTTTTGAAGTAAATATGTTAAATAAAAGATAATTTTAGATTATCTCTATTATATCTAACTAAATTTTAAAGCATAAAAAAACCGAGTTGAAACTCGGTTTTTAACTTAATTTGATTCTTTTGCTTTTATTTCGCTTATGTATTTATCTAAACGTTTACCGTAAATAGATTTTTTGACATCTATTGATAATGAATTATTGATAGTATCTAATAATTTGATATTAGCATCATATAATTGTGTTAATGCAATATATGGTGCAACTTCATTGTCTTTATTGTTTAAAGCAAAATTGGTTGTATAAAGATATTTTCTACGAATCATTCTATCAAAATCAGTTTTAACCTTAGTCATTAAATCTTGGTCTTGTGCCTTAGTTGCTTCAAACTCTTTTTTAATAAATTCTAAACGTTGATTTTTAAACTTGTTATTTATTTCTAAAAAACTATTTAAAACTTCTTGATTTTTAGAACCCGTAATCTCTGGGTTAAAGCCAAAAATATCAATATTATCATTAATAGTAATAGTTCCTTTATCCCCAAAAAATAAAATTCTCTTATCGGTTGAGTTACCATCAAAAGTTAAATAGTACATCACAGGAGATTCTACATTGTCTGTTAATTTAAAATTTCCGTCTCCAAAAACATCTACAGAATCTACAGATACTAAAACTGTATCATTCATTTTTTGAAGATATAAGGTTCCTTTTTTAAGTCCTTTTATGTTTCCCTGAACAATCATGTTTCCATCTTTTTTAGACGAACATGCATAAATTAACATCGATGCTAGTAAAACTGTTACTATTTTCTTCATTGTTTATAAAAATTTAGTCTGCAAATATGCTTTATTTTTTTAAATAGTTGAAGCTAATTCCATTAAAATTGTACACAAAATTGCACCAACAGTACCAATAGCGTATCCAAAAACAGCTAATAACACACCTACAGTTGCTAAAGACGGATGAAAAGCTTGTGCGACAATAGGCGCAGAAGCAGCACCGCCAACATTTGCTTGACTACCAACCGCTAAAAAGAAATAAGGTGCTTTAATTATTTTAGCAACAATTATTAATAATACAGCATGTATTGTCATCCAAACAAAACCGATTGCAATTAATCCTGGGTTTTCAAATGCCTGATTTAAATCCATTTTCATACCAATTGTTGCTACTAAAATGTAAATAAAAATGCTACCAAGCTTACTTGCACCAGCACCTTCATAATTTTTTGCTTTTGTATATGATAATAAGATAGCTACAATTGTAGATATACTAATTAACCAGAAAAATCCAGAACCTAAGAAAGAAAAAACATTGCGCCAAGTTTGAGATTCTATAGAACCAACAAACTCTGAGAAAAATTGACTTAAGTATTTTGCTGAAAAATGACCAAAACCTACCGTGCCAAATGCTATGGCAAGCATAATCATAAAATCTGTTAAGCTTGGGTTTTTCTTAACTTTTTTAGTAAATAAAATAACTTTTTCTTTTAAATCTTCGATAGCAGAAGTATCTGCTTTTAGCCATTTGTCTATTTTCTCTTTTTTACCAATACCAATTAGTAAAACAGCCATCCAAACATTTGCAATTACAATATCAACAATTACCATTCCGCCATATTTAGCAGGATTGTATTTGTAAATTTCTAGCATTGCAGTTTGATTTGCACCACCACCAATCCAACTACCAGCTAATGTTGATAAACCTCTCCATACAGCATCAAAATCTGCACCACCAACTGTTTCTGGTGAAAATGCAGAAATTAATAATATTGCTAAAGGTCCGCCAATTATTACACCAACAGTACCTGTAAAAAACATTATTAAAGCTTTAGAACCTAAATTAAAGATAGCTTTTAAATCGATACTTAACGTCATTAAAACCAAAGCTGCAGGTAATAAAAATCGACTAGCAACATAATAGAGTTGAGAGGAGTTTTTACTAACAGCACCTGTAGCATCTGTAGTTTGCCATTCTGGAGAAATAATACCAACGGTGGTAAAAATTGCTGGAATAAAATAGGCCATAAATAAACCAGGTACAATTTTATAAAACTTTGGCCAGAAGCCAGTTTTTAATCCTTCGGTATAAAAAACAAAGCCTAAAGAAATCATAAGGATACCAAAAACAATGGCATCATTTGTAAAAATTGGTTGCATAATTAAATTGTTTTCTTAGAAAAATCTGTATTTACAATGATACCTAATTGTAATCTTTTAAGTACTTCATTTGGTGTTTTAATTTGAAAATATCCGGCTTTTAATTTTATTGTATTGTTCAATTTGTGCAAAAAACCAGCACCTGTCCAGTTTTGAGCAAATCTCTTACCTCTATCAAGGTTTAAGAAAAGTTCATTAAAAGCATAAAGACTCCAAGTTTTAGTAAGTGGATAACTTACATTTAAATCGTATCGTAACCAATTTTGAAATTCATCAACATTAAAATCTCTATGGATAAAACGTTGCTCTAATCTAAAACGATGCTTTGCTGTAAAATCACCCCAAAAAGACTTTAAATGTAAATCTTGGTAATAGCGATATTCATATAAATAATTTGATGGCGAATCATAAGCTCTATCTGCTGTAGCATAACTTAGACCAAGTGTAACATTTATCTTTGGATTAAATGAATAATTTAAACCTAATCTATAAATTTCTTGCTGAAACTCTTCAGTTAACTCATAATATCTAAAATGAGCCATTGTCTTTAAACCAAATTTATCAGATAATTTATGTGAACCGTTATACATGTACCAAGTTCCTAATTTATCTTCTGCAGTAGATTGAGCCTTTGCTTTACTAATTATAAAGCAAAGACAAGTGAATAATAATATTTTACGCATATTAATTTATAGAGTAAATTTTTGTGTCTTTAAATAAAGAAATTTTGATAGACTCTGTTTCTTTTTTGAAGTCTAACCAGTCTTTATTGAAGAATGCGTTTGTTTCTGTTAAAGCTTTTTTAAATTCTTCTTTAAATTGATTCATTAAAACAGTCTCTGTAGATGTTTGTTCTCCAAAACGAGAACGAATGTATCTACTTGCTTGACCAAAACGTTGGTTTACTGTAATTTCTGGATTTCTAGTAATACCTTGCCTTTTATCTATAGAACCTAAATATTTTGCAAGTAAACCATCTATCTTTTTAATAACATCTTTAGAAGATTTAATTTGATCTTTGTATTTTTTCTTGTCTTCTTTTGTTAATTGAGATTTAATTGTTGTCGCGGTATTTTTACTCTCAACTAATTGTTTTACAACATTTGCTATTTTCTCTTGATATTTTTCAAGCTCTTTACTTGCATTGTATTTTTGATTGATTGCTTTGTCAGAAATTTTTAATCTAGGATCAAATTCTACTTTAATATTTTGTTCTTCTACAACATCACCAAAAGTCATTTTTAAACGGTATGTACCTGGTTTTACAGTAACTCCACCCGGTTCTCTGGTAGATTTTCTAATTCTTCTAGAAGCTCTTTCAACGCCTTTTTCTCTTAAATACCATGTCGTTTTATGTACACCATTTTCTTTAGGAGCTTTAAATTTTAAAGTTCTAATTTGTCTACTGCCATCAAAAATTTCTAATTTAATAGAATCAAATTTTACTTTATTTTCTTTTGAAGATTTAGTTGAATTATTCTTAGTTCTAGGAACATTCACATAATAAGAGATGATTGCACCACTTTTTCTATTTTCTCCTTGATACAAACCATCTGCACCAAATCTACTACCTGTTGGTTGCTGTCTTGCAGCCTGATAAGCTACAGGAGGTTCAAATAAATGTAATTTTTTAGAAGTTGCGTTTTTAGCAGCTAATGCTCTTAAAGGTTTAATATCGTCTAAAACCCATGCAGCTCTACCAAAAGTACCAATAACTAAATCGTCTTCTCTTGGATGAATTACTAAATCTTTAACAGGTACAGTTGGGAAACCGTTGGTCCATTTTGTCCATTTTTTACCTGCATCTACAGAAATGTATAAACCATCATCTGTACCTAGAAATAATAAATTTTCATTTTTTGGATCTTCAATAATAGCTAATGTATAACTCTGTACATCATTTTCATCTACGATTCTCTCCCAAGTTTTACCGTAGTTTTTTGTTCTATACGCATACGGAGTGTAATTAAAACGTCTATAATCATTTGCGATTAAAAGAGCTTCTCCTTTATTTTTATTAGAAGCTTTAATTTGAGTAATCCAGCTATTTTCTGGTAAGCCTTTTAAATTTTTAGCAACGTTTGTCCAAGAGTTTCCTCCGTTCATTGTAATGTGAACTTGACCATCATCTGTTGCAGCCCAAATTACATCTTTTTGTAATAAAGAAGGTTCTATCACAAGCACAGTACAGTGATTTTCTGCACCTGTTGCATCCATAGTTAAACCACCGCTTTCAGATTGTTTTAATTTTTCTGGATCATTGGTAGATAAATCCGGAGAAATAACCGTCCATGTTAATCCTTTGTCAGTAGATTTATGCACAAATTGACTACCAAAATAAAGTGTAGAACTGTCGAATGGATCTATGTTTATAGCAGAATTCCAATTAAAACGTAATTCTACATTAGGATCTTTATGTGTTGGTTTTACAGAATAATTATTACCTGTTAAATAATCGAACCTAGAAACAGAACCTTGTTGGCTCATTGTCCAGCCATATCTAGAGTCGTCTCTGTCTGGTACAACATCAAAACCATCACCAAAGCTAATTTCTTGCCAATAAGAATTTCTAATACCTTGAGATTTCCATACATAAGCAGGACCTCTCCAAGAACCATTATCTTGCATTCCTCCGTAAACATTATAAGGAAATTCGTTATCTACATTTATATGATAAAACTGTGCAACAGGTATGTTGCCTATAAAACGCCAAGATTTACCACCATCTTTGGTAATATTTAAGCCTCCGTCATTTCCATCAATCATAAATTTACCGTTATTTGGATGGATGTACCAAGCATGATGATCTGGATGCACACCATTGTCTACGCCATAAGCAGGCATTAACTCTTTAAAGCTTTTTCCGCCATCTTGAGAAACATTAACATAGGTAAAAACTGTATATAATCTGTTCTCATTTTGAGGGTCTACATAAATTTCTGAATAATAAAACGGACGATTGCCAATACCAGGTTTGTCGTTTATTTTTTTCCATTTAAAACCACCATCTTCACTTTTATAAAGTGCATTTTTTTTAGATTCTACCAAGGCATACACAATGTCTGGATTACTTGGTGCAATAGCAACACCAATTCTACCTAATTCGCCTTTAGGAAAACCTTCTTTTTCTGTGATTTTTTTCCAATTATCACCTCCATCATAAGTAATATATAATCCAGAGCCTTCTCCACCAGATTTAAAAAACCAAGGATCACGCTTGTGTTCCCACATTGCAGCAATTATTTTATTAGGATTGTTAGGGTCCATAATTAAATCTGCAGCACCAGATTTTTCATTGGTAAATAAAATTTGTTTCCAAGTTTTACCGCCGTCAGTTGTTTTATAAACACCACGTTCTTTGTGTTCTCCCCACGGAGAACCAATTGCAGCAGCGTAAACAACATCTGGGTTTGTAGGGTCTATAACAACTCTATGAATATGTCTTGTTTTTTCTAACCCCATAGATTTCCATGTTTTTCCGGCATCCAAAGTTTTATAAATACCAAAACCACCATTTAAACTGTTTCTTGGGTTACCTTCACCAGTACCTGCCCAAACAACACTTGGGTTAGATTGTTGTATTGCAACAGCACCAATAGAGGCTGTAAGTTCTTTTTCGAAAATAGGTTCCCATTTAACGCCACCAGATGTAGATTTCCAGATACCACCAGAAGCAGTACCAGCATAAATAATTTCTGGATTAGCTGTAACAACATCTATAGAAGTTACTCTACCAGACATACCGCCCGGACCAATATTTCTGGGTTTCATGTTTTTTACTAAATCCATAGAAAACTCTTGAGAGAAGAGTAGGGAAGTAGCGCACAAAAAGACAAGTGTAAATAGTTTTTTCATTAGTTTAAGTTTGTTGAATTTGAATAATAGCGAACAAGATACAAAATAGAAAACGCTCAATAAAAATTGAGCGTTTTTTTAACATAAATTAGCATTTTAAGAATCTTACAAGTAGATTTAGTCTTCTTTCTTTTTAGGTTCTCTGTTGTTTTCTTTTAAGGCTTGCATTAACATCCATTCTATTTGACCATTTGTAGAACGAAACTCATCTGCAGCCCATTTTTCTATAGCTTTTAGCATATCTTCATTAACTCGCAACGCGAAAGCTTTCTTTTTTGCCATATTAATTGTTTACAAATTGAACAACAGTTTCAATTAATTCTTTAGATAAAGGGAAATCACTTGAATAATAAGATTTTAAATTATCTTCTTCTTTTTCTATAGTTTTTAAAACATGATTCATGTTTTTGATAAAAACTAATTTTGCATTTGTATTCGCTTTTTTAAGCTTTGTTGCATCTTCAATTGTAACTTGCGTATCTTTTTCTCCTTGAATAATTAAAGTAGGAATTGTCAATTTCTTAATTTCTTCTAAAGGATCAATTTGCAACCAAGAATATAAAAAAGGTTGATTTCTTTTTGAAAAAAGAGTTACTAAAAACGGATTTATCTTTTCTATTTTCCCTTTAATTCTAAGTGTATCGAATTGTTTTTTTACAATAACACCTAGCATAGGATTATTCTTTTTTATTTGCTGAGTCATTATTTTATCTATTGTTTCTCCTGACCCAGCAATAGAAATATATTTATCGATATTTTTTGATGCTAACATTGCAATTAAAGAACCTTGACTATGACCTGCTAAAATAATTTCAGAAAATTGTTTCTCTTTTTTAAAATGAGAAATTACTGTTTCCACATCTATCACAAAATCTCTAATTTTTGTGTCTTTTAAATATGGATAGTTTTTTTTATTAGCGGTTCTTTTGTCGTAACTAAAAAAAGCAATATTCTTTTTATTTACAGAATCTCTAAATTCTTTAATGTAATTTGCTTTTACTGGTGTACCTGCTTGATTACCATTTCTGTCTACATTACCAGAACCATGCACCCAAATTATTAATGGAGATTTTTCTTTTGTAAACGTTAACGTTCCGGGTAATTCTATTTCTCCGTTTTTAATTACAATTTCTTCGGATTCTATTTGTGCTAAAGCAGTTGTAATTCCGAACAAAATAATAACTATGGATGTAATAATTTTGATCATTTTAAATTTATTTCATAGGTTTTTAAAACCTGAATTGCACTTTCTTTATGTTGAGTTCCTATAAGAAGCTTTTTACCATCTTTAAGCTCTAATTGAATACCAATATCGCCAGAAACATTTATACATTTTCCTTTTTCTTTATTCCAAAAAGAACCACCTTTAAAACCCCAACCACCATATTCTCCTATAGGATCATAAGTTCTAACATATGCTTTATTTATTTCTGTCCATTTTACCAATTTTAATTTTAAATGAAACGGAAAAAATTGATAATAAATTCCTTTTTCATCTATTCTGGTTTTAAGTTTAAAAAGAAAAATTAGTAAGGCAGAACCTATTATAGCTAAAATGCTTATAATAAGTTCGTTTGTACTAATAGAAGAGTTGGCTTTATTATAATCTTGTAGTATAAGAGTAATAGGTACAATTAAACTAACAGACATTAATAAAATTAACCAAGTTTGCGTAAAGCGCTGCTCTTCTTTAAAAACTTTCATATTAACGGTTTTTATCTCTTTCGAATATTACAGAATTCCAACCGCTAGGAACTTCTTTAAAAACCCATCCTTCCCTTGCATATTGATTTAACAAATCTTCAAAATTTTGAGTTGCATTTCTAAATCCTAATTTTAAGGTAACTACTTTGTATTCTTTCATTGTAGAGATTTTATTTTAATTCTTGTGTTTCTTTTTTTTATGTTGTTTAAGAAATTTTCCAACTGATTATTATTATTTAATTCAATGATTTTTTCTCTGCCTTTGTTATTTATCAACGTAATCTCAACTTTGCTATCCTCATCAAATTCTGTTTCCTCTTCATGGTTTTCAATTTCTATTTTTAAAATTTCATTGATAGGAATTTTAAAAAACCATATTTTTTTAAAAACGAATTTAAAAAACATGTATACTAGATAAGCACTTGCGATTCCGAAAATCCACAATTTTATATTTTCATAAACTCCAACAATATTTTTATAATTGATTATCATATCAATAAAAAGGGAAATTAAAGATACTTTTCCAAAGAACTTTAAAATATCTAACGCATATTTTCCCTTTCTATATTTAATTTTTATGTGGGTGTTGTTAATTGCAACTACACCATGTATCAACTTAAAAGAGTTTGTGCCTTTCATTTTAAATGTTCAACTTTAATTCTTGTATTTCTTTTTTGTATTGCTTCTATAAAAGGATGCAATTGATTTTCTAGATTTCTAAATTCTAGTTCAAGTCTTTTTTTATTGTTAAAAATTATAGATACTTCTGTTTCAAATTCTTGTTTTTCAACATCTATTTTTTGTATTTCATTGATATATAGTTTTTTATTAGATTTTCTAAAAAATATTAAATAAATTATCATAAGTATAATTGCAATAAATCCTAAAATTCTCAAACCAAAATCAAAATAGTCAAAGAAATTTTGTAATAACTCCATTCTTTTAAAAGTATGCAAAACACTTATTCCAACAAAAGCAAAAAAAACACCTAGCCATCCGCCTCTAGATTTTAAATCTCTTTTATGTTTATTAATATCTAAAAAGAGTTGTTTATTATCCATAGATATGTAGCCATCTACCATAACAAATTTTTCCATAATATCTAAACTTAATGACTTAATGTACCAGCGTTCACAACCGGAGAAGCTTCTTTATCTCCACAAAGTATAACTAGAAGATTACTTACCATTGCTGCTTTACGTTCTTCGTCTAGCTCTACAATTTCTTTTTTATTTAACTCTTCCAACGCCATTTCAACCATTTCTACAGCACCTTGCACAATTTTGTGTCTAGCAGCAACAATAGCTGTTGCTTGTTGTCTTTTTAACATTGCCGATGCAATTTCTTGTGCATAAGCTAAATAACCTATTCTTGCTTCTAAAACCTCAATACCGGCAATAGATAAACGTTCGTCTATTTCTTTCTCAAGTGCTTCCGAAACTTCATTAACACTAGAGCGTAAAGTAATGTCTTCATCATGGCCTTCATCAGCAAAATTATCATAAGGATACATGCTTGCCAGTTTTCTAACAGCTGCATCTGTTTGCACTCTTACAAAGTTTTCATAATTATCTACATCAAAAGCCGCTTTATATGTATTTGTAACACGCCAAACTAAAATGGTAGAAATCATTATTGGGTTTCCTAATTTATCATTTACTTTTAATCTTTCAGAATCGAAATTACTAGCTCTTAAAGAGATTGTTTTTTTTCTAAAAAAAGGATTTGCCCAATACAAACCATTTGCTTTTATAGTTCCAACATATTTTCCGAAAAGCAAAATTACTTTAGATGTGTTTGGGTTTACTAGAATAAAACCAAAGAAACCAATAAAACTTAAAAAGGTAATAATTAAATAGATTGGTGTTTTATGATAAAAAGCCATTACAATACTACCTATAAATAGCGTAAAAACTATAAAAAGCATTAAATAGCCATTGGCAAGTTTTATTATTTTTTCTGATTTCATGATGTTTGTTTTAGATTGATATTAAATTGATATCACTAATATATCAATTATTTTGTAGTTACCAAAATTAATTTGAATTATATTTTTTATAACTTCGCAAAAAATATATAAAATTTTAAAAATGAAACTTAAATTATTTTTATTGATTTCTTTCTTTTTTATGTCTAAACCAGCAGCAGAAGACACTCTGTTTTGGGGTCAAAATGGTCATAGAGCAACAGGTAAAATTGCAGAGGGGCATCTTACTAAAAGAGCAAAAAGAAAAATAGATAAATTATTACAAGGGCAAAGTTTGGCTTTTGTATCTACTTATGCAGATGAAATTAAAGCAGATAAAGCTTTTCGTAAATATTCTTCTTGGCATTATGTAAATATGGAGCTTAATGAAAGTTATGCTGATGCTGCAAAAAACCCTAACGGAGATATTGTAACCGGAATTAATAAATGTATATCAGTTTTAAAAGAGGATAATAGTTTAGAGGCAGACAAAGCTTTTCATTTAAAAATGCTTGTGCATTTTATAGGAGACTTACACCAACCAATGCATATTGGGCAAAGAGAAGATAAAGGTGGTAACACCATACAAGTACAGTGGTTTGGTAAAGGAACAAACTTACATTCGGTTTGGGATACTAAAATGATAGAAAACTGGAATATGAGTTATTTAGAATTGGCAGACAATGCAAGAGATTTATCTAAAAAACAAATTGCAGCAATAAAAGAAGGAACAATTGTAGATTGGGTTAACGAAGTACATCAATTAACTAAAAAAGTTTACGGTTCTGTAAAAAAAGGAGAGAACTTACGTTACAGATATTCTTACGATCATTTTAGTATTGTAAGAGATCAATTACAAATAGGAGGAATACGATTAGCTAAAATTTTAAATGATATTTTTAGTTAATTTTATTGCTAACAAATACTAAGCCTCATTAAAATTAATGAGGCTTTTTTTATGTTAATAATTTAATAAATGATAATAAATAATTCTAAAAAAGCATATTTTTATAAAATGAAAACAAAATTATTAGTTGGTTGTTTACTTTTGGCATTTATTGTTTCATGTAAAAAAGAGACAGCGAATTCCGAAGTTAAAAAAACAGAAGAAATTTCTAACATTTCTGTAAAGTCTTATTCTTATGATGATTTAAAACCTTTACTAGAAAAGAAAGACGATAAAATTTATGTTGTAAATTTTTGGGCAACTTGGTGTGCACCGTGTGTAAAAGAATTGCCTTATTTTGAGAAAATTAATAAGGAATATGCTTCTAAAAATGTAGAGGTTTTATTGGTGAGTTTAGATTTTCCGAGGCAAGTAGAAAAAAAGTTAATTCCTTTTATTAAGAAAAGAAATTTACAATCTAAAGTAGTCTTATTAGATGATGTAAACGAAGATGTATGGATTAAAGATATAGATTCTACATGGTCTGGTGCGATACCAATTACCATCATTTATAATAAAGACAAAAGAAAGTTTTACGAGCAATCTTTTACTTATGAGTCTTTAGAAACTGAATTAAATAAATTTATAAACTAGATAAGTATGAAAATTTTAAAAACAACTTTTGTATTAGTAATAATTGCATTTTTATCTGCTTTTACTTTAAAAGTAGATAAAGAAAGTTATAAAATAGGAGATAAAGTTGAAGACTTCAGTCTAAAAAATATTGATAATAAAACGGTTTCGTTATCAGATTATAAAAACGTTAAGGGTTTTGTAATCATCTTTACCTGTAATACTTGCCCGTATTCTGTAGCAAATGAAGATCGTATTATTGCTTTGGATAAAAAGTACAAAGAAAAAGGATTTCCTGTAATTGCAATAAATCCTAATGATCCTGTTGCTGTGCCAGATGATAGTTTTGCTAAAATGAAAGATAGAGCTAACGAAAAAGGATTTACATTTCCTTATCTATTAGATGTCGGTCAGAAAGTATACCCAAAATTCGGAGCAACAAAAACACCACATGTGTATATAGTTACTAAAAATGATATGAAGGTGAAATATATTGGTGCAATAGATAATAGCTCTAGAAACCCAGATAAGGTTACAGAAAAATATGCAGAAAATGCACTAGATGCTTTATTAAAAGGTGAAGAAGTTCAAAAGAAAGAAACAAGAGCGATTGGTTGTTCAATCAAAGTTCAATAATTTTAAAAAAAAATCCCAAACAATTCAGTTTGGGATTTTTTTTATTCTTCTATACTTATATGAAATAAGGCTTCTCCTTTATTTACTATTGGCGTTTTGTTAGTACAAAAAACGTGTCCGTTAAATGGCGCATATACTTTCTTTTTAAAATCTCCAAAAGGATCTTGAATAACGCCTAAAACATCTTTTTTCTGAACATAACTTCCGTTAGCAACTCTAACTTTAAACATTCCAGAATGTGAGGCTCGTAACCATTTTGCTTTTTTTACATAAATAGGTGTCTCTCGAACCGTTATTTCTCCTTCAATTAAACCTAAATGAATCAAAACATTTTTTGTACCATTTACACCTTCGTTAATAATTGTAGGATTTAATTCTTTCGATTTTCCGCCTTCAAACAATAAAACAGTTTTTCCCATTTTATGCAAAGTTTCTCTTAGTGATTTTATAATATTGTTAGAATAGACAATAATTGGTGGGTTAAAAACTTTAGCAAGTTCTAAACCTTTTTCATCATCTTTATTGCATCTAATTTGTGCAATATTATCGCGCTCACCACCACCTGTATGAAAATCTATAACGTAATCTACATAAGGTGCAATCTCTTTGGTAAATTGATAAGCAAATTGACTTGCTAAAGAGCCATTTAAAGTTCCTGGAAACATTCTGTTTAGATCTCTTCCATCTGGAAATTCTCTAGTTTGAATTAAATAGCCAAAAATATTAAAAACAGGTATACATATTATTGTTCCTGCTTTAGGTTTATTAATTCCTAAACTAATTATTTCTCTAATAATTCCTACACCATTTGTTTCATCACCATGAATTCCGGCTAAAAGTAAAACTACAGGCCCAGGGTTTTGTGATCTTTCGATAATTACAGGAACCTTTACAGTAGTTCTTGTATGTAATTTAGCAACTTCTAAATCTAAAACAGTGCGTTTTCCTTTAGGAATTTCTTTTCCTAAAAGTACAAAAGGTTTATTCGACATGTATTTCTAAATAACGTATAATTTCTTTGGCAATATTTTTACCGGTAGCAACTTCTATTCCTTCTAGCCCTGGAGAAGAGTTTACTTCTAAAACCAATGGCCCTTTAGAAGATTGTAGCATATCTACACCGGCAACCCCTAATCCTAATGCTTTGGTAGCTTTTAATGCAGTTTTTTCTTCTTCGTCTGTTAATTCTATAACAGTTGCATTACCACCTCTATGTAAATTAGATCTAAATTCTCCTTCTTTTCCTTGACGTTTCATGGCTCCAATAACTTTACCATCAACTACAAAAGCTCTTATATCTGCACCTCCTGCTTCTTTAATAAATTCTTGGGCAATAACTCTTGCTCCTAAACCATTAAACGCTTCTAATACAGATGTTGCAGCATTTTTAGTTTCAGCTAAAACAACTCCTAAACCTTGTGTACCTTCTAATAATTTTAAAACCAACGGTGCGCCTCCTACAGACTCTACAACATGTTCTACATCTTTGGTGTAATTTGTAAAAACTGTTTTTGGTAAACCAACACCAGCTCTAGCTAAGATTTGTAAACTACTTAACTTATCTCTAGATCTTGTTAGTGCAATTGAACTTACTGATGTAAAAACCTTCATCATCTCAAACTGTCTAATTACAGCAGTACCGTAAAATGTAACAGAGGCACCAATTCTTGGAATAATAGCATCGATATTGTCTAAATACTCACCTTTGTAGAAAATTTTAGGAGACTTTTTTTCAATTTCGATATTACACTTTAAATGATCTACCACTATCACTTCATGCTTTCTTTTTTTTGCGGCTTCAACTAATCTTTTTGTAGAGTATAAGTTTGGATTTCTAGAAAGAATTACAATTCTCATTTGGTTTTGTTTTTTGATTTATGTGATAGATTTTTTTTAGCGGTGTCTATCACAAATTTTTTGTTTAAAAATTTTCTTCCTAGTAATATAGGAAATTTCATGTCTTTTCTTTCGCTTAATGTTAAATAAATAGGAAATTTGTCATTAAACATAATTATTTCTGTATGTATCATAAAGCGAGTTTCAGAAATACCATTAGAACTTTTAACAACTTTAGACGCATAGTTTTTAAAAGTAAACTCTTTATTATTGTATAAATCGTGATCAGGGTCTAATAGTTTAAAACGAATAAAAGTTGAGTCGTCAACAGTTATTTCTTCTATATTAGAACAATGAATAGAAGAGGTATAAGCACCAGAATCTATTTTAACATCTATATCTGTTAAGGATAATTCTGGAAAATCAGCTTTATCAATTCGCCCTATTGTAATTTTCATTCGATTCTTTTAAGTGATGTAAAATTACTAATAGTTATCGATAAAAAAATATAAATATTTTACAAATTAAATATCTTGATAATTTAATATTAATATCTATTGTAATTAACTATCTTTTTACACTTAATACTTGCAGAGAAAAAGGAAATTTATAAGAAGATATAACTTTCTTTCCGTTTTGCTCTGCGGGTTTAGTTATAGGCAAACGATACATTACTTTTTCTGCTTCTTTATTTAGTCTGGGGTAATCAGAAACAGCATTAACATCAAAGACTTTACCGTCTACACCTATTTTAAAATCTATTTTAATAGTTTTCTTACCTTGTTTTAATTTAAGCTTATTAGGTAAATAGGAGTCGAATCTTTTTGCAAAGTGAATTTTAATTTTTGTTGATGCACATTTTTTAAGTGCTGCAATATTTTTAGACTTTTCGCAGCCTTTAAATACAGGAGGCGTAATTACATTAAATTGATTTAATGTTTTTATGCCTGTTTTATTATTATTAAAAAATAAAATACTTGTCGAATACCTTGAGAAACGATTTCTATCTCTTAAATCTAATTTCTCGATTGGATATTCATTAAATATTGTAATGATTTCTCTGTTTAAGTCGTATGAACGAGCATTTGTTTTAATATTAATAGGTTCGTTCTTTTTATTTAATTCAAAACTTAAAATTAAAGCATTATTTACTCTATTTAGATTAGAATTTTGAACAAATGTTTGACTTAAATTATCAGTAATAAATTGTGTAAAATCATTCACTGAGTTTGATTGAAGATCTGAATACATAAATTTTGATCTTTCCTTTTTTAAAGGAAATAACTCTAAAATATATGCTATTGGTTGATCGTTAATTTTAGCAGAAGATTCAAAATCAGGATAGTTTGCTATGATATCTGAATATAAATCTATTTTTTTATTTATTGCAAAATTTAATTTACCAGTTTCATTTATAGATAAATTAAATTTTAGATAAGGAGTATTGTTCTTGTATGAACTTATTTGTGTAGAGTCTAAATTTTGAATTATAAATTCTTTAATATTATTTTTAATGCATTTATCTATATCATCGTAATGCTTTAAATCATCACAAGGCTTGCAAACAGGTAAGGTTTCAGTTATAATTATCGAACTGCAATAAAATATATTACCATATTCAACCGTATTTCCAATTAATTGAAAAGAATATCTTTTTTTTGAATCTATTTTCTTTAACTTAAGTTTTTCAATTGGATACTCTCTGAATGCATTTACTATTGCATCGTATAAACCTTTCTTAACTTTAAAGCTTGTTGTAATGTTATAAATTTCATTTTGTTCGTTAATGTTAAAAAACAAGTTTAATGTGTAATTCTTACCTAAAGGATATTTTATGTCTTTTAATAATTTAAATGAAATTTTATTTTTAAAATAAGTAGATAAATCGTTGTGTGTACTTGGTTTTGATTTATTTAGATAATCAAAATTATTTTTTTGACTATAACTGATACTCGTAATAAGTATCATCAGAATTAAGAGTTTCTTTTTCACTTTTTTTAGTAAATATAATTCTTTTGAAAAAAATGACAAGAATTCATAATACGATATAGAAAATTATTACAATTTTGCAATGGCAGCTTCTGCACACCTTTCTCCGTCCATAGCAGCAGAAATTATCCCGCCAGCATAACCACCACCTTCACCACAAGGAAATAAACCTTCTATTTCTGTATGTTCTAGGTTTTCTTTTCTTGGAATATTTACAGGAGATGAGGTTCTAGATTCTACACCAATAATATTTGCTTCATTGGTATGATAACCATGCATTTTTTGTCCGAAAGCAGTAAAACCTTTTCGTAATCTACTTCCAATAATTTTTGGTAATAAAGAGTGTAATGGCGCAGATTTTAAACCTGGTTGATAACTACAATCGTTTAAATCTGTAGATAATTTTCCGTCTATAAAATCTCCTAATCTTTGTGCAGGTGCAGTTTGAGTTCTTCCGCCTGCATAGAAAGCAATTTTTTCTAAATCTTTTTGAAATTCTAAACCTTTTAAAGCTCCAAATTTTTCATATTTTTTAAAATCTCTATCAATATCTAATTCTACAACAATACCAGAATTGGCAAATTTGTTGTTTCTTTTACTTGGCGACATTCCGTTTACAACAACTTCTCCGTTTGCGGTTGCTGCAGGAACTATAAATCCGCCAGGACACATACAAAAAGAATACACTCCGCGATTATTAACTTGGTGCACTAAGCTGTATGCAGCAGCAGGTAAAAGCTCGTCTCTTTCACCAGAACAATGGTATTGAATCTGGTCTATTATTTCTTGCGGATGTTCTACACGAACTCCCATTGCAAAAGACTTTGCTTTTAAAGCGATTTCTTTTTTATGCAATAATTCGTAGACATCTCTAGCAGAATGACCAGTTGCTAAAATCACAGAATTTACAGGCATTTCTTGTCCGTTTTGTAATTGAATAGCTTGTAACTTGTTGTTTTTTACAATAAAATCTGTTACTCTAGTTTCAAAGTGAACTTCGCCACCAAATTTTAAAATGTTCTCGCGAATATTTTGAATTATTTTTGGTAATTTATTGGTTCCAATATGAGGATGTGCGTCAATTAAAATTTGTTCTGTAGCACCATGAAATACCAAGTTTTCGAAAATCCTTCTAACATCTCCACGTTTTAAACTTCTGGTGTATAATTTTCCATCAGAATATGTACCAGCGCCACCTTCACCAAAACAATAGTTAGAATCTTCGTTAACAAAGTGGTCTTGGTTAATTGCTTTTAAATCGCGTCTTCTTTTCTTAACATCTTTACCTCTTTCTAAAACAATTGGTTTGTAACCTAACTCGATGCATCGCAAAGCAGCGTACATTCCTGCAGGACCAAAGCCAACAATGTGTATTTCTTTTGCGTTAGAAACATCTTTGTAGTTAAATGTATAATCAGATTTTTCTGGAACAGGTTCATTTAAGTAAACTGCAACTTTGTAGTTGAATATAATGTCTTTTTTACGTGCATCTATCGATTTACGTAAAACTTTTACCGCAGTAATTTCTTTTTTATCAACGTCTAACTTTTTAGAAGCTTTATATAAAAGTATATTTTCTTTGCGTTCTTCTATTAAATTTACACGAAGCTGAATTTCTTTAACCATTTTGCAAAAGTAATTAAAATAGGTGTGATTATACTGATGAAAATAACTCAGTTTTTATAACTGAAAATAAGAGTTTTAATATAATTGATAATTAGTTAATATTGCATCTAATCATTCTATCGTTACCAAAGTAATCTTTTTTAAGCGTGATGTTTGTAAAGCCTTTTTCTTTTAGCATTAAAACAGTTTCTTTACCTAAATATTGATTGATCTCAAAAAATAAAACACCGTTTTCTAACAAATGATTTTGTGCTAAATCTGCAATTTTTTTATAAAATAATAACGGATTATCATCTTCTACAAAAAGTGCCAAATGAGGCTCGTTAGCTAAAACATTTTCTTTAATTTCTACTTTTTCTAATGCTCTAACATAAGGCGGATTCGAAACAATAATATCAAACTGTTGTGGCAAACTAGCTGTTTCTAGAATATTTTGTTCAATAAAATTAATATTTACTTTATTTAGAATCGCATTTTGTTTTGCTACTTTTAAAGCTTCTGCAGAAACATCAATTGCAAAAATATTTGTATTTTTTTGTTCTTTCGCTATTGATATAGGAATGCAACCAGAACCTGTACCAATGTCTAATATTGATACTTTATCGGTTGGTGTTTTTTTTGCCTCTTCTAAAACCCAGCTTACTAATTCTTCTGTTTCTGGTCTCGGAATTAAGGTGTTTTTATCAACCAAAAAAGGATAACCATAAAACTCGGTATTTCCTAAAATGTATTGAATAGGTTCTTGTTTTTGAAGTCTTGTAATGATGTGTTTTAATTCGATTACAACTTTATCTTCAATAAAATAATTTGGGTTAATTACAGTATCAATCCTTTTTAAATTTAATTTTTCTTCTATCAAAATAAAAAAGAACGATTCGATTTCCGTTTGTGGATATGTTTTAGAAAGAACTTCTGTAAATAAAGTCTTAAATTCTTTTAATGTCATGAGATAATTATAATAAAGGACTAAAAAATCTGCACAAACGCTCTAAAGTTTTCTGTTTGTTAGATCTATTTAAAAATTCTTCTAAGTTAATTTTGGTAGCTTTACTTTTTCTTTTATTAAACTCTTCTCTAATTTCAGAAGTTGCTTTTTCATCAAAAATAATGGCATTTAATTCGTAGTTGTGTTCAAAGCTTCTACAGTCAAAATTTGTAGAACCTATCGACGCTATTTCATCATCAATAAAAATTACTTTAGAATGTGCAAAATCATCTCTAACATAAATTTCTATACCAGCTTTTAATAAATCTTCAAAATAAGAATACATGCTGTAAGTTGCTACTCTAGAATCTCCTTTTTTTGGTAGAACAAGCATTACTTTAATTCCGCTTAAAGCTGCAATTTTAAAAGCTTCTAAAATAGAAAAAGTAGGTATAAAATAAGGGTTCATAACACATATACTTTTTTCTGCTAAGTTTATAAAACTTAAGTATTGTTGCATTACAACAGATTGGTCATAATCTGGCCCACTAGAAACAATTTGAATTTTAGAGTTTGTGGTGGCTTTATGTTTCTTGGTATATTTATCGTTTTTACTTAAATCTTTTTCTGTTGCATAATAGTAATCTCTTAAAAATGTTTTGTGCAAATTATATACCGCATCACCTTCTAGTTTTATGTGAGCATCTTGCCAAATACCTAAAAAATCGTCATCATTAATATATTCATCAGTAATATTAACGCCTCCTGTAAAACCAATTTTATTATCAATTACACAAATTTTTCTATGATTTCTAAAGTTTAAAGTAAAAATAAAGTTACCGTACCTTAAAGGCATTTCCGGATGAATTTCGATACCAACTTCTTTTAGTTCTTTTTTAATTTTACTTTTTAAATTGAAACTTCCTATTGCGTCGTATAAAATTTTTACTTCTACATTTTCTTTTCTCTTTTCTTTTAAAAGGGCTATTAATTCTGATAAAATTTTACCTTCTTCAATAATATAATATTGTAAGTGTATAAATTCTTTAGCATTTTTAATGGCTTCGAAAATAGATTCGAATGTTTCCTTACCATTTTTTAAAATAGTTAAATCGTTATTAACATCTAGAGGAATACCAGTGTTGTTGTATATTAAATCTGATATTTTTTTAGATTTATTGTTCTTAAGTTCTTCTGTATTTTTGTTCTCTTGATTATCAAAAGTACTTTTTATATAGTTTTTTCTTTTTTTAGTTTCTTTAAGTTCAAAGAACTTGATTTTTCTTCTATTGATACCAAATAATAGAAATGCAAAAACGCCTAAAAAAGGAAAGAAAAAACAAATAAGAATCCAGCTTAAAGATTTTGAAGGTTTTACACCAAAATATAAGATGTTGTAAAAAGCCCAACCAAAAAGTAGCAGATGAACGGCAGCAAGTATATAGTATATCAAAATTAGTTAATCTTTTTAAGCATCCAAACATTACAAGAATAATGGCCGGTATTACCCATTGGTTTTTCTAAATTTACAAAACCATTTTTTGCGTACAGTTTTCTGGCAGCTTCCATGTATGGCATCGTTTCTAAATAACAATTATTAAAACCAAATTCTTTTGCCTTTTCTAAGCATTTTGTAATTAATTTGGTTCCAATTCCTTTACCTCTAGCAATTGGTAAAAAGTACATTTTTTGTAGTTCGCAAATATTTTCTTCGCAATTATCTAGTTTTGCAATTCCAGCACCACCAACTATAACATTGTTATGTTCTACCACAAAGTACGCAACTTTTTCTTTTTGATAATTTTCGAACATGCTGTCAGTAGCTTTATCCTCGTAAGCAGTGCCAATTTTTGGCGCACCCATTTCTAGAATTACACTTCTAATTACCTTAGAAAGTTGTTTGTTATCTTTAGGTTGAATTTCTCTTATTATAAAATCTGCACTTGTCATTTAATACTGTATTTTTGCAAGAGCAAGTTACCTAAAAAAATAATCTTATTAGATGAAAAACATACTATATTTTTTGCTGTTCTTTTTATTGGTTTTTGGCTGTTCTGTTCAAAAAGAACCTGTTTTTATTAAGGTTGATAATGTAAAAGTAGTCAGTTTTGCTTCAGATACTATAAAGTTAAAAGCAACGGCTTTTTTTGAAAACCCAAATGATGTTGGCGGAAAAATTTCTACAGATGATTTGGCTGTTTTTGTAAACGATACAGAAGTTGCTCAAATATTTTCTGAAGATTTTAAAGTGCCTGCAAGAGATAATTTTTCGATACCTTTAATTGCACATATTCCTACCAAAAACTTTTTAAATTCTAATAAAAACGGAATGTTAGAGGGATTGATTAATTCGTTTATATCTCAAAAAATAAATGTTAGAATCAAAGGAAATTTAGAATATGTAGTTTTTGGTTTTAAAAGAGATTTTTTAGTAGACAAAAGAGAAGAGATTAAAATTAAATTTTAAGTTATTAATAAAGAAATTTACATAAAACGTTGCTTGCAAATTGCAGAAAACGGAGTTGGTACAACAAGACCAAATCCGTCTGTTGGCGCAGTAATTGTTTACAATAATAAAATTATTGCAGAAGGTTTTACTTCTCCGTTTGGCGGTAGTCATGCAGAAGTAAACGCCATAAATGCGGTAAAAGATAAATCAATCTTAAAAGAGGCCACAATTTACGTAACGTTAGAGCCTTGTAGTCATTTTGGAAAAACGCCACCGTGTGCAGATTTAATTATTAAACATCAGTTTAAACAAGTTGTAATTGGTTGTTTAGATTCTAATACATTGGTAGCTGGTAAAGGTGTTAAACGTTTAAGAGAAGCAAGTATTAATGTGGTTGTTGGTGTTTTAGAAGATGAATGTAGAGCCCAACACAAGCGATTTTTGAGTGTTCAAGAAAAGTTTAGACCTTATATAATTTTAAAATGGGCAGAAACTAAAGATGGTTTTATTGCACCAGAAAGTAAAAAAGAAAAGAAACCTGTCTTTATTTCTAATTCATATTCACAACAATTGGTGCATAAATTAAGAAGTAAAGAACACGCAATTTTAGTTGGAACAAATACAGCTTTAGTAGATAACCCGAAGTTAAATTTAAGAAGTTGGTCTGGGCAAAATCCAATAAGACTAGTTTTAGATCGAACACTAAAAATTGAGCAAAGTGCAAATCTTTTTGACGAAACTGTAAAAACGATTGTTTTAACAGAAAATAATACAGAAAAACTTAATTCTGAAAATTTAATATTCGAAAAAATTAATTTTGATGCTAATTTAGCAGCAACTATTTGTAATGTGCTTACCAAGCATAAAATACAATCTTTAATTGTAGAAGGAGGTACACAAACTTTACAAACATTTATTGATGAGGATTTATGGGACGAAGCCTTAGTATTTATTGGGAATTCTTCGTTTAAAAAAGGTGTTGTTGCACCAAAGATTACTAAAAATTACAAAGAACATCCTATTAAAGAAGATGTTTTAAAAATTTATAAAAATGATTAAAAATATAATTTTCGATTTTGGTGATATTTTTATCAACCTTGATAAAGAAGGAACTTATAAAGCGATGGCAAAACTTGGTGTCACAGAAATTTCTAACGAAATGGTAGAAATTTATCATCAATATGAAAAAGGTTTGATTTCTTCGGATGAATTTATAGACTTTTACAAAAATAGATTTCCAGCTATCGACAGAAAAGATCTAGTGGATGCTTGGAATGCTGTTTTGTTAGATTTCCCTGAAAGGAGACTAAAATTTTTACAAGAATTGAGTAATTCTAAAAAATACAATCTTTTCTTATTAAGCAATACCAATGATTTGCATATTTCTTGGATTCAAGAAAATTGGGGAATGGATTTGTACTCGAAATTTAAAAATTGCTTTTCTAAATTTTACTTATCTCATGAAATTAATTTTAGAAAACCAGACTTAGATATTTATCAGTTTGTGCTTAAAGAAAACAATTTGGTAGCTGAAGAAACGCTATTTGTAGATGATTTAAAAGTAAATACAGATGCTGCCAAAACTTTAGGAATTAATGTTTGGAACTTAATTCCCGGTGAAGAAGATGTGGTAGAATTGTTCACTAAAAAACATATTTAATTTGATTTTTTTATTGTTAAGTATCTTGTTTTCTACAGGATTGTTTGTGATTTTTAAATACTTTGGTGTTTATAAAGTTGATGTATTAAAAGCAATATTTGTAAATTATATTGTGGCTTTTTCTATGGGTTTTCTACTAGCAGAAAGACAAATACCTGTTTCAGAAATTTATTTACAACCTTGGTTTCCTGGTGCTTTAGTTCTAGGAGCTTTATTTATTTCTATCTTTTTTGTGATGGCAATGACAGCGCAAAAAAACGGAGTATCTGTGACTTCTATCGCTGGTAAAATGTCTGTGGTTGTTCCGGTTTTATTTGGTATATTTTTATACAACGAATCTGTAACTGTTTTAAAAGTTTTAGGTATTGTTATTGCTCTTATTGCTGTTTATTTATCGTCTGTAAAAGAAGAAAAAAGTGAAAACTCTGGTACTTTATTATTTCCAATTCTGTTATTTATTGGTTCTGGTGCTATCGATACTTTAATAAAACACGTACAAGTAAATCATGTTGCAGATCAAGACGTTTCTATTTTTTCTGGAAGCTTATTTGGTATTGCAGCAATATTTGGTGGCTTAATTTTAATAATCAAAGCAATTAAAAAAAGAAGTTCTTTTGGATTGAAAAATATAATTGCAGGTGTTGTTTTAGGAGTTCCAAATTATTTTTCTATTGTATTTTTAATTAAAGCTCTACAAAATAAAAACTTCGAAAGTTCTACGTTGTTTACGGTTAATAATGTAGCTATTGTAATTGTATCTACCTTAGTTGGCTTGTTGCTTTTTAAAGAGAAATTTAGTTTAAAGAACAAGATTGGTGTGGCTTTGGCTATTTTAGGAATTGTTTTGGTAACTATTGCGTAGATGAAAGAAGATACTTACAAAACAATTGAAAAACCATCCGAAGAGACCTTGTTTAAAGAAAAAGGAAGTAAATTTTTTGGTTATACTTTTCCTGTTACTACAGAAGAAGATGTAAAAGATAGGTTAGAAGAACTTCGAAAAAAGCATCATACTGCAAGACATTTTTGTTATGCTTACCAATTAGGAATTGAGAAAATTAAATTTAGAGCTAATGATGATGGAGAACCCAATAATTCTGCAGGAATGCCAATTTATGGGCAAATACAGTCTTTTGAAGTTACCAATGTTTTAGTAGTTTCTGTCCGTTATTTTGGTGGTACAAAACTAGGAGTTGGAGGTTTGATTTCTGCTTACAAAACATCAGCACAAATGGCACTTGTTGCTTCTGATATTTTAGAAAAAACCATCAATATTTTTTATAAACTTACATTTAATTACGATTTAATGAATGCCGTACAAAGAGTTATTAAAGAAAAAAATATCGAAATTGTACATCAAAAATTAGAAATGAACTGTGAATACACAATTTCGGTTCGTAAAAATGATGCAGAAAAGATCTATTCTATTTTTGATAATTTGTACAAAGTTTCAATTAAAAAGTTAGATTAATAACTAAAAACCTAAGCTTTCTAATAAGTATTTTGGGCATCTAGTAGGTTTCATATTTGCAGCGTTAATAAAAGCTAATACTGTGTTTCCTGTACAAATTAATTCATTATTTTGATTTTTGATTTCATAATCAAACTCTATTTTAACCAAAGGCTCTTTTTTTAAAAAAGTGTGTATTGTTAAAACATCATCATAAAGTGCAGATTTAATAAAATTACAGTTTAAAGAAATAACTGGTAGTATTATACCATTAGTTTCCATATCTTTGTAAGTAACGCCTAAAGAGCGAAGCCATTCTGTTCTACCAAGTTCAAAAAATTGCGCGTAATTACCGTGATATACTACACCCATTTGGTCTGTTTCAGAATATCTAATTCTTGTTTTTGTTGATGATTTTTTCAATTGTTATAGATAG
Source organism: Polaribacter sp. OB-PA-B3 (assembly GCF_054589375.1). Classification (NCBI taxonomy): domain Bacteria; kingdom Pseudomonadati; phylum Bacteroidota; class Flavobacteriia; order Flavobacteriales; family Flavobacteriaceae; genus Polaribacter; species Polaribacter sp. OB-PA-B3. Next base: position 313,835 of record NZ_BAAIIX010000003.1, read on the forward strand.
AATTTATTTGAGCATTTTACGTAAAAAAAAGTTAATAATCAATAGCAAATTGATTTTTTTATACTGAATTTTATTCACACTTTTGTACAACCTAAGAAAGCAGGCAAGTTCTCTTTTTTCGCCCAAAAATTAATAATCAAAATAGTACCAAAAATAATAAATGACTTTAACTGCTGACTCAGTTTGGAATGAATGCTTGTCTTTTATAAAGGACAATATCAAACCACAAGCATACAAAACATGGTTTGAACCTATTAAGCCCGTAAAACTTTCAGGAGAAGCTTTAACTATACAAGTGCCAAGTAAGTTTTTCTATGAATGGTTAGAAGAACATTACATAAAACTTTTAAGAGTAGCATTGGTAAGGCAATTAGGTAGTGATGCCAAATTGATTTACGATGTAAAAATGGAAAACAATTACAGTAGTAATAGACCGCAAATTGTTAAAATTCCTAGTTCTAACAGAGACCCTTTAAAACCACAGAAAGTTACTGTGCCTTTAGAGTCTAATAAGAGAGAATTAAGAAATCCGTTTGTAATTCCTGGTTTACAGAAAGTTAAAGTAGAGTCGCAATTAAATCCAAATTATAATTTTTTAAATTTTGTAGAAGGAGATTCTAACAGATTGGCAAGGTCTGCTGGTATGGCAGTTGCAAATAAGCCTGGTGGCACTTCTTTTAATCCGTTGTTAATTTACGGAGGAGTAGGGTTAGGTAAAACGCATTTAGCACACGCTATTGGTGTTGATATTAAAGATAAATATCCAGATAAAACTGTTTTGTATATTTCTTCGGAAAAATTTACACAGCAATTTATAGATTCTGTAAAATCTAATACTAGAAATGATTTTATTCATTTCTATCAAATGATAGATGTATTAATTATTGATGATGTACAATTTTTGTCTGGTAAAGCAGGTACACAAGATGTATTCTTCCATATATTTAATCATTTACATCAAAATGGTAAGCAAGTAATTTTAACTTCAGATAAAGCGCCTGTAGATATGCAAGACATAGAGCAACGTTTGTTATCTAGATTTAAATGGGGATTATCTGCAGAATTACAAGCACCAGATTACGAAACTAGAATTTCTATTTTAGACAATAAGTTGTTTAGAGATGGTGTAGAAATGCCAGAAGAAATTGTAGAGTATATCGCAAAAAATATCAAATCTAATGTAAGAGAATTAGAAGGTGTAATTATTTCTATGATTGCTCAAGCTTCTTTCAACAGAAAAGAATTCTCTTTAGAATTGGCAAAACAAATTGTAGATAAATTTGTTAAGAATACAAAGAAAGAAGTTTCTATAGATTACATTCAAAAAGAAGTTTCTAAGTATTTTGATATGGATGTAGCTACATTGCAATCTAAAACTAGAAAACGTCATATTGTACAAGCTCGTCAATTGGCAATGTATTTTGCTAAAAGATTAACAAAAACTTCTTTGGCAAGTATTGGTAATCAAATAGGGCAAAGAGATCATGCAACAGTTTTACACGCTTGTAAAACGGTAGATAATTTAACCGAAACAGATAAGCAATTCAAAAAATATGTAGAAGATTTAACTAAAAAGTTAACTTTCTAAGTTTTTTGAAAAAACACAAATAAATTTTGATGAAAAAAATACTAATGGTTTGCTTAGGAAATATTTGTAGATCTCCTTTAGCAGAAGGTATTTTAAAATCGAAAGTAGATTCTAAAAAAGTTTTTGTAGATTCTGCAGGTACAGCAGCTTATCATGTAGGTAATTTGCCAGATGAACGCTCTATAGCCGTTGCAAAGAAATACAACATCGATATCACAAACCAATCTGCAAGAAAATTTACAGTTTCAGATTTTGATTCTTTTGATATTATTTATGCAATGGATAGCAGTAACTTAAATAATATTCTTGCATTAAGTAGAAATGATGCTGATGCAAAAAAAGTAAGATTAATTTTAAATGAATCTGAACCTTCAAAGAATCTTTCTGTTCCAGATCCATATTATGGCGGGGATTCTGGTTTCGAAAACGTTTATAATATGCTAGATAAAGCATGTACTGTTATTGCTAAATCTTTATAATATTTAACTTAAAATATACAAGTTTCTAAAAATATATAATTATGATTGGTAAACTCTATTTAATACCGACAACTCTTGGAGATACTGAACCATTAGAGGTTATGCCTTTATCTGTAAAAAAAGTAGTAGAAGAAATTGATTATTATATTGTAGAAAACGAAAAAACAGCTCGAAGATTTATTAAGAAAATTTCGCCTAAAAAATCGCAACCTTCTTTGCAATTGATGTCTTTAGATAAGTATGCAGACGAAATGGAAACAAGAAAGTATTTAGATGTTTGTAGTGAAGGAATAAATGTTGGTTTACTTTCAGAAGCTGGTGTTCCTGCAGTGGCAGATCCAGGAGCAACTATTGTAAAAATGGCGCACGAAAAAAATATTAAAGTAGTACCATTGGTGGGCCCAAGTTCTATTTTAATGGCAATGATGAGTTCTGGAATGAACGGTCAAAATTTTGCATTTAATGGGTATTTGCCAATAGATAAAGGAGACAGAAAAAGAGCTTTAAAAGATTTAGAAAAGTTATCTAAAGATAAGAATCAATCTCAAATTTTTATTGAAACTCCGTATAGAAATGAAAAAATGTTTGCAGATTTAAAGGCTATATTAGCACCAACAACTAATTTATGTATTGCTGCAGATATTACATTACCATCAGAATATATTAAAACATTGTCAATTAAAGATTGGAAATTTCAAACACCAGACTTACACAAAAAACCTGCTATCTTTATAATTCACAAATAAGGAATATTAAACTCTAGCGTTCTTATCTGCTTTAATAATAGACACATTGTAGCCAGAAAACCTTTTTAAGTAAGACTGAATTGAAGCGCCATAAGCATCAGAAAACCTTATTGAACCATTACTTCGTAAAAACTTTTTTACATTTCCAGCTCCACTTAAATGTGCCGCAGCCAAAATACCAGATTCAGTAATTTTAATTCCGTTAATTGTTTTTCCTACAGATCTTTTAATATCCTTTCTAAGAATCCATTTATTAACCTTACATAAAGCAACAAATGCTTTTTCTTGTAATTCTGGATTGTTTAAAAATTCTTGGATATTGTAAATTCTAAATCTTTGTAAAGTAGTTCTACCAAATTGATATTTACCTAAATAACCTAATGTATTTACTGTAGCGTATTTTCCTTGAGATTCTTTAAACGCAACTGCTTCTTTAAATGCAACAAAATCTTTTTTAAGATAAAAAATGTCACTATTAAAATGCCTAGGAAAAGTTACCTTATAATTATAGGTAATTTCCTTTAATTTAGTTTTTTTCTTATCAATTGGTGTTGCATTGATAAAAAGAGCTACTATGCTGATTAAAAGTATTTTATTTTTGATAAAATAGGTATCTTTCTGTTTTGCGGGTGCAAAATTACAATATAATATTAAACTAATTGATATACAGTGTGTTAAATCTTGTTAAAAATACAGATAATGGAATTTAATTTTACCTTTGGTATTTATTTCTAATGAAGGTGCTGGTATCTTTATGAAATTCACAACAGAAAATACAGATTTCAAAAATTTTGATTTTGTGGAAATTTTCGTCAAATCTACATCTAAACTTAAATAAAATTGTCTGTAAGGATCCTGCGGAATTGCATTGGTTGGTTTCGTTTGTCCATACAACATTCCTTCTGCACCATAACCTAATGCAACATTTAACCATTTAGGAAAATTACTTTCTTTGTTAAAAGACCAAATATTTGCAGAAAGCCAATAGGTTTGTCCGTTATAATCTTTTAGAGATTCTTGTATATAATTTTCACCTAGTGTATTAGGCCTTTGATTGGCAAATTTTGTTTGATGAAAAGAATATTTAACTGTAATTCTTTGTTCTTGCCATAATAGTTCTTGTCCCACTAATATTCCTGTTCCGGCTGCATTAGCCAAAACATCACCTATAGATGCTCCCCATTGTTTAGAAAATCCATCTAAAATTTCTACTGCTGTTAAAAAAGAAAAACCTAATGTGGCTCCGTAAATTAATTGATTTGTTTTAGAAACACCAGACCAATCTAAAACTTCCATACCAACTTTACCTATATAATAAGAGGTCATTAAATGGCCTGCTTTATCCATTTGTTTCCAATCGTTATTATCATTTTTAAATTGAAAACTAGTTCTAGGATAATCTTTATACCAAAGTTCATTTAAAGCAAACAATGTTCCTGCAGCCAAAACGCTTTCACTAATTATAACAGCATTTCTTCTTTTAAAATTTAAAGAATCAGATTTTTTTAAAAAACTATTGGTTTGTGCGTTAAAAGTTGTTGCTGATAAAATTAAGAATTTTATTAACACTTTGGTTTTTAAAATCATAGTAACTATTATATTGAAACTATCTATTAATTTTTTGCTTATTTAACCATTGATGATATTTAGCAGCATTACGATTGTGTTGAGATAATGTTCTAGCAAAAGCATGATAGCCTAATTTATCTACATTAACACACATATAGTAATAGTTGTGTTCTTGGGCATTTAAAACTCCATCAATTGCAGAAATATCTGGCATTGCAATTAAAGTAGGAGGTAAGCCTTTATTTAAATAGGTGTTATATGGCGAGTTAATTTTTAAATCTACAGTTAAAACTCTTTTAACAACATAATCTTGTCCTTTTACTTCTTTTACACAATATATAATTGTAGGGTCCGCTTGTAAAGGCATTCCTTTTCTTAATCGATTTAAATACAAACCTGCAACAATTGGTCTTTCGCTTTTTTGAGCTGTTTCTTTTTGAACAATAGATGCTAGAGTAATTACTTCGCTTTTGGTTAGATTTAGTTTGGCTGCTTTTGCTTCTCTATTTTTAGTCCAGAAACGCTTGTATGCAACCAACATTTTACTTCTAAATTTTTCAGGACTAACTGTCCAATAAAATTCATAAGTATTTGGTATAAAAATTTGAAGTACAGATTTTTCGTTTAAATTATTTTCTTTTAAAAAAGTTTCGTCTTTAAAGGCTGTTAGAAGAGAAATAGAATCTGTTTCTATTTGTTCTGCAATTCTACCAGCAAATTTCTCTAAAGTATCTTGGTTATTGAAAGAAAGTTTAAATGGTGTTTGTCTACCACTTCGTAACATATTTACAAGGTCGTTATTAGACATTCCTTCTTTTAGAACATATCTTCCTGGTTTTGGTGTTGCAAAACTCTTTTTGGCAGCTACCCATAAAAATGTTTCCGGACTTTTAGAAACAGTTTCCAATTCTTTTTTTATATCTAACAAGCTATTATCAGAATGTATAAATAAAATGTAATCTTTTGTAATAGCAGTTCCAAAAATTTTTTGATAATAATTATAACCAAATAAAGAACCAACTATAAATAGCGCTAATAAAATGTATAGTATTTTTTTCAATTAAATATGTTTTAGTGGGCAAAGTTACTGTTTTATCAATTGAAATGAAATTTCATCAATAAATTTCCCATTGCATAAAATCCAATCTTTTTTTCGTCCCATTTCTTTAAAATTCATTTTAGTAAAAAGATTAAGACTGTTGGTGTTTTTAGAAGTTATATTCGCATAAAGTTGATGTAAATTAAGATGGGTAAATGCATAATTTATCAAAATAGCTAAACTTTCTTGAGCAAAACCTTTTTGTTGATATTCTGGATGGATGACTATACCAACTCCAGCTCTTTTATGTAACGGATTATAATCGAATAAATCAATAGCGCCAATTTGTAAGTTGCTTGAAGCTTCTACAATTACTAAACGAAGTTGTTTTGCCTCGTAAATATCTAAATGTGCGTTTTCTAAGTATTGTTTTAGAATGAATTTGGAGAACGGAGTTTGAGTGTGACTAACTTCCCAAAAAGATTCATTATTTTCTATATCATATAAAAAATTTAAATCTTCTGGTTCTAAAGCTCTTAAATAAAGAGTATTTCCTTTTAAAGTTTCCATTAAATTTCAATTTCTCCTTTAAACACAAAAGTTGCCGGACCCTTTAGATAAACATCTGTATAAACTCCATTGTTTTCATTAAAAGAAACTTCTAAATTACCACCTTCTACAGGTAAATAAATATGATTCTTGGTAGTTTTTTTAATTTTATGCATTGCAATCGCAACAGCAGTTACACCGGTTCCGCATGCTAAAGTTTCATTTTCAACTCCTTTTTCATATGTTCTAACTCTAAAAGTTGCATCATCAATCATTTCTGCAAAATTGACATTACTACCAGGATCCTTATAAGAGTGTCTGATTTTTTTTCCGTTTTCAAAAACAGGATAATCATTTAAGCTATCAACTAATTCAACATGATGTTGTGTTCCTGTGTATGTAAAAACAGCATTTTCTTTAACTTCTATTGTATCTACATCAATCATTTTTATTGAAATAATGTCATTTTTTATTTCAGCAAAATGAGGTCCATCAACAGCTACAAAATTCGTTTTATTATCAATAATATGTAACTGTTTAGCAAAGGCAACAGCACATCTACCGCCGTTACCGCAAAATGTTTCGCTACCATCGGCATTGTAATAAATCATTCTAAAATCAGAATTCGCATCCTCTTCAATAAGAATAACGCCATCTGCACCGATGCCAAAATTTCTATCGCATAAATGTGAAATTATGTCAGTATTTTGTTTTGGAAAGGTTTTTGTTCTGTTATCTATCATCACAAAATCATTTCCGGTGCCTTGGTATTTATAAAAAGTTAAATTCATTTTGCAAATATAGGAATTTAGGTACTAAATAAGGGATGTTAAAAAGTGGTTAAAGTCAGTTAAAAACAAGTTAAACAGATTTTTTGAATATGTTAAAATTATATATTTGAATACTAAAAATTAATATAAATCGATAAAAATGAAAAAAGCATTCAGTTTTCTAGGTATGGCAATTTTAGGAGGAGCACTTACTTTAGGTGGTTATAAAATGCTATTCGATAAAGAACAAATTGTAGAAAGAACCTTAAGCCCAATTGAAACTGTTCGTACAAATTATACACCAACATATAAAAGCACGGGTGCTGTAGAAAGTACAACAGATTTTACTATTGCTGCAGAAAGTACAGTACACGCAGTTGTACACGTAAAAAATACTGCGGTTAGAACACAAGTAAATCCGTGGATTGAAAGATTTTATGGTAGCGGAAGTGGTACTAGAAAATTTGAGCAAGTAGGTACAGGTAGTGGTGTAATTATTTCTCCGGATGGATATATTGTTACCAATAATCACGTAATAGACGGTGCTAGTAATTTAGAAATCACCCTAAACAACCAAAAAAAATATCCTGCAAAATTAATTGGTACAGATGCCGCTAATGATATTGCGCTACTAAAGATTGAAGCTGAGATAGATCTACCTTATGTTCCTTTTGCGGATTCTGATACGATTAAAATAGGTGAATGGGTATTGGCTGTTGGTAACCCCTATAATCTTACATCTACTGTAACGGCAGGAATTGTATCTGCAAAAGGAAGAGATTTAGAAGGTAACAGAAATATAGAATCTTTTATTCAAACAGATGCCGCCGTTAATCCTGGTAACAGTGGAGGAGCTTTGGTGAATACTCGAGGAGAATTAATTGGGATTAACACAGCAATTTCATCTAAAACAGGTTCTTTTATTGGGTATTCTTTCGCGGTGCCGTCTAATATTGCAAAAAAAATAATTGATGATATTTTAGAATTTGGTCAAGTACAGCAAGCAATTTTAGGAATTAATGTTGATGGCGAATATAAAGAAGAAGGTGTAAGAATTGATGCAGTTTCAGATGGAAGTGGAGCCAAGAAAGCAGGTTTGAAAGAAGGAGATATTATAAAGAAAGTTAATAATGTAAAAATTTCTAAGTTTTCTGAACTTAGAGGTCAATTAACAGCAAAAAGACCTGGAGATGAAGTTGTTTTAACTGTAGAAAGAGATGGGGAATTAATCAATAAAAATGTTAAACTTACCAAGAAAGATACTTTTATTTCTAGCAGTATTAACATAATCCTAAAAGACATAACAAAAGCCGAAAAACGTAAATTTAATATTGAAAATGGTGTTAAAATAGTTAGGAATGGTAATAAGAACTTAATTTATTACGGAGTAAAAGAGGGTTTTATCATTACAAAAATTAATAAAAAACCAGTAACCAATGCAGATCAAGTTTCACAATTGTTAGACTCTTCTTTAGGTAAAGGACAACCTTTATATATAGAGGTTATAAATTTAGAAGGAGAAAAAGAAAGATATGTTTTTAGGTATTAATATATTAAAGTAAATATGTAAAGAATCCCGGTTTTTAATCGGGATTTTTTTTATTTTAAAAATTTTAACGAAATCGATTTCGTATTGTCAAAAAAAGAAATACTTTTGCCGAAAATTAAATTATAGTAACACAACTATGTCAACAAAAGTAAATTACAACGAAGAAGTTTTATCACAAGCCCAAACTAGAAGAGCTACTGTAGAATTTATTAATATCGTAAACGATTTATGGTATGATAAATCTATAGAATTAGTTCTTTTTAGAAACCCGTTAGTAGATAAAAGAGCCAGTGAAGTTTTAAACTTAATTGAATACGCTAAAGAATTTGTTAGCAAACCAATTTCAATTTTAGATGCATTAGATATTGCAAAAGCGATTCAGCAAATAGAATTACCATCATCAAAATTAGATATTGGTAAATTGGCATACGAATGTTATTTGGGTGCTAAAAAAGGAGAAGATAAAGTAGCCTTTGTTCAGAATAAATTAAAAGATGCAACCGTTGCTAAAGACATTCAGCCAAAAGATGTGGTTTTATATGGTTTTGGTAGAATTGGTCGTTTGTTAGCTAGAGAATTAATGACCAAAATGGGTAAAGGTTCTCAATTAAGATTAAGAGCAATTGTTACTCGTGGTGAAATTAACCAAACAGTTTTAGAAAAAAGAGCCTCATTATTAAGTGTAGATTCTGTACATGGTGATTTTTTAGGAACTGTAACTGTAGATACAGAAAATAACGCATTAATTATTAATGGTACAACAGTTTATATGATTTCTGCCAAACAACCAGAAGATATAGATTACACAAAATTTAATATTAATGATGCTTTAATAATAGATAACACAGGTGCATTTAGAGACGAAGCAGCATTAAGTAGACATTTAAAAGCAAAAGGAGCAAGCAAAGTTTTAATTACTGCGCCAGCAAAAGGAGTTCCTAATATTGTACATGGTGTTAATCACAAACAAAACAGTCCAGATAAAGTAGATATTTTTTCTGCAGCTTCTTGTACAACCAATGCAATTACGCCAGTTTTAAGAGTTTTAGAAGACAATTACGGTATTAAAAAAGGACATTTAGAAACAATACATGCATATACTAACGATCAAAATTTAGTAGACAATATGCATAGTAAATACAGAAGAGGAAGAGCAGCTGCTTTAAATATGGTAATTACAGAAACTGGTGCAGGAGCAGCGGTTTCTAAGGCAATACCAGCATTGGCAGGAAAATTAACTTCAAATGCAATTAGAGTTCCGGTACCAAACGGATCTTTAGCTATTTTAAATTTACAATTAAATACTAAAGTTACTAAAGAAGGCGTTAATTCTTTAATTAAGAAATATGCTTTAGAGGGTGATTTAGTAGAGCAAATTAAATATTCTATAGACAACGAATTAGTTTCGTCTGATATAATTGGTACAACTGCACCATCAATTTTTGATAGTAAAGCCACCCTTACAGATGAAGATACAATTGTAATATATGTGTGGTATGATAATGAATACGGTTATTCACATCAAGTAATTCGTTTAGCAAAACACATTGCAAAAGTTAGAAGATTTACATATTATTAAAATACTCTTAGTGCAAATTCATTTAACGAAAGTTAAATGTAAAAGCCCAATACTTTTAAGTTTTGGGCTTTATTTTTTTATAAGAAGCTATTTCCTGCTCTCGCTACTCGCTTTTTTTCATACTTCAAAAAGAGCTCAAACAAATAGCTCCATCAGGGCTAAATTTGTTTGCCAACAAAAGTTTAATCTCAAGCAGTTTTTTTAAGTTTAGTTAAGCAAGGTAATCCCGCTATTTTTGTAGAAACCAAAATCGGATCATCAGTAAATAAATCGAAGAGTTCATTTGTATTCACTATTTCAGTTTTAATAATTGCTTCAATAGAAACCTCTTTTTTTGCTTTATAAAGTTCTTGTATCCAAGAAATAATATCCCAATGAGTATTTGTTAGATTAATATTGTGTTCTTTTGCTATCATTTCTCCAACTTCAATATTCCATTGGTTAAAATTTGTCAAGAATCCATTACCAGATCTGTCGATTTCTAATTTTTTTAGTTTTTGTACATTTTCATTCATAATTCTTAGTTTAAATGATTTTGGGGGGAATTCATTTAAATTCATCTTTTTAACTAATCGATTCTTTATATAATATTTATAAATCGAATAATTCTTTTGCATGATTTTCCCTAAATAAAAAGTTTAATAATTTTTAATAACTGCAATTTTAGATATAATTATTTGGTTAATACAAAGTTAATTAGGTAGTTATGTAAAGAATATAGGTAAATTACCTATTTTGCATAGCAACCTTGTTTATAGTTCTATTTATTATATTATTTTTGATGTTATTCTTGCACACTTCAATTCGAAAGTAAATTTTAAAATTAAAATGACTGTTCAGCAAAAAATAGAAAACCTTAGAGAAGAATTAAATAATCATAATTACAATTATTATGTATTAGATAATGCTACAATTTCAGACTTCGACTTCGATATTAAATTAAAAGAGTTAGAAAAGTTAGAAAAAGAAAACCCTATTTTTTTTGATGCAAACTCGCCTACACAAAGAGTAGGAGGCACAGTTACTAAAAATTTTAAGACAGTTGTTCATAAAAATAGAATGTATTCTTTAGATAATTCGTATTCTAAAGAAGATTTATTAGATTGGGAAAAGCGTATAGAAAAAGTTTTAGGAAGTTCTGATTTAGAATTTACTTGCGAACTTAAATTTGACGGAGCCTCAATAAATTTAACCTACGAAAACGGTAAATTTATAAAAGCGGTAACTCGTGGTGATGGTTTTCAAGGAGATGAAGTAACTAATAATGTAAAAACGATTAGATCTTTACCATTATCAATAAAAAAAGATTTTATTTCTGATTTTGAGATGCGTGGTGAAATTATTCTTCCATTAGACGGATTCAATAAAATGAATGCAGAACGATTAGAAAATGGCGAAGAAGAATATAGAAATCCTAGAAATACCGCAAGCGGAAGTTTAAAATTACAAGACAGTACAGAAGTTGCAAAAAGACCATTAGATTGTTTGTTATATCAAGTGGTAACATCAGAAAGAAAATTTAAAACCCATTTCGAGAGTTTAGAAAATGCAAGAAAGGTTGGTTTTAAAGTTCCGGATACTATAAAGTTAGCAAAGTCTATTGATGAAGTTTTCGAGTTTGTTAATTTCTGGGATGCCAAACGTCATGAATTACCATACGAAACAGACGGAATTGTAATTAAAGTTAACAATCTTCAACAACAAGAAGAATTAGGTTACACAGCAAAAGCGCCACGTTGGGCAATAGCCTATAAATTTAAAGCAGAACAAGTTTCTACAATCTTAGAAGAAATTACATATCAAGTAGGTAGAACAGGCGCGATTACGCCAGTAGCAAATTTACAACCAGTGCAATTAGCAGGTACAACCGTTAAAAGAGCGTCTTTACATAATGCAGATCAAATAGAAAAATTAGATATTCGAGTTAATGATACTGTTTTTGTTGAAAAAGGAGGTGAGATTATTCCGAAAATAATTGAGGTAGATTTTGCTAAACGTCCAGAAAACTCAGAGCCAACTCAATATGCAACACATTGTCCAGAATGTAATACCGAATTAGTAAGAACAGACGGAGATGCCAAACATTATTGCCCTAATCAATTTGGTTGTGCACCACAAATAACAGGCAGAATTCAGCATTTTATCTCTAGAAAAGCAATGGATATTGATGGTCTAGGAGGTGAAACTGTAGATTTATTGCGAAAAGAAGGTTTAATTCAGAACTATGCAGATTTGTATGATTTAAAAGTTGCTCAAATTATTCCTTTAGAAAGAATGGCAGAAAAATCTGCTAAAAATATGATTGACGGAATAGAAAAGTCAAAACAAATTCCGTTTGAAAAAGTTTTATTTGCTTTAGGTATTAGATTTGTAGGAGAAACAGTAGCAAAAAAGTTAGCAAAGCATTTTAAATCTATAGACAACTTAATGTCTGCATCATTAGAAGAATTAATAAATGTAGATGAAATAGGAGATAGAATTGCACAAAGTATTTTAGATTTTTCATCAGATTTAGGTAATATTCAATTAATAGATAGATTAAAATCCTACGGATTACAATTAGAAGTTTCCGCAGAAAGTTTAGAAAATCAAACAGAAATTTTAAAAGATCAAGTTTTTGTAGTTTCTGGTGTATTTCATCAAATGTCTAGAAACGAACTTAAAAAAGCTATTGAAGATAACGGCGGAAAAGTAAGTTCATCAATATCTAAAAAGACAACTTTTGTTGTAGCTGGCGATAATATGGGACCAAGTAAATTAACAAAAGCACAAGATTTAGGAATTTCTATTATTTCAGAACAAGAATTTATAGATAAAATAAGTGAATAAATGTACTTTGGTATTTAATTTGCAGAAGACATAAAGAAATACAAATATCATTTTTTTTTGAAACATTTACTATACATATATATAATGTCTATTTCTATATGCAGTTTTGCACAGAAAAGAGAAGTAGATTCCTTACCCAAAAACTTAGAAGATTACATTTTTGTAAAACCTGGCGATTCTGTAGTAATACAATTAAATGAAATTGCATTGTTACCTAAACATAAATTTACTTCAAGAGAAGATATTCGTTACTATTTGTGGTTTAGAAAAAAAGTTTATAAAGCATATCCTTATGCAAAATTGGCATCTCAAAGATTAGACAGTTTAAATAAACGATTAGAAAAAATAGATTCGAAAAGTAAACGTAGAAAGTATACAAAGTTAGTTCAAAAATATATCGAAGGAGAATTCACAGATCAGATTAAGAAAATGACCACTACAGAAGGTCGAATTCTGATAAAATTAATTCATCGTCAAACAGGCGAAACAGCTTTTAACAATATTAAAGGTTTAAGAAGCGGTTGGAAAGCGTTTTGGTACAATACAACTGCAAATATTTTTAAGTTATCTTTAAAAACTGAATACCATCCAGAGTCTAATAACGAAGATTATTTAATAGAAGACGTATTACAAAGAGCATTTCAAGAATATAAATTAGAAGCTCAAAAGACAAAACTAAACTTCGATTACGTAAAAGTAATAGCATCAAGAAAAGGTAAAATTAATGTAGAAGAATATAAAAAGATGTTTTCTAAGATGCTTAAAAAAAGAAATAAGAAAAAATAATCGATGTATTTTTTGGTGTTACCACGAAAAAAATCGTGGTCGGGCTTTACATTATATCTTTTTATGAGTCTATATTTCTTTAATTAATTAATTTTTTGGATAAAAACTCACTTAATTTTTACTTGCTTATAGGTGATTTACATAAAAAGGATGTCATTTCAATCCCTAACACAGCAAGTTTGCCAGCATTTTTGCATTTATGTAAGCATATACTTGTATGTATTTTCTGTTCCTTATCTTTTAATATGATTATATTAAATCCATAAGATTACACTTAATTATCATTTTTTATAAATCAAATATTAATTTTTGTCTAAAATTTAAAATAATTTATAAATTGTAAGTTGTTGATTTTTAATTAGTTTTACGTTTATGTTAAAAATAGTTTAAAATAACAACAAATTATAGTTGTGTAATTAAAAAGAGGTTGTATGTTTGCACCCGCTAACAAAGAATTATCTTTTTAGTCAAGTTCATTAACGTGTTATCTTTATTTAAAATCCTTGTAAAATAAAAGTAAATTTTAATTAGGATTATAAATAAAAAAGAATGTATCTTTGCAGTCCGATTTTTTCGGAAAAAAGTTAAGGTTTCGGGTTTAGAAATTAATTTAAAAAAAAAGATTTATTTTTTCTTGTTAGATTAGAAATAAGTTTTATATTTGCACCCGCTAAACGAGATAGTAAAAACGTTCAGAGAGATTTTGGAATAACGATAAAAAGTTAGGTAGTTCGATTCTATCATTTCTACAAGATTAAGATTTAAGGTTTGTTTTTAAAGAGCGAGTTTTAATACCTTAAAAGTTCATTGAAAATATTGAAATTGACAGCGTAAACAAAGAGTAGAATAACCACATTATTAATAATGTAAATTCTTTTGAAACTTATTCATTAAAATATTTAAGATATACAATGAAGAGTTTGATCCTGGCTCAGGATGAACGCTAGCGGCAGGCTTAACACATGCAAGTCGAGGGGTAACATTGTGCTTGCACAGATGACGACCGGCGCACGGGTGCGTAACGCGTATAGAACCTACCTTTTACAGAGGGATAGCCTTTAGAAATGAAGATTAATACCTCATAGTA